>CAYJWN010000007.1:0-35283 GCA_964373835.1 uncultured Planctomycetales bacterium
CGGTGTGAGTTCACACGATCAACATCGGCGGCGTTCACGCATTTTTGAGGTATTTAGGACGCCTCCCAGTTTCATGACATTTCTATTGGCTTGCAACACGAGAAGCGCTGAAGTGGCGCTCCCATGTCGTAGACGGTATAATGGCCAAGACGAGAGAGACCGACAGCCCGCAGGGGGACTGATGAGCGCGCACGCCCAACTCGGGAAGACGCCCTTTCATATCGTGCTGATCAAACCGTCGCATTATGACGACGAGGGCTACGTCATCCAGTGGATGCGCTCCTCGATCCCCTCCAATACGTTGGCGATCCTCTACGGGCTGACCCTCGATTGTGCCAGGCGCGAGGTGCTCGGCAGCGACGTGGAGCTTCGGGTGCACGCCTATGACGAGACCAACACGCGCATCAAGGTCAAGCGGCTGGTTCGACTGATCCGGTCGTCCAGCGTGGGAGGCGTGGTGATGCTGGTGGGCGTTCAGTCCAATCAATACCCGCGGGCCATGGATCTCGCGCGTCAGTTTCGTGCCGAGGGAATTCAGGTGTGTATTGGCGGCTTTCACGTGAGCGGCTGCCTCGCCATGTTGCCGGACATGCCACCCAATCTGCAAGAGGCGGTGACTCTCGGCATCTCCCTCTATGCGGGGGAGCTGGAAGGGCGCATGGACGCGCTTCTCCGAGATGCCTTCCGCCACGAGATGCGACCCGTGTACAACTACATGAAGGACCTCCCGGACCTTGCCGGCAGCCCCGTGCCGTTTCTCCCGGCCTCCATCATCCATCGCCGGACCGGAGCGAAAACGAGTTTTGAGGCGGGACGCGGTTGTCCCTTTCAATGCAGCTTCTGCACCATCATTAACGTACAAGGGCGCAAGTCTCGCCATCGTAGCCCGGATGACGTGGAGCAGGTGGTACGAACCAATGCCGCCCAGGGGGTGCGCAACTTCTTCATCAGCGATGACAACTTCGCCCGGAATAAAGAGTGGGAGCCGATTCTCGACCGGTTGATCCACCTGCGGGAGGTGGAGGGGCTTCCGATTCGACTCATCATTCAGGTCGATACCCTGAGCCACCAAATTCCGGGTTTTATTGAGAAGGCGGGACGGGCTGGCGTGAACCGCGTGTTCATCGGCCTGGAGAACATCAATCCGGAGTCATTGAAGGGGGCGCAGAAGCGGCAAAATTGTATCGGCAAGTACCGCGCCATGTTGCACGCGTGGCACGAAGTCGGTGCCCTGACGCTCGCCGGCTATATCCTTGGTTTTCCGACGGATACCCGCGAGAGCATCCTGAGAGATATCACAATCATCCAGCAGGAGCTGCCCATCGATCTCCTGGAGTTTTTCATCTTGACCCCGCTTCCTGGATCCCAAGACCACCGAGCGCTGCATGATCAGGGTGTTGTGATGGACTCGGACATGAATCGCTATGATCTCGCGCACGTCACCACGGCTCACCAGAAGATGTCCAGGCAGGAATGGCAGGACATTTACCACGAGGCCTGGGAGGCCTATTACACGCCGGAACACGTCGAGACCGTCATCCGGCGGGGGAAGGCGTGGGACTTCGCGCCTCGAGCGATGATGATGAAGTTGCTATGCTTTCATGCGTGTGCGCGACTGGAGCGGGTCCACCCGCTTGAAGGCGGGCTGTTTCGGCTCAAGTATCGCGGCGACCGACGACCGGGCATGCCCCGTGAAGATCCCGTGGCCTTCTACGTCCGGTATCTGTGGGAGATCGTGAGCAAGCACAGCCGGTTCTTCGTGCTGGTGCTGCGCTATCTGCGCGCGCTGTATCGTGTGGAAACAGGCGCCGGGATGGCCGAGGCCGCCGATCCGGCGATGAGACCGGTGCAGCAAGCCGAGGCGGAGGAAGTGAGGCTGTCCCGCGTCACGACGAAACCCGGAATGGATGCCCAGGAAATCCTCGCAGCCGCCCTGCCATAGAGCGGTGATTGCGATTGACACGGTGGTGGGCGCACGATAGGATACGGTGGTGTTTTTCAGCGTCACTTGTGGGACGGAGAACGCCGTGGGGCTGTCAAATGCCCCGCGGTTTTTGCATCGTGGCAACGGCCGGAAAGGAGGTGGCATCGGCATGGCAAAGGGAACCGTGAAGTGGTTCAGCGACCAAAAGGGGTATGGGTTCATCACCCCGGAGGATGGGTCGAAGGACGTGTTTGTCCACCACACCGCAATCCGTGGCGAAGGGTTCAAGTCGCTTCAGGATGGGCAGGCGGTCGAGTTTGAAGTGACCCAGGGTCCGAAAGGTCCACAGGCGACCAACGTGGACAAGCTGTAAGATCGGGCACACACCCACGGAGCAGCCCGCGATGGAACAGACGGTGGAAGCGCTCGCCAGGCACCTCAAGGGGCGGCTCATCGGCGACGGGGCGACGCTCATCCACGGCGTCAACACGCTGGAAGCGGCTCAGAAGGGAGAGGTGAGTTTCGCCGACACCCCCCGGCACCTGGCGCAGGCGCTGGCGACGCCGGCCTCAGCGGTCATTGTGCCCGCGGATGTGCATGAGCTGGGGAGCAAATCAGGCATCAGCGTGTCGGACCCCAAGCTGGCCTTTGCGCTCGTCCTGGATCTGTTTCATCCATCCGCCGTGCCGGAGGGCCACATTCATCCGACGGCGGTGCTCGGGGACCGCGTGCAGATCGCAGACCATGTGCGCATCCACCCCTACGCCGTCATCGGCAGCGGCGCCTTGATCGGATACGGGACGACGATCGAGGCCGGCGTGTCGCTCGGAGAGGGGGCGACGATCGGCGAGCACTGCCTCATCGGGCCGAACGTCGTCATCTATCGCCAGACCCATATCGGCAACCGGGTGCGCATCCATGGCGGCTCCGTGATCGGCGGGGACGGCTTTGGCTATGTCTTCCATGAGGGGCGGCATGTCAAGGTTCCGCAGGTCGGCAACGTCATCATCGAGGACGACGTGGAGATCGGATGCAACGTCTGCATCGATCGGGCCACCATCGGCTCCACGCTCATCAAGCAGGGCACCAAGATCGACAACCTCGTCCAGATCGGGCACAATAACCTCATCGGCCAACACGTCATCATCACCGGCCAGGGGGGGTTCTCAGGCAGCATCACCGTCGGGGACTACGCGGTCTTCGGCGGGCGCTCCGGCATCACCGACCATGTGACGATTGGAGAGCGAGCCCAGATCGGGCTGTGCAGCGTCGTGACGAAGTCGGTGGCGCCGGGAGAGAGTGTCTGGGGCTACCCGGCACGTCCCATCAGCAGCACCAAGCGCCAGCTCGCCGCCTTAGCCCGGCTTCCCGCGCTCCTCAAGTCGCTCACACGATTCATCGCGCAGGCTGGACTCGTGGAAGAGCGCCTGCGCCGCCTCGAGCACGCCAACAGCGCCCACTCGCCCCCGCGCAGTCTTCCTTAATTTTGCTGTGCTACAATCGGTGGGATGACCCAGCCTCAGATGGAACACCACGGGATGCGCGACCCTGTGCGCGCCAAGGTGCGCGACGCGGTCTTCGGCACGCAGGACGGCCTGATCTCCACGCTCGGCGCGCTCACCGGCATCGCCGCCGGGACCCAGAACGCCGAAGCGGTTCTCATCGCCGGGTTTGTCATCATCGCCGTGGAGTCGCTGTCCATGGCGGCCGGATCGTATCTGTCCTCCAAGTCCCAGCGGGAGTATCTGGAGCGCATCCTGCGCGAGGAAGAGGAGGAGATCAAGAACGAGCCGGAGAAGGAGCGCCAGGAGATTTGGGAGATGTACCGCTCGCGCGGCTATGCGGACCAGGAGATTGAGATCATCGCGAAGCGGCTCATGAGCAACCCGCAGCTTCTCCTGGAAGACATGGCGCACAAGGAGTTGGGCATCGCGCCGGAGGCGCTGGAGGAGCCCTTGGGCAACGCCCTGGTGATGGGGGTCGCGTACGTCCTCGGCGGGCTCATCCCCGTGCTGCCGTATCTGCTGCTCCCCATGCGGACGGCGATGCCGGTGTCGATCACCGGCACGCTGCTGGCGCTGTTTCTCTTCGGCGGCCTCAAAGGGCGCGTCGTGCGCCAGAGCTGGTGGCGCAGCGGTCTTGAGATGCTGGGCGTGGCGGGGGTGGCGGCCTTCGTGGGGTTTCTCATCGGGCGGCTCGTCGATCTGTGGATCATTCGGTAAGGGTGACGTGATGGAACCGACCTCCACCGAACCCGTGCCCCCCTCGACTCTCTGGGTGATGGTGGTCGTGCTGGGCCTTGTGGGGCTGACGATCGTCGCACTCACCGCGCCGGCGAAGGAGCTGGCGGGGGAGAGCGCCTATGCCATCCGTGGAGCCTTGCATGGGACGGCGGCAGGGCTCTTCATGGTGACATCGACCATCGGGCTGTTCCAGGCGTACCGCATCTTTGCCGGAAGGGCCTCGAGCATGGCCGAGCTGCAGATCGGCAGCGTCATTAACGCGTCGCTCGCGTTGTTGACGATCCTCTCAGGCAACTGGATCTACATTCCCTACCGCGCCGCCGGAGGGCCGCGCACGCATTTTCTTCAGACCGCTCCCGAGGTGCATCAGGTCTTCTTTGAGTTCAAAGAGTTCGCCGCGCTCTTCACGTTCCCGCTGGCGGCGGTGGCGGCGTACCTCCTCGTTCGCTACGGCGAGGACATCTACCGTCGTAAGGGATTGAGCGCGGTGGTGGCGGTGCTGCTCGTGCTCGTGTTCTTCTATTTTGTCGTCGCCTTCGGGCTGGGGGCGGCGGTGACCAAGCTTAAGTCGGTCTAGGAGGTTTGCGTGATGGCAACAACATCACCCAGCCCGTTGACGACAGGGCCCGCAGCGGCTGCGCTCATCAGCGTGGGGCTGGGGCTGTTGGTCCTCGGGATCTCTCAGGCGCTCTCAGGAGCGTCAACGCGCTTCAAGGATGCGATGCAGGCCTTGGGCAACCTGTGGATCCCCGGCGCGCAGGGCATTGGACCGTACTCAGGAAAAGAAACGATCGCGGTGCTTGTGTGGCTGCTCAGTTGGATCATGCTCCACGCGCTCCTCAGGAAGCGCGAGGTCAGCGTGGTGCTCGCTGGGATCGTCGCGCTTGTCCTGGTTGGCGTCGCCACCACTATCCTGTGGCCGCCCGTCACGCATCTTCTGGTCAAGTGACGCGGACGATGCGGCCCTCTGTGCGGCGCGCGTGTCTCATCAGCGCCGTGACGCTCGCCGGAGGACCCGCCAGGGCCGCTGCCGAAGGGCCCGATGCGCGCCGGCCCGCGAACGTCAAGCTCCTCGCCAAACAGCACACCATTGTGGCCAGCAACGACCTCTCCGGCCCAGGCAGCGACGTTGCCAACCTGGCCAATACCTACGACATGTCGCTGTTCGAATGGAACTGGGGCGGCCGACAGTCCCCCTTCAACGGATCCGGGATCACCACGAACGCGAATTATCCGCTCACCGAAGGCGAAGCGATCAGCACCAACGACCACCTCGGCCTAGCCGCGGATCTCGCGCAAGGCCTTGAAGCCGGGTTTCTCTGGCAGTTCTATGCGGTGGGCGGCAACCGCACGGTCGGACGGGTCTATGGCGAAGAGCTGCCGTGGGATGACTTTGACCGCGTCGACGGCCGCGTGGTCCAAGAGCGCTTCTCGACCGACTTCCATCAGGCGTGGATCAAGGACGCTGAAGGCGACCTCACGTATAGCGTGACGGGCGGCAACCTTAAAGACCTCGATCTCACCCGGAAAGAGTTCAACTTCATCAAGCTGGGCAGTCTCGTCTACCGGCCGCCGGTGACCAACGCCAGCTTCTTTGAGAAAGAAGACCGCAAGCTGGAGTCCGGGCGCCATCCGCTGCGCGGGGTGGATGCGGTGATCGATCTCCCGTATCTCCAGAATGAGCGCCTCCATGGCGAGGTGTTCCTGGGACGGACCAAGCCCACACCGGTCCAAGAAATTGATCGAGACGTCGTGGGGACGCGCTGGGCGGCGGATCTCTTCGACGGCAATCTGGGCGTGTCCTACGTGGCGACGGAAGGCGAACGCAACCCGTCCATCACGGGCGAGCGCCAATCCGTGTGGGCGCTGGATGGCTCCTACTCCCTGCTGAAGTGGCTCGCGCTCTACGGCGCGTGGGCCCGGAGCGCCTACCATCGAAGCGGCGAGCTTCGCGGTGCGGCGGGCCTGGGCGGCGTCCGGCTGCTCGGCCCGCGGAGGAGCGAATGGCGCGCCCAGTATCAATACCTCGGGGAAAACTATGAGCTGATGGGCCATCACAAGACCGAGCATTACCCCACGAATGTCCACGGCATCCAGACGACGCTCACGGCGCCCGTCGGGCACGGATCGGTGAAGACCGTCCTCTACCGCCTGCACCAGATTGAGACGAACACCCGTCCAGGCGATACGATCTTCGGCGACTCCTACTTCCCGGCCGTCGCCGATTCAGCGCGTGGCGACATCACGGTCTACCGCGTGGGAGGCGACTACGACCTCGGCCGGCATCACGACGGCCTGCCCAAGCTCTCCGCGTATGTGGAACAGGCGCACTTCCAGAAGGATGCGCCGGATACGGCGGACAACGATATTGACAAGACGGTGACCAACTGGAATGTCCTCCTCGGCCAGCCGCTGATGGAGGGTCTCACGCTGGAGGTGGGCTATCGCCTGGTGAGCGCCAGCGGCCGGTGGCAGGCGATGCGCTTCCACCACCGCCAGGGCATTCCTGAAGTGGCGCTGATGTATCGCGTCAAGGAGAAGGAGAAGGATCGGTTCCGGGTCACCGCCCTGTACCACCGCTACGAGTTCGAGGACAGCATCGCGGCCTCAGCAGGGAATAATCACTACGAGGCGCACCAGATGATCGTGGAAGCGTACTGGGTGTTCTAATACGAACGAAGTAAATCCTGTGACATGATTACAGTGATTTTCGAATGATTACAGTGATGCGTAGTCATCCAAATCACTGGAATCAATTTTGGAATCACTGGAATCGTCACAATTGTTAGTTCGTTTGCTATAGCTCGCATAAAGCCCTTCACACCGACGGCCTTCCGCAGTACAATAGAAACCTTCCCGATGGCCGTCGTCGAGATCGCCCCAAATCCCAACTGCGACCCGGTGGACCTTCGCGTCTTCCATGACATCGAGGCTCCCCGGGTGGTGCGGCAGGTTTGCCTCCAGCGGGTCAACGAGGCGCCGGCCTGGTATGACGTCACCGGCTGGACGCTGGAGGGCACCCCGTGCCAAGCACGCGGGCGCCGCGTGGATGACTCCGGCGAGGGCTTGGCGGTGCTGGTGACCGGCGGCGAGGCCGGATTGCGCCTGCGTCCGGCGGGCTCCGCCGAAGCGTGGGGAATGGACGATCCGCGCCAGTGGGGGGCGTCGTTTCTCTTGATGGCGGATGAAGCGGGCGTGGTGGCGTTCGATGAGGTGGCCCATGGCTGACAATCTCGCCCAGAAGCGGTTGGAGGAGTTCCTCCGGGAGGCCCCCCAGGCCAGCCGGGAGGAGATCGCCGAGTTCCGCCAGCTCGTTGAGCGGTACTTCACCGGGTCGCTCACCCCCGACGAGTTCAAAGCCCGCCGTCTCCACATGGGCACCTATGGGATCCGCAATACCAAAGACATCCATATGATGCGGATCAAGATCCCCGCCGGCAAGGTCACGCCGGAGCAGCTTGAGTGTTTGGCCGACGTCGCCGATGAGTATTCCAAGGGCATCGGCCACCTCACAACCCGCCAGGACATGCAGCTCTATTGGATTCCGACGAAAGACGTGCCGGGCGTCATGGCCAAAACCGCCGCGGCGGGTCTCACCACCCGCGAAGCGTGCGGCAACAGCGTGCGGAATGTCACCGCCTGTCCGTTTGCGGGGATCAGCCCCACCGAGGTGTTTGATGTGACCAAGCACGCCGAGGCGGTGACGAAGCACTTCCTGCGCAACCCGGCGAGCCAGAAGCTGCCGCGCAAATTCAAGATCGCCTTCGAAGGCTGCCCCACCGATCATGCCCGCACCGCCATCCACGACATCGGGGCGGTGGCCGCCGTGCAAGACGTCGGCGGCAGGAAGGCACTGGGGTTTCGTCTCTATGTGGGTGGCGGGCTGGGAGCGGCCCCCATGCAGGCGATTTTGCTTGAGCCCTTCACCCCGACGACGGAGTTGCTGCGCACCTGCGAAGCCATCGTCCGCGTGCATGACCGGCTCGGGAACCGGAAGAATAAGGCGCAGGCCCGCATCAAGTTCGTCGTGAAGCGGCTCGGGCCGGATGCCTTCCGCGAGGAAGTCTTCGCCGAGCGCGAGAAGCTGCCGGCCTCTTCCTATCCCGATATGCAGACGACCGAGACGGATGAGAAGCCCGGAACATCAGCCGCCGACATCAAGCCCTCAGTCCCAGTGAATGGCACCTTCAAGCGCTGGATGTTCACGAACGTGATCGGCCAGAAGCAGGATGGGTTCTCGACGGTGACCATCCGGCTGCGGCTCGGCGACATTGCCTCCGCACAGATGCGCGCGCTGGCGAAGAGCATCCGCCGCTTCGGGTGCATGGCGCGCGTTGTCATCACCCAAAACGCGATGCTGCGATGGGTGCGCAACGAGCACCTGCAAGCGCTCTTCAGCGAGCTGGAGCCGCTGGGTATGGCCGAAACGGAGGCGGAGAAGCTCTACGACGTCACGTCCTGCCCGGGGGCTGAGACCTGCCAGCTGGGTATCTCCGCCTCGCGCGGCCTCTCACGCGCGCTGGAAGCGAGGTTTAAGGAGGTCGGGCTGGCGGGTGAGGACATCGAAAACGTCCACATCAAGGTGAGCGGCTGCCCCAACTCCTGCGGCCAGCACCATATCGCCGACATCGGCTTCTTCGGCGGGGCCAAGAAGGTGGGCGAGCACCTGGCTCCGCACTTTCAGCTGATGGTGGGCGGCATGACTGATGAGGGCAAGGCGATTTTCGCCCAGCCGGTCGTCAAGCTGCCGGCCAAGCGCATCCCGGATGCCGTCATCCAGATGCTTGAGCTCTACCGCAAGGACCGCGCCTCGACCCAGGAATCCTTCCGCGATTTCAGCGGCCGCGTGGGCGTGGCGTACTGGAAGCAAGCCCTTGAGCCCTACACCACGCTGCCGGCCTATGAGCAATCGCCTGAGGCCTACCGCGACTGGGGCGCTGAGACCGAGTTCACGCTGGGCGGCATGGGCCCGGGGGAGTGCGCTGCGTAGAGCGGTGAGTGGCCCTATCCGGATCATCCCTAGCGTCCACCGCGCCTCACGGTTCGTCGCGTACGCGGCGATGTGCGCGGTGTGCGTGCAGGCCTTCGCGGCCGACGCCCCGTCTCCCAGAAAGCCGGCGCCCATCTTCTTCACCCTCCAAGAGAGCGCCATCCAGGAGCGCGGCCAGACCCGCGCGGAGTGGAACTACACCTTCTTGCGGGATAACCGCGAGGATCGGGTCTTCAACGCCAGTCAGGCCATTGGCACGCGCTCCAACCACCGCAAAACCCACTTGGTGACGTGGCGGATCAAGCACGGGCTCAGCGATCGCCTCCAACCGGAAACCGAAATCGTGTACAAGGCGTTCCGCCAGCACACGCACGGCGACGGCGACACGCACGACCGCAACGATGACGGCGATTTTGAGCGGCTGTTCGGAGGGCTGTCATTTCAGGCGCTGCGCGAGTCCGACGACCTGCCGGATCTTCGGCTGAGGGCCGGCGCGCTCATCCCTCGACGCGCCGAGACCGAGGGCATCGGAGAAGAAGCAGGCTTCGATCTCCTTGCGGTCCTTGGCAAACAGGTCGAAGCGACCCACATGGTGGCCGCTGTCGGGTTTGCGATGACGTTTGATAACCACGACCATCCGGCCGATCCCGACTTTAACCAGACGCCCATCAGCAAGGGGCATGACCTGCGGACGCTCGTCTACGGCGTCGGCCTCACGCGCGCGTTGGCTGATCGCTGGCAGGTGAATCTTGAGCTCGACGGGCGCGCGTTCGACACCATTCAGCTCAACCGGCGGATTCACGAGAGCGAACTCACCGTGACCCCCGGCGTCGTCTACAGCACAACCCGCGGTCGATGGGACGGGTGGGTGGGTGTTGGACTGCCCATCGGCTTGAGCGATGACACCGATCACATCGGCGTGGCCATTCGCACGGGCGCGCGTTTTTGATGCGCAGGCGGAGCGCCTCGCACCGGAGCGCGCGCTTTGGGCTCCTGGCGGCGCTGACACTGACCGTGCTGCTCGCGATCTCTCCGCGCGCGCCGCGCACGTTGGCGCAGCCGCCGCATCCCGCCGAGCCCGCGCTGATCCGCTCCCAGGCGCCGCCGTTTCTGAGTTTTGAGGAACTCAAGGCGCTGGCCGCCGACCCCTACCCCTCCGGCGCCATTCGAGAAAAATACGACGCGCTATGGTCAATCCCCATCGTCAGCAACGAAGCCTACTACACCGGCGCCAAGCCCCTTAAGCCTTCAAGCCCCACACTTGGGCCGTTCCTGCGCGTGGTGAGCTGGAACATCGAGCAGTCGCTGCGCATGAACGCGGCTCGTGACGCCTTTACCGACGCCGAGGCGTTCGCCCGCCTGATTCATCCCAAGAAAGCCAGGCCCGGATCGAAGCGGTTTCAGCGGGTGATGGCGGAACGCGCCCTCCTTTCGGAAGCCGATGTCATCCTGCTGCAAGAGATGGACCTCGGCGTGAAGCGCTCGGGTTACCGCGATGCGGCGCGGGAGCTCGCCGCAGCCCTCCACATGAACTACGCCTATCTGCCGGAATACCTGGAGGTGGACCCGGTGCTCCTGGGTCTTGAGCGGATTCGATTCCAGGAAGGGCAGGAGGACGTCGAGGCCACGGAGCATTTCGCGGTGGATCCGACGCGCTACAAAGGGCTCTTCGGCTGCGCGGTGCTCTCACGTTACCCCATCATTAATGTCGAGGGGTTCCGCCTGTTCACCCAGGGCTACGACTGGTACTGGCGGGAGAAGCTGAAGCTCTCATTTCTTGAGCAGTTCCGGCGCTTCGGCGCGAAGACCATTTTGCTTGAGCGACAGCACCGCGAGATGAAGGTGGGCGGGCGCACCTACTTCCGCGTGGATCTGTCGGTGCCGGATCTTCCCGACGGGGTGGTCTCGGTCATCAATGTGCACCTTGAGATCAAGTGCCCGCCGGAGGTGCGGGCGATGCAGATGGGGGAGATCCTCAACTACATTCAGGACATCCGGCATCCTGTGATTCTGGCGGGCGACTTCAACTCCGCCCCGCAGGATCTCAGCCCCACCGCCACGCCGCGGGTCATCGAGCGCACGCTCTCCGCGCCGGAGTTCTGGTTCAGCCGCGTCATCGCCTCTATGCTGCCGCAGGCGATCGTGCTCAATGCGGCGCTCTTCCTTTCGAACAACACCAAGAACTACCAGAATCCGACCGCGCTCCATATCCCGCTGGTCGCCCCCAACCCGACGGGCGAGCTGTTCAGCGTGCTCCAGCGGTTCCGGTTCGCAGACGGCGGCGCATTTGACTTTCGGGGCGACCGGCGGCGCTCCATCGGTCGCGCGGGGAAGCTGTCCAACTCGAACGAGCGGGATCGCTGGGCCTACAAGACGACGTTCCGTGTTGACCGGACGGTGGCGACGCTCATCGGCAAGTATCGGCTGGACTGGGTGTTCGTGAAGGCGTACCTGAAGCGACCGCGCGACCGCCGGGGCCCCTACCGCTTCGCGCCCCACTTCGGACGCACGCTCAACGCGCTCAATGCCTACCTCGCCGAGCGCGTCTCCGACCACGATCCGAACGTCGTGGACCTCCCGCTTCAGGAGCCCCCGGCGCTCAAGGGCCAGACAGAGCCCACGCTCTTTGCCGACCAGCTTCTTGGGCTTCGAGACGCGGGACGCTAGCAGCGGGTCGCTGCGGCGAAGTTGATGCCGTCGCCAGGCGCCACACGAAGACCAAGGGCTAGGCTCCTGCGCAGGGGGCTCGCGGCGGCCATCATGGCAGGAGGATTGCTCATGGCCGCCGAGGCCCATCGTCCCGCGATCCGGATCTTCGACAGCCGCGCGGGGAAGGAGGTGCTTATGGAGAACGTGCAGAAAAGCGAGGCCGAGTGGCGGAAGCAGCTCACGCCCGAGCAGTTTCATGTGACGCGGCAGAAAGGGACAGAGCGGGCCTTCACCGGCCGCTACCACAACCACAAGGAACCCGGCGTCTACCAATGCGTCTGCTGCGGGATTGATCTCTTCGGCTCAGACGTCAAGTTTGACTCCGGCACCGGCTGGCCCAGCTTCTGGCAGCCGATCGCCGCGCAGAACGTCCTGCTGAAGACGGACGCGAGTCTCTTCATGCGAAGGACCGAGGTGCTCTGCGCCCGATGCGAGGCGCACCTCGGGCATGTGTTTGACGACGGCCCTCCGCCGACCGGAACGCGCTACTGCATCAATTCCGCGGCCTTGACGTTTCGGAAGAAGGAGCCGTAATGCGTTTCTGCGTGTTGGTGGCGGCTGTCGCTGGGACTGCCATGTGGGGCGTGCTGCCGGTATGCGCAGAGGACGATAGGCCCGCCGTCGCGCCTGAGGTCACCCTCAACGAACTGACCGCCCAGTACACCATACAGTTTCGCCTCAAGCAGTACTTCGAAGCCGCCGAGACGGCGCAAGAGGCGGTCACCGTGGCGGAACAGGGCTTCGGCCCCGACGATGCCCGCGTGGCGCAGGCGCTCAACGATCTGGGGCACCTCCTCCAACTGCAGGGCCGCCATGCGGAGGCGGCACCGCTGCACCAGCGGGCGCTGGCGATTCGGGAGAAACACGTTGCGCCTGATGACGCGGCGGTTGAGCAGTCATTGAGCAACCTGGCGAAGGCGTACCGCGCAGACGGCCGCTTCAGCGACGCGGAGCCGCTGCTCAAACGATCGCTGGCGATTTTGGAACAGCATCTTGGGCCGGAGCATCCCCGTGCGGCCGCCGTCCTCGCCGCCCTTGCGCAAGGGGACAACGCCCAGGGGAGGGCAGAAGAGGCCGCGCCGCTGTTTCAGCGGGCGCTGGCCATCTGGGAAGGCGCGCCGGGATCATCCCCGCCTGAGATGGTGGCGATGCTTGAGGAGTACGCCGCGCTGCTGCGGACGCTTGGCAGGGAACAGGAGGCCGCTGCCGTCGAGGCCAAGGCCGCTCGCCTACGCGAAGAGGCGGCTGCACCGAGCCCTTGACAGGGGGCGTCCTGTGATAGAATCAGCACGATGAGTCGGACCAAGGCAACAGGGAGGGCGCACATCATGCGTCGAGGGCGGTTTCTCGTCTTGGGTCTTGGCGTGGCAATGCTCACGTCCGGGTGCGGGCTCGCGGTGATCGAAGACGGCCAGGCGGGCGTCAAAGCCGATTTTGGAAAAGTCCAACCAGAGCCGGTTGGCACCGGCTGGCATCTGTACCTTCCGATGGTGACGTGGATTGAGACCTGGAATGTGAAGACGCAGGAGCTGAAGGAAGTCGCGTCCGTTCCGTCCTCTGAGGGGCTGATCTCCCAACTCGATATCTCCGTGCTCTACAATGTGCCGAAGGAGAGGATTGTCTTCGTCCGCACCACGACGGGACGGGACTATCGGGAGACGATTCTGGAGCCGTACGTCCGCGAGGCGATCCGCAACGTGGTAAGCGGCTACGCGGTCAAGGCGCTCTTCAGCGAGGAGGGGCGGCACGAGATCGGCAACAAGATGTTGGCGTTCTTGAAGGAGAAGCTCGAGCCTCGTGGGATGATCATCCAGGATATCCTGCTGCGCGATGTCCGCTTGCCACAGACGTTCGCGGCCAGCATCGAATCCAAATTGAAGGCGGAGCAGGAGTCGCTTCAGAAAGAATTTGAGCTGACCAAAGCGAAGAAGGACGCGGAGATCGAGATCGCCCGGGCGGAAGGGGTGGCCAAGAGCAATCTCATCATCGCGGAGAGCATCAGCGACAAGTACCTCCGCTACCGTTGGATCGAGGGCTTAAGCCGCAACCAGGCGCAGGTCATCTATATTCCCACCGAGGCCAACGTGCCCATCATGGAGGCCGGCCGCTGGAAAGCCTCCCAGAAGGAGTGAAAAGGGTCAGACCCCTTTTTGAAGAAGGGGCTTGACAGCGCCGGGTGAAGCATATATACTCCTAGGTAGTATATGGTATCCAGCATGCTCCGCTATCCCAAACATGATGAGCTGTTGCCGCGCCTGCGGCGCATCGAAGGCCAGATCCGGGGCATCGCCCGGATGGTCGAAGAGCGCCGCTATTGCATCGACATCATCCAGCAGTTGACGGCCGCCCGCAAAGCGCTCGATCAGGTGTCGCTCAAGATCATGAAAGGGCACATCAACAGCTGTGTCAGCGACTCGATCAAGCGGCAGGAGGGCGCCGAGAAGATCGATGAGCTGATGCAGACCATCCACCGGTTCGTCAAATGATGACACGACGCGTCCTCCTCATCGGTCTGGCGATCAGCCTGCTGGCGCTGCCGCCAGTTGCGTCGGCCGGCGGGCTGTGTCACACTGATACGGTCACGCAAGCGTGCGATCCCTCGGCTCGGCTGTCGGCC
This sequence comes from uncultured Planctomycetales bacterium, assembly GCA_964373835.1. Classification (GTDB taxonomy): domain Bacteria; phylum Omnitrophota; class Gorgyraeia; order Aquiviventales; family Aquiviventaceae; genus CAYJWN01. The sequence goes on from CAYJWN010000007.1 coordinate 14,484, forward strand.
TCGCTCGGGACACCGGCCGGCGGGCACGAGGGGCGGTGCTGCTGTGCGCATCAGAGTGCCGGTCGCGACTGCCAGATGGCCTGCGAGACCGCGCAGGAGCCGGCTCAGATCGACGCCGCAGCGCCGCCAACAACCGCATTCCGGAGTGAGCATCCGGCAGCCGTCCCTGCATTCACACACGCGCTTCTCCCCCAAGGGGAAGTGGTTGCACGCGGATCCGCGCGCAGCGATCGTATTCCCCGTACACCCCCGCAGGCCCTCTACCTCCTTGCTTGCGCCCTCCGCCTCTAACCCGGCTGACACGATCCGCTTCGCGCGCCGTTGCGCGAGGCCTTAGGTGTCACGTATCGATCACGTTGGGAAGGGAGGCGCAGTCATGTTCGTCCGGTGTTGCCGATCCATGAAGCAGGGAGCCAGGGCCCACACGCGGGCATCGACCCTTGGCCTCCTTGCCATCCTCGTCGCGTCCCCTTCGGTGTGGGCAGGTGAACAAGCCGCCGCCTTCCAGTCGACGGACACCGCATCGCCCGTCGTGGAAGCGATCACATTGGATGCGCTGTTGGATGAGGCGATGAGCAAGAGCCCGGCCGTTTTAGCCAAGCGGCGCGCGTACGAAGCCGCGAGGGCGCGGATCTTCGCAGCCTGGCTGCCGGATGACCCAGCGATCGGCGTGGATGTCGAGGGGCAGTCGGACCTCTTCCGGTTCGACCGGATGGATAATGAGTATATGGTGATGCAGTCGATCCCCTTTCCAACGACGCTGTGGCTCAAGGGGCGCGCGGCCATGCAGGAGGCCCACATGGCGTTTCAGCGGTATAAGGAAGCGGAGCGGGACATCGCCTGGCACATCGAGCAGCCGTATTACGAGCTGTTCCTGGCCAAGCGGACACTCGGTGCGCTCGAAGCCATCCGCGTCCTGGCTGAGCGGCTTGCCAAGGCGGTTCAGGCGCGCTACGAATCCAACCAGGCGCCCCAGCAGGATCTCCTCAAGGCGCGCATCGAAATCTCAAAGCTCGGCATCGACCTCGTGGAGTGGCGGCAGAAAGCGCACCTCGCCGAAGCCCATCTGTCACACATCCTCGACCGGCCGCTGGAGACCACCTACACGCTGTCCGAGGCACCACGCAGCCCGGCCCCGACTTTGATGGTGAAGCAACTGGAGGCGCTGGCGTTGCGCGCCAGGCCGGAATTGAAAGCGCTCCAGCTTGCCATCCAGCGGGCGAAGACCAGCCGCCTGCTTGCAGCCACCAGTTGGCTGCCGGAAGTGACCGGCCGCATTGAAGCCCGGCAGTTCAGCGGCGAAGGGAGCATCCGTGAATATGACACACTCCTTGGCCTGACCGTCCCGGTGTGGTCGCTGATCAAAGGCGCCGGCGGCGAATGGACAGGGGCCGAGCGCGACGTCCAAGCCGCTGAGGCCTCCTACCATGAGATGAAGAACGAGGTCTTGCTGGCGATCCATGAAGCGTCTGCCAAGGCGCAGACCGCCTTGAGCGGGTTGACCGCGTATGAGCAGGTGATCTTGCCGCAGGCCCAGCAGCAGGTTGAGGTTGCGCTCAGCGCCTACGAAGCGGGGCGGGCGGATCTCCTGTCACTGGTTGATGCCCAACGCATGTTGAGGGATGCCCAGATTGCCTACTACAAGTTCGTGGCCGATTACGAGGTGGGGCTGGCGGATCTGCGCCTCGCGGTCGGAGGCCCATTCGTGAGGAGTGAAAGGAGTCGCCCATGAAACGACAGCGCATCATCGTTCTTCTCGTTGGTCTTGCCGTGTTTGGTGGCTTGGCCCTACTCGCCACGAGCCACTTACCACTGACCACGAAAGCGGGTTCTGTGAAGGGGACCTATTACTGTCCCATGCACCCAACCTATACCTCGGATCGACCCGGCGACTGCCCCATCTGCAACATGAAGCTCGTGAAAGCCGAGCCGGTCTCCGCTGCGGCGCCGCAGTCAGAACAGTTCAAGACGATCTGCTACCTGCACAACTGCCCGAAGCTCCATCAGGGGCAACCATGTCCGATGACGGTCGTGGCCAAGCCGGGCGAAAAGGTCACATGCCCCATTTGCGGGACGCACATCGCCGAAGCCGCTGCTGCGCCGACCGAGCGCAAGATTCTCTATTGGACCGATCCCATGATCCCGGGCTTCAAGTCGGACAAGCCGGGCCAGTCTCCAATGGGGATGGACCTGGTGCCGGTGTATGAGGAAGCTGCGGGGGCAGCGGCCGCGTCGACGTCGGGTTCGCCCGAAGGCTACGCCCCGGTGCTGGTGGCGCCCCAGAAGCAGCAGCTCATCGGCATCAAGACCGCTCCCGTCCAGCGGCGCGCGTTGACCAACACCATCCGCACGGCCGGTGTCATTGCGCACGATCCCGAGCTCTATCAGGCCCAACAGGAGTTCATCCAGGGCTATCAAGCGTGGCAGAAGGCTCAGAGCGGAGGCAGTGCCGAAGCCGTCGCGCTGGCCCAGGAGCTTGCCGACTCAAGCCGCCTGCGTCTGCGCCACCTGGGCCTGAGCGATGAGCTGATTGATGAGATCGGCACGTGGACCCAGCCGGATCGCCGGTTGCTGCTCGGCGGCGCCGGCCAGTACTGGGTCTACGCATCGATCTACGAATATGAGTTAGCCTTGGCGCACCCTGGCCAACGCGTCACCGTCGATGTGAGTGCGCTGCCCGGCCGCACGTTTGAGGGCGTCGTGAGAGCGATCGACCCGATGCTCGATCCCATGACCCGAACCTCGCGGGCCCGCATCCTCATTGACGATCCTCAAGGGGTGTTGAAGCCTGCGATGTACGTCAACGTCTCGATCGTCGCGGATCTCGGCGAGGTGATGGCGGTGCCCGAGGAGGCGGTGTTCTCAACCGGTGAACGCCAGATTGTCTTCGTCGATAAGGGCCAGGGGCTCTTCGAGCCGCGGGCGATCACCGTGGGGTCCAGGGCGGATGGCTACCGTGAGGTGAAGGAAGGCCTTGCGGTCGGCGAATCGGTGGTCACCAGCGGCAACTTCCTGATCGATTCAGAAAGCCGCCTCAAGGGCGCGTTCCAGCAGGTTGGAGGCGAAGCCCACCAGCATGGCCAATGAACTGCTAAATCCCAAGCACCAAATCCCAATGACCAAACAAATTCCAAGCACCAAATCCCAAGTTCCAAACGTTTGGTGCTTAGGAGTTGGAATTTGGTGCTTGTTTGGGATTTGGGATTTGGTTATTGGAGTATCGCTGTGAGGGTTTGCGATGGCCGTTGAGGAATCTCCTGTTTTACGATCCGGCGGCTTCGTGGAACAGGTCATCGAGTTTTCGGCGCGCAACAAGTTCCTCATCCTCCTCCTTGTGGCCGCCGCCATGATGGGGGCGGTCTGGTCGCTGCGCAACATCCCGCTCGATGCCATTCCGGATTTGTCCGACACGCAGGTCATCATCTATTCCCGGTGGGACCGCAGCCCGGACATCATCGAAGATCAGGTGACGTATCCGATCGTCACGGCGATGCTGGGCGCGCCGCGGGTCAAGGCGATCCGCGGATTTTCCGACTTCGGGTTTTCCTACGTCTACGTCATCTTCAAAGACGGCACCGATCTCTACTGGGCGCGCAGCCGGACGCTGGAGTACCTCAGCAAGATCACCCCGCGCCTGCCGGAAGGCGTCCGGACGGAGCTGGGCCCGGATGCCACGGGGGTGGGATGGGTGTTCCAATACGCGCTCGTGGATAAAAGCGGACAGCACGATCTTCAAGAGCTGCGCAGTTTTCAGGACTGGTACCTGCGCTACCATCTCCAGAGCGTGCCCGGCGTGGCGGAAGTGGCCTCGATCGGCGGCTTCGTGAAGCAGTACCAGGTGACGGTCGATCCGAACACCCTGCTCGCCTACAACATCCCGCTCACGACGGTGATCAGCGCGATCCGGCAGGGCAACCAGGAGGTGGGCGGGCGGCTGCTCGAGTTCAGCGGCGCCGAGTACATGGTCCGCGGCCGGGGCTACGCGAAATCCATCGGCGATCTGGAGAATATCGTGGTCGCGGTCGATGCGCAGGGCACGCCGGTGCTCGTCAAGCATCTTGCCACCGTGTCAGTGGGGCCTGAGATCCGCCGGGGCGTGGTGGACTTGGACGGCCAAGGCGATGTGGTCGGCGGGACGGTCATTATGCGGTCGGGAGAGAACGCGCTGAGCGTCATCACGCGGGTCAAGACGAAACTGGAGGACGTGAAGCCGTCGTTGCCTTCGGGCGTAGAGTTGGTTGTCACCTACGATCGCTCAGAGCTGATCCTGCGCGCCATTGAGACCCTGAAACACCAGCTCATCGAAGAGATGGTCATCGTCAGTCTCGTGATTCTCCTGTTTCTCTGGCACTTTCCCTCGGCGATCATCCCGATCGTGACGATCCCGATTGCGGTGCTGCTGTCGTTCATCCCGCTCTACGGCCTGCGCCTGACCTCGAACATCATGTCGCTCTCCGGCATCGCGATTTCGATCGGCGTGTTGGTCGACGGGGCGATCGTGGAAGTGGAAAACGCCTACAAGCGGCTCGAGCAGTGGATCGAAGGCGGGCGGAAAGGCGACTACCACGCAATCCGTCTCAAGGCGCTGAAGGAAGTCGGGCCGTCCGTGTTCTTCTCGCTCTTGGTGATCGCCGTCGCCTTCATGCCGATTTTCACCCTTGTCGATCAGGAAGGGCGGCTGTTCAAGCCGCTGGCCTGGGCGAAAAACCTGGCGATGGCCATCGCGGCGGTCCTGGCGGTCACCTTGGATCCGGCGATGCGGATGCTCTTCACCCGGATGGAGCCGATTCGTCTCAAATCGCCGTTGGTCTCTAAACTGGCGACCACGCTGGCCGTGGGCACGTACTATCCGGAAGAGCGGCACCCGGTCAGCAAGGGGCTGTTTCGCCTCTACGAGCCGGCCTGCCGGTTTGTGCTGCGACACCGCACAGGCACCATCCTGACGGCGCTGGCGCTTGTGCTGACGACGATCCCGGTCTATCTGAGCCTGGGTTCCGAGTTCATGCCGCCGCTCAATGAGGGCACCATCCTGTACATGCCCACGACGCTGCCGGGCATTTCCGTGACCGAAGCCCAGGCGCTGCTGCAGAAGCAGGATCAGATCTTGAAAAGTTTCCCGGAGGTCGAGCAGGTCTTTGGCAAGGCCGGCCGCATGGAAAGCTCAACCGATCCGGCGCCCTTTTCCATGATGGAAACCGTTGTGCAGTTGAAGCCGCGCAGCGCGTGGCGCAAGACGGGGCCCTGGTTCTGGAAGCGCCCCATCTCGTATGACGAGCTGGTCGCGCGCATGGACGAGGCGCTGAAGATTCCCGGAACGACCAACGCCTGGACGATGCCGATCAAGAACCGCATCGACATGCTGACCACCGGCGTGCGCACGCCCATTGGCATCAAGATCTTCGGCGACGATCTGAAGCGGATTGAGGAAATCGGCGTTCATCTGGAAATGATCCTGAAGGACCTCAAGGGGACCCGCAGCATCTATGCCGAACGGGTCGCCGGCGGCTACTTCCTTGATTTTGACCTCAAGCGCGAAGAGTTGGCGCGCTACGGGCTCTCCGTGGCGGATGCGCAGATGGTGATTATGAGCGCCATCGGCGGCGAACCGGTCACGACCACGGTCGAGGGACGCGAGCGCTACACGGTCAACGTCCGCTACGCCCGGGAGCTGCGCGACAACGTGGACAAGCTCAAGCGGGTGCTGGTGGCGACACCGTCGGGGCAGCACATTCCGCTGGCGCAGATCGCCGAGCTGACCTTACGTTCAGGTCCGTCGATGATCCGCAATGAAAACGGGCTGCTGGCGGGCTACGTCTACGTGGATGTGGCCGGCCGCGACATCGGCGGCTACGTAACGGAGGCCAAGCGGATCGTCAACAAGGAGCTGAAGCTGCCGGCCGGCTACGCCCTGTCTTGGAGCGGGCAATATGAAAACATGGCGCGGGTTCGCGAGCGCCTGAAAATCGTCCTGCCGCTGACCGTGTTCATCATCTGCCTCCTGTTGTATCTGAACACGCGTTCGGCGGTCAAGACAGGCATCGTCCTGCTCGCGGTGCCGTTTTCTCTCGTGGGGGCGGTGTGGCTGCTGTGGGTGCTCGGCTACCACATTTCGATTGCGGTGTGGGTGGGGATGATCGCCCTCATGGGGCTGGACGCCGAGACAGGCATTTTCATGCTGTTGTTCTTGGACCTGGCCTACCACGAGGCGGTGCAGAAAGGCCGGATGCGGACCGAGCGCGATCTGGAAGAGGCGATTGTCCACGGAGCGGTGAAGCGGGTGCGCCCCAAGCTGATGACGGTGATGGCGGCCTTTATGGGCCTGCTGCCCATCATGTGGTCGACCGGCACCGGCGCCGATATGATGAAGCGGATCGCGGCGCCGATGGTGGGCGGCCTTGCGACCTCCTTTCTCCTGGAGCTGTTGGTCTACCCCGCGATCTACGCCGTCTGGAAATGGAAGTTTGAGATGCGGGAAGGAACGGCCGCGTGGATAGGGAGGAGCCACGACGTCTCATGAGCGCCGCCCCTCGCGATCCCATGTGCGGGATGACCGGCGTGATGGAGCGCCACGGACAGTGGTTCTGCAGCGAGCGCTGCGCGGCCGACTATGCGCGCCGGCAATCTGCGTCGGCCGATCAGCCTTCGACAACGTCCTGCCATGCCCCATCCTTCTCGCTGGTGCGCGATCCCTGGGTGTGGGTGCCGCTCAGCGGGCTGGCGTTCGCCGGCGTCGGCTGGCTCTGGCCAAGCGCCGCCTCGGTCAGCGCCATCTACCGCAGCTATCTGTACAAAACAGGCGTGCCGCTGCTCATCGGCTTGGTGCTCGGCGGCGCGATTGACTACTTTGTCCCGCGGGAGTATATCGTGAAATTCCTCTCCGGCTCGCGCAAGCGCGTCATCCTGCGCTCGACGCTGCTGGGCTTTCTCGCGTCCGCCTGCAGCCATGGGTGCCTGGCGCTTGCCATCGAGCTCTATCGGAAGGGCGCCTCGGTTCCGGCGGTGGTCAGCTTCCTGCTCGCCAGCCCGTGGGCGAGCATGGCGCTGACGCTGCTCCTGCTCAGTCTCTTCGGCGTCAAGGGGATCCTCATCGTCGCTCTGGCCCTGATCATTGCGTTTGTGACCGGGTTGGTCTTCCGAACGCTGGAGGCGACGGGGCGCATCGAATCGAACCCCAACACCGCAGAGGCCATCCGGGATTTCTCCTTGAGGCACGATCTCATGGCCCGTTGGCGAAAGCGAATGTGGACGCGGCACGCGCTGGTGCGCGACGCGCAGGGTGTGCTCCGAGGCATGGTCCCGCTGGGACGGATGGTGCTCGGCTGGGTCCAACTGGGCCTGGTGCTGAGCGCGCTCGCGGGCGGCCTCGTCCCGCACGGAGCCTTTGAGCGGTTTCTCGGTCCGTCCGTTGGAGGGCTGTTCCTCACCCTGGGCGTCGCCACGGTCATTGAAGTCTGCTCGGAAGGCACAGCCCCATTGGCCTATGAACTGTACCGCCATACCGGCGCGTTGGGCAACGCCTTTGCGTTCCTCATGGGCGGGGTGGTCACCGACTACACGGAACTGGCGGTGGTCTGGACGAGCATCGGGCGCCGCACGGTGCTCTGGCTGCTCGCCGTCACGCTGCCGCTGGTCCTGCTCGTGGGCCTGGTGTTGAACGCCCTGCGCTCCTAGCCGCTTCATGCTCCAGCCAGTAGACCCCTCTAGTCTTGCGCGTGCCGCCGCGATCGTGAGGCGCGGCGGGTTAGTGGCCTTTCCCACGGAAACGGTCTACGGGCTCGGGGCGGACGCGACCAATCCGCAGGCCGTCGCGAGGATCTTCGAGGTCAAGGGGCGGCCGCGGTTTGACCCGATCATCGTGCATGTGGCGTCTCTCGACGAGGCGCGCGCGTCATGGACGTCATGTCCTGAGCCGGCCACCACCTTGATGCGAGCGTTGTGGCCCGGGCCGCTCACGCTGGTCCTGCCGAAGACCGACCGCATGCCTGATCTCGTGACCGCGGGCTTGCCCAGGGTGGGGGTCCGCATGCCGGACCATCCGGTGGCGCTCGAGCTGATCCGCCAGGCGGGCTGTCCCATCGCGGCGCCGAGCGCCAATCGCTTCGGCTGCTCCAGCCCCACGACCGCGCAGGCTGTTGAAGAAGACCTGGGCGATGCGATCGATCTCATTCTGGACGGCGGACCGACGACGATCGGCATTGAATCGACGGTGGTGGCGATCGAAGAAGGCCGGCCCGTGCTGCTTCGGCCTGGCGGCGTTTCGTTGGAGGCGCTCACGGAGGTGGCAGGGCCGGTGGTCGTTCCTGAGCCGCGCGCGCGACGCACCGCTTCCCCAGGGAGGCTCGAGCGTCACTATGCGCCGCGCACGCCGCTGTATCTGCTTCAGGAGTCCGGCACGCCTGTCAATGGCCGCCCGGCGACGGGCGCGATCGGCTTCTTGTCGCTGACCGCGATGCCGCTGCCGGTGCCGGTCAGCCACGCAGAAGTGTTAAGTCCGACGGGCGATCTGGTGGAAGCGGCGGCGCACTTTTTCCAGGCGCTGCGCCGGTTGGATCAACGCGGGCTTCATCTCCTCATCGCTGCGCCCATGCCGCTGCGCGGCCTGGGGCTGGCGCTCATGGATCGGCTCACCAAGGCCGCGAGCGGCCGCGCCTGGATCAGCCATGGCGGGCTGCGGGTGACCGAGCGATAAGGGGTGACCGGGTGCGCCTGGAACGCCTGGCGGCTCAGTGGTAGAATAACGTCATTCCATGGAACACGCACTGGAAACGATGGCCCATCATGTGCAGGGGCGGCTCATCGGCGACGGCGCCACCCGCATCCGGGGCCTCAACAATAGCGACGCCGTTCAAGCAGGCGAGCTCACCTTCGCGGAGGATGCCAAGCATCTGGCGCAGGCGATGGCCACCAACGCGGCCGCCATCATCGTCTCCTCCGATGTCCACGACCTCGGAGGACGGGCGGGGATCAGCGTCCAGCATCCGAAGCTCGCGTTCGCGCGGCTGCTCGATCTGTTGTACCCCGAGGCCGCGGCCGAGCCGGGGGTGCACCCGAGCGCCGTCCTGGGGCGCGACGTGCAGCTGGGCGAGGGGGTGACGATCCGGCCGCATGCCGTGATCGGCCATCGTGTGACCATCGGCGCCGGGACGGTCATCGAGTCGGGCGTGCATGTGGCAGACGAGGTGACGATCGGCGAGCGCTGCTTCATCGCGCCGAACGTGGTGATCTATCGTCGGACGCGCATCGGCCACCGCGTTCGGATTCACGGCGGCACGGTGATCGGCGGGGACGGCTTCGGCTACGTGCTTCACGAGGGCGCGTACATCAAGGTGCCGCAGGTGGGCAACGTCATCATCGAAGACGATGTGGAGATCGGCTGCAACGCCTGCGTCGATCGGGCCACGATCGGCTCGACGATCATCAAGCGCGGCACCAAGATCGACAACCAGGTCCAGATCGCGCACAACGACCGCATCGGCGAGCACGTCAGCATCTCCGGACATGTGGGATTCGCCGGCAGCGTCACGGTCGGCAACTACGCGGTGTTCGGCGGCAAGGCCGGTGTCGTCGACCACGTCACCATTGGGGATCGGGTGCATGTCGGAGCCGCCAGCGTGGTCACCAAATCCGTCCCGTCAGGCCAGACGGTCTGGGGTTTTCCCGCCCGGCCCATTCGTCAGGCCAAGGAGCAGATGGCCGCGTTGAGCCGTCTCCCCGCGTTGATCAAGCGTGTGACGGGGCTTTTGGCGCGCGACCGCGCGGCGTGAGGCCTGGCGTCAGCGCACGATGCCGACACTCACCGCACCGCCCGCATCGTCCGGCCCAACCGTGACGGAACCTCATCCCACGTTCACGCTGGCCGAGCACCTCGAGGAGCTGCGCAGGCGCCTGGGGATCAGCTTTGGCGCGCTGCTTGTCGCCGTCGGGATCGGCTTCACCCAGGCGGATCGGCTGATTGGTTGGCTGCGGCGGCCCGTGGAGTCGGTGCTGCCGCGGTTTGCCTTTTTTAGTCCGACGGAACCGCTGGCGGCGTATCTCCACGTCTCGGCGCTGGCGGGGCTGGCGCTGGCCATGCCGGTCATGCTCTGGCAGTGCTGGCTGTTTATTCGCAGCGGACTAAGCGGGCGGGAGCGTGCGGCAGGACTGGCGTTTGTGGGGTGGGGGACGTTTCAGTTTCTTGCGGGGATCCTGTTCGCCTATTTTGCGCTGCTGCCTGTTTCGTTGCGGTTGTTATTGGGGATCGGACGCGCGCATTTCGATCCGGTCATCTCGATCGGCCGCTACCTCTCGTTTGTGACGACCCTCACCGTATGGTGCGGTCTCGTCTTTGAGCTGCCGGTGGTGCTCTTCCTGCTGGCCACAGTCGGGATCGTCACCTCCGAGTGGCTGCGCCAGCAGCGTCCCTACGCGGTCCTGGTGCTGGTCATCGTCGCGGCCATCGTGACGCCCACGACCGACCCCGTGAATCTCCTCTTGATGGCCGCGCCCCTGATGCTGCTGTACGAAGTGTCGATTGTGGTCACGCGGTGCGCGACGCCCGCCCTTCAATCCCGCCGAAGGCGGATCGGCGACGAACCCCCACGTCGTGGCTGATCATTCGGGGCGGCGCTTGACGAGCACGCCGGCGATCACGACGCCCCACATCACCACAGCGATCCCGCACCACATCCAGCCGGGCCGCACTGTCCCCACCATCACCTGCAGCGGCCCGATGGTGGTCGCCAGGAGTGCTAGGGTCCCCGCCAGCCAGTGGAGCAGGTCGCGTCGCCACGGGTCAACGGCCGGCGCGGCGACCGCCGCCTCCCGCCAGAATCCCGGCGGCCGCACGCGCGCATAGAATTGCTTGAGCGTGCCCCGGTCGACCGGGGCCGTACAGAGCGTGACGGGCAACCAGATCAAGGCGGTTGCCACCACCATGAAGAGCAGCTCGATCAAGAGGCCTTGAGGCCATCCCAACCAGCGCAGCGCGTAAGGCCGCAGCAGCAAGACGGGCAGGCTCGCGCTCATCGCGGCGATCTCGCTCCACGGGTTGATGCGCCACCAGAACCAGCGCAGCAAATACACCGGCCCGATGCCGGCGGTCAGATTCAGGATCCAGGTGAACGAGGCGCCGATGCTCCGGTTCATGAACGCGACGGCCATGGCGCCCACCGCCAACAGAAACGGCAGGGTCTTCGCAACGAGCAGATAGTGCCGCTCGCTGGCATGGCGGTTCAGAAACCGCTTGTACCCGTCGTTGAGGAGGTACGACGCGCCCCAGTTCAGTTGGGTGCTGATCGTGGAGAGAAACGCCGCGAAAAACGCCGCCACCATGACACCGCGCAACCCCAGCGGCAGGAGCATGGTGATGAGCCGCGGATAGGCCCGTTCGTGATCGACGAACGATACCCCGTCGACGAGGCTTGTGAGCCGCCCATCGGGGATCAGGACAATCGAGGCCAGCGCCGTGGTGACCCAGGGCCACGACCGCAGGCAGTAATGCGCGATGTTAAACCACAGCACCGACAGCATCGCTTGGCGCTCATCTTTGCAGGACACAAGACGCTGGACGACCACCCCGCCCCCATCGGTGTTCTTCCACGCCCACCACTGCACCAAGATCAAGCCAAGAAACCACCCAAATGGCGATTCCAGGATGCCCGCGCCGGCGTCGGTTGGCAGCGGGGGAATCACGGCAAGGGACGAGGTGCCCTGAAGCTGCGCGGCCAGCGCGTCCAAGCCCCCGACCGCCTGCACGGCGTAGACCGCGAGAATCACGGCGCCCACCATCGCCCAGATGAACTGGAAGGCGTCGGTCAGCACCACGCCCCACAACCCCGACAGCGACGTGTAGAGCGTGCCGATGAGGACCGAAATGATGATGGCGCCTTCACGGTTCCAGCTCGTCGTCTCCTGCAGCACCTTGGTCATACCGATGACCGGCCACACCCCCATCACGTAGCAGTTGTAGAACAGCCCCCAGTAGAGCGCTTTAAATCCTCGCAGAAACGCCGCAGCCTTTCCGCTGTAGCGGAGCTCGACCAGCTCCACTTCCGTCAGGACATTCGCCCGCTTCCACAACTTCGAGAAGACAAAAACGGTCAGCATCGTGCTGATGCCGAGCGCCCACACCTCCCAGACGCCCCAGATGCCCCGCCGGCGGACCATGCCGGTGATCAACAGGGGGGTGTCAGAGGAAAACGCCGTCGCCGCGATGGAGGTGCCGGCCAGCCACCAGCCCAATGTGCGGTTGGAGACGAAGTAGGATTCAAGGCTGGCACCGGCCACGCGCCGGACCATCAGGCCGATGGCAACGCTGATGAGGCAAAATGCAGCGACGATGAGCCAATCAAGCCAATGCATGGGCAAGAGGTGAGAGGTGAGAGGTGTGAGGTGTAAGGTGGGGCGTACCTGGGGTGATGGAGCCGAGGATGCAGGCGGTCCGGGCGCCGGTGGTCGATGGCAGGTGGTTGATGCGGCCCTGGAGGGCGCGCAGGGCGAGGAACGCGAAGGCGACCGGTTCCTTGGCCTGCACGGGGATCCCGTAGCGTTCGATGGAATGAACCGGCGTCGGAGCCAGCAGTCGGGCGAGGTGCCTGATGAGCGTGCCGTTGCACGCGCCCCCGCCGCTGACAATGACCTCCCGAATGCGGTGCCGAAAATATCTGCGGTAACTCTCCGCGATGCCGTACGCGGTGAAATAGGTGACGGTGGCGAGCACGTCAATGGGCGAGCGCCGCAGGCGCACTCCAAAGACCTGGCGCAGCAGCGCGTCGTTGAACAGCTCGCGTCCCGTCGATTTCGGAGGCATCCGACGGAAATACGGGTGCCGCCACAGCCGCTCGACCGCCCGGTGGTCGATGCAACCCCGCAGGGCGAGGCGGCCGTTGGCGTCATAGCGCAGCCGGCCGCGGCTGGCGTAGCCGGCAGCGAGGTCGATAAGACAGGTGCCGGGTCCGGTGTCGAACGCGAGCGTCTGGACGCCGCGGCCGACCAGCGTCACATTCGCAATGCCGCCGAGATTCTGCAGCGCGCGGCAGGGCCCGCCGCCGAAAAACGCCTCATCGAAATACGGCACAAGCGGCGCGCCTTCGCCGCCGGCGGCGATGTCGCGCGGGCGAAACTGCGCCACGACGGGCAGGCCCGTGCGCTCGGCGATCACCGCCGGCTCGCCGATCTGAAGCGTGGACGGCACGGCGTCTCTCGGCCCGTGGTAGATGGTGTGGCCGTGAGAGCCGATGACCTGCACCCGTCGCGGCGGGACCTTCGCGGCGCGCAACAGGCGCAGCGCGGTGCGGGCGAATTGTTCCCCCAGCGCCATATTGAGGGAAGACACTTGGGCGGCTGAAAGACTTGGTCCTCGGCGCAACAGGCGCGCCAGCCGTTGCGGGTAGGGGCGCGTCCGTTCGGCAAGGACCTGCAGCGTCCGGCCCTGGAAGCGCACCAGCGCGGCTGAGATGCCGTCGCAGGACGTGCCGGACATGAGTCCGATCGCTAAACCGGTACCAGGTACGGTCACGGTAGGCCGGTACCTGGTACCGCTCATCGCTCAAGGGCGCGGCGGAGCGAGCCGTTGACGCGAGCGAGCCGTTTCACCGCGGAGGCGTACGTGAGCCGCCGCGCTGCCATGAGCACGGCGACTTTGACGCGGCCGCGCGCAGCCCGGAGATGTCGCGCGGCTTCAACCGGTGAGCAGCGGGTGAGGATTTGGATGATGCCAAGCGCCCGGGCCCGCAGCTTGCGCGACGTCAGGCGCACATCCACCATGAGGTTGCCGTACGTTTTCCCCAGCTGGACCATCGTCGAGAGCGTGAGCATGTTCAACACGAGCTTGGTGGCGGTTGCAGCTTTCAAGCGCGTGGAGCCGGTCAGCACCTCCGGCCCCACGTCGAGCGCGATACGGATGTTCGCGCGGGCAGTGGCGCGGGGGTGGCAGGTGATCAGGATCGTGCGCACCTTGAGGCGCGTGGCGGCCCGCAGCGCTTCATCGACGAACGGGGTGACGCCGCTGGCGGCGATGCCGACGACCACATCCCCGCGCCGCACGCGCCGACGCACAGCCGCCCGCGCGGCGGCCCGGTCATCCTCGGCGCCTTCTTGTGACCGGAGGACTGCGGAGCGTCCGCCTGCCATGACCGCTTGGATCAGGGAGGGATTCGTATGAAAGGTGGGCGGGCACTCCGCCGCCTCGATGACGCCGAGCCGGCCGCTGGTGCCTGCGCCGATGAACAGGAGGCGTCCGCCGCCGCGCAGCGCCTGCGTGATGAGACGGATGGCGCGGGCGATAGAGGGCAGCTGGCGGTGGACGGCGCGGACGGCCTCTCTGTCCTCGTCGTTCATGAGCCGCAGGAGGCGAGGGACGGACAGGCGATCCAGGTTGTGGCTGCGGGGGTTGGCTTGTTCCGTCGGCAGGCGTGCGTAATGGATCGTGTCCCTCGATCCCTCGACTCGTTTCACTCGCTCGGGATCGTGGTGAGGGAGCGAAGCGAGTCGAATCCACGACTTCGCTCGGGACTCCCTCGCTGAGGCTCGGTCGCGCGACATTGTCGTGTCAGAATAGCATGGGTGTTTTCAGCACGCAACAGGTGGTGTAGAGTGATGCCATGAGCCTCGATGCGTTGATCGGCGCGCGGCTGGCCGTCGGCATTCCAGGGCCGGAGGCGACCGATGACGTGATCCGCGCGCTGCGCCGGACGCACGCCCAAAGCCTCGTGGTGTTTTCAAGAAATTTCACATCCCCGGCACAGTTTCGAATGCTGCTCCGGCGTCTCGAGGAGGCTGTGGGCCGCCGCTTGCTGGTCATGGTGGATCATGAGGGCGGCCGCATCATCCGCTTCGGAGACGGCGTCACGCGCTTTCCCGATCCGCTCACCTTAGGGAAGACGCAGCGCCCTGAGGCCATCGAGCAGCAAGGCATGGTGGAAGCCGACGAGTTGAAGCGGCTGGGCGTGTCAGTCAACCTCGCTCCGTGTGTGGATGTGCTCATTGCAGGCAGTGATCCCGTCATCGGCGACCGCTCCTATGGCTCGGATCCGAAAGGGGTGGCCGAGTTCGCCGTCGCCAGGATCCGTGGACTCCAATCGCACGGCGTGGCCGCCTGCGCCAAGCACTTCCCGGGGCTCGGCGCGGTGCCGCGCGATCCGCACAAAGCGCTGCCGACCATTGCCCTCGAGCAGGGCGCGATGGAAGCAGTCCATCTGGTCCCGTTTCGCGCCGCGATAGAGGCGGGCGTGGCGACGATCATGTCGTCCCACGTCTGTTATCCGGCCCTGGGCGATCCTGAAGGAGTGCCGGCCACCTGTTCTCCCCGCCTGATCCGCGAGCTGTTAAGGAACCATCTGGGCTTCTCTGGCCTCATCTTGACTGACGACCTGGAGATGGGTGCCCTGCGCACGTTCGGCACGGTGGGGGAGGCGGCGGTCCAGGCCGCAGAGGCGGGGCACGACCTGTTCCTCATCTGCTCGGATCTGACCGCCGCCGAGGAAGCGCTTGCTCAGCTTCGCCGCGCCTATCAGGCCGGCCGCCTGAACCAGGCTGAGCTTGAGGCAAGCGTCGAGCGGATGCGCCGATTGCGGCAAAATTTCCTGGCGCCACCCCTTGAAGGCCCCGCTTGAAATATGGTAAGCTTCCAGTTTGGGAGCCGATAATGGCACACCCGTCGAAAGGCGGGGCCGCAAAGCTCAAGGCCTACGTTGCGGCGGTGCAGCACCAGCCTGCCCCTCATTGTGGTGGGCTGGCAGGGGCGAGCGCTGGAGAAGCGTATGGGGCGAGGACGATGCTCCAGACAGGCGCCTCAAGGTCTGTGACGCCGTGATATGGTTGCTTAGCTGCCGAAGCTTCTGAGGGCGCTTTGGCGCCTTATCGAGCTCCCACGACTTCATCCACCATCTCCATCATGCAACGACACGGCGCGGCAACGCGCCGTGTCGTTTTATCCACTGCGCTCTTCCCACCGTTCCCTTGGTGACGTACAATAGTGCCACCATGGCGCGCGTCGCGGCCGTCACGGAATCCGAGCTTCTGGAGCAACTCACGCGCGAGGGCCTGCATCCCCGCCGATGGGCCAATGACCCGCGCGCGGTCTACGGCGCGCACGACCATCCGTATGGCAAAGTGCTGGTCGTCGCCTCGGGGCAGATCACCTTTACCTTCACCGCGACGGGACGCGCGATCCTGATGAAAGCGGGCGATCGACTGGAGATTCCGCCACGCACCTCCCACAGCGCCATCGTCGGCCCGGAGGGCGTCGTGTGCCTTGAGGCACATATTGCTGATGGATAACAGCACTCCTTGGCTCTGGGTTCAGGGTTCAGGGTTGGGGGTCCTTGCCCAGACCCCACAACCCAGAACCTACAGCCGCGCTGTTTCTTGGAACTGGTTTTAATGCCGCAGCTCTCCGCCTCGACCCTCAAGCTGTTCCAAGAATGCCCCCGCTGTTTTTGGCTGCACATCAATAAGAAAATCGAGCGCCCCCGCGGCCCGTTTCCTTCCTTGCCCTCCGGCATCGATCGCGTCTTGAAAGGATATTTTGACACCTATCGGCAGCAGGGGCTGCTGCCGCCGTTGATTCGAGGGAAGATCGAGGGACGGTTGGCGTCGAACGCCCTCACCCTGGGGTTCAACGACGCACGAACCCATGCGCGGCTGTGGGGCAAGCTGGACGACTGCCTCGTACTGCCCGATGCCCGGCTGGCTCCGCTGGATCACAAGACGCGGGCATCGGCGCCGGACGGAGTGAGCTATACGGAAAAGTACTATCAGTTCCAGATGGATGT
This sequence comes from uncultured Planctomycetales bacterium, assembly GCA_964373835.1. Lineage (GTDB taxonomy): Bacteria > Omnitrophota > Gorgyraeia > Aquiviventales > Aquiviventaceae > CAYJWN01. The sequence continues at coordinate 31,235 of CAYJWN010000007.1, forward strand.
GTACACGCTCCTCCTTGAGCGCAACGGCCACTCCGTCAGCCGGTCGGCGTACGTGGTCTACTACTTTCCCGTCGAGGGCGCGCTGCATGACGGGTTTCCCTTTGAGATCACGGTCCACAACATTGCGACCCACCCCGAAGAGGCCTACCGCGTGTTTGTCGACGGTTGCCGCTGTTTGGAGGGCCCGCTGCCTGAGGCGAGCGACACCTGTGCATTCTGCCGCTGGGCCCAGACCCGCGCAGGCCTCTCGTCTGTCCCTCCGCGCTCGACGGTGACGACGGCCGACACCGTTTCGGATGATCTGTTCGCTTGATGGCGTGGGACGCGTCGTGGTGGTGGTTCGACTCGCTGCGCTCGCTCACCACCACCACGATCCTGAGCGGAGTCGAAGGATCGTGGTGGTTCCTGCTGGTCTGCGCGTTCGGCGCGGAAGTCATCGGCACGATGGCCGGCTTTGGAGCGGCCACCATCTTGACGCCGGTCGCGGTCCTGTTCATGGATATCAAGACGGCCATCGCGCTGGTGGCCGTGTTTCATCTATTGGGCAACGCCTCGCGGCTCGTCTTTTTCGGGCGCCATGTGCGGTGGAAGACCTGGGCGCTCTTTGGCCTCACCGGCGTTCTCTTCAGCATGGCGGGCGCCAGCATCGCCGCCCGGCTGTCATCGTCGGCCATCAAGGCCGCGTTCGGCCTGTTCCTCCTCCTGTATGTCGGCAGCGCCTTGCGCGCGTCGAGCGCGTGGCGGCTGCCCCAACGGCCCATCACGCTGCTGGGCGGCGGGGCGGTCTCGGGGTTCATTGCCGGCCTGATCGGCACCGGCGGCGCGATCCGATCGGCCTGTCTGCTGGCCTTCGGGCTGCCGAAGGCGGCGTACATCGGCACCTCGGCGGCCATCGCCCTGGTCGTGGATGCGACGCGCCTGCCGGTGTACCTGATGGAGCGCTTCATCCCCTCGTCGATGATGGGGCTGATCGTGGGGCTGGTGCCAGCCGCGTTTGCCGGCGCATGGACGGGCCGGTGGCTGGTGCGCCGCGTGTCGGCGGAGGCGTTTCGTCGCTTCGTCTTATTGATGTTGACGCTCATGGGATGCAAGCTGTTGTGGGATGGCTGGTAGGGGATGGGGTCATCCTTCGCGATGCGGCAGTGGGCGCTGGGGCTGGCATGGCTTTCTACGGGAGCGGCGGTTTCGGGATTTTTTCTTCCCTGGGCACGCCTTGAGGTTCGAGCATCCGCCTTCCCCGAAGGGCTGGGACGGATCACCGTGAGCGTCCGCCAGGGCACCAAGATAATCGGAACAGACTTAGCCTCGCTGAAGGACATTCCAACGCAGGTCAGCGGTGCGCAGATTCCGCGGGTAGCCGGTCAGGAACACGCGAAGGTCGCGATCGCATTGATGGAGCTGATGACGAACCGGCGTCAGCACCTCAGCGCCAAGAGCTACGCCGTCTATCTCGTGCCCGGCATCGCGCTCCTGTGCGGCTTGCTCTTGATCGTTGTGGATGACCGCCGGATGGTCGTCGGGGTCGCGCTCATGTGCCTGGGCATCGCGGGGCTGGGCTTCTGGAAGCTGCTGACGACTGAAACGGCCACGCAGCTTGTCGCCATGACGTTCGGTTATGGGTTGTGGCTTTCGCTCTGGGCGTATGTGGGGTTGGCCGTGGCGGCCGGACTGTGCGCGGTGTCGTCGAAGAGGAGGGCGGGATGAAGCACGCGTCGTGGTCCTTGGGGGGGGTGTGCGCCGCAGCGATGATGCTGTCCGGATGCGCCGTGTTGCTCGTCGGTGCAGGAGCGGCGGGGGGCTACGCTATCAGCAGGGATTCCATCAAGAACCATTTCGATCTGCCGATGGATCACGTCTACCGCATCAGTCAGCAGGTGGCGAGTGAAGTCGGGCTGGTGACCGTGGAGGATGGGCGGCGCGGCCTGATCAAGGTGACGGTGGAGGGGGCGAACGTCACGATCACGACGCGGCAGATCAGCCACAAGACGGTCGAGCTGAAGGTGAAGGCGCGCAACGATCTCTGGCTGCCGAAAATCGACGTCGCGCAGACCGTCTATAACCGGATCGTCGAGCGGCTCTACTGACGTTCATTGACACCGCTTCCCCTGCAATTCTATAATGGCTCACCCATCTTTCACGCCGGTCGCGAGATTTGAGGAGCAACAAAAACTGTCCGTAGGCTGTTACTCGGAGGGTTCCCACCCGGGAAAGGGGATCAGGGACCCCCGTGCTTTGCTTGCTCTAACTGGGGCAAAGCAAGCAAGGGGGGACCGCTAAGGGGGAAACCTCAGGTTTCCCCCTTAGAGAGCGAGCCAGCGGATTTCTTTAGCGAGCGAGCCGGGATAGCTCAGGTGGTAGAGCGCTGCCCTGAAAAGGCAGGCGTCCCCCGTTCAACTCGGGGTCCCGGCACCTTTTTCTTCTCCCCTAAGAGGGCCACAGCGTGAGCGCCACCTCCCCTCTTGACGTGCTGGTCGTCGACGACGAACCAAAGATTTGCCAGCTCCTCCAGCAGATTCTCACCGCACGGGGATGTTCCGTTCGCGTGGCGCACGACGGCCTTGACGCCCTCACCCAGTTTGAGCAGCAGCCCGCCGAAGTCGTCATCACCGATCTCAAGATGCCGCGGCTCAATGGCCTTGAGCTGTTGCGTGAGCTCAAACGTCGTGATTCGCTCCTGAACATCGTGGTCATCACCGCCTACCCCTCTGTGGACGGCGCGGTCGAGGCGATGAAATGCGGCGCCTGCGATTTCATCACCAAACCATTTAATATCGCCCAGATCCAGGCCATCCTGTACCGCTGCCAACAACGGCTGAGCCTGACACGTCAGCTGCGCCATACGAGTGAAGGCCTGATCAAGCTCGAAGAGCTGAACCGCCGCCTCAGCGAGCTCAATGACCTCAAAAGCCAGTTTCTGGCAACGATCTCCCATGAAGTCAACACCCCGCTGTGCCTGATGAGCGAGTGGATCTACCTGCTCGCCGATCGGACACTGGGATCGCTGACGCCCAACCAGCAGCATGCGGTGGACGTGCTGATCGGAGCCTACGAACGACTGCACCGACTCCTCCAGCAGCTCATCGATCTGATGCACGGCGCGGAGATGACCTTGCAGCGCCAACGCGTTACGGCTCAGGATCTCCTCCGCGAGGCGCTCTCAGCCCTCGGGCTCAAGGCAGAGGCGCGCTTGATCACCATCACCTGCCAGATCCCTGATGAGTCTCTCGTCTTGGAAGTGGATCGCGGCCGCTGCATCGCTGCCATCACCTATCTCATGGATAACGCGATCAAATTCAATCACGACCATGGCCAGGTTCAGGTGGAGATGTCCAGCACGCCCCAAATGGTTCAGCTGTGCATTCGTGATACCGGCATCGGGATTCCCCCGCAGGAACTGGACCGGGTTGCCGGCCCCTTCTACCAGGTCGACCGTCGGCTGAATCGGGCCTATGAAGGCGCCGGCATCGGGCTCACCCTGGCCAAGCGGTACGTCGAATTGCACGGCGGGACGCTGTCGCTCGCCAGTGAGGTGAACGTCGGCACGACAGTCACCTTCGCGCTCCCACGCCCGACGACGGCCGCGACGCTGCCCACGCTCGAATCATCCGCGCTGTAATCGGCTCACCCCCCTGCCTTGCGTCTTGCCTCGAACGCGCTACAATAGATCTTCTTCACTATAACGAAGACTGTCCGTACGCTTGTTGGTCGTTACTTCTCATAAGGAAAAGGAGACCAGGGAGGAGGCACCCAGATGACACAGGAATACCGTGCCTGGGTGCCGACGACCGCTAGGAGGGAAAACCTGGGTTTTCCCTCCTAGGGAGGGCCCCTCGTTTTCATGGCAAGGCCCGACGCCGGCGTAGCTCAGCCGCGCGCGGTGGGCGCGCGGCATTCCGCGGCTGCCCTGATGGCAGCCGCTTCAGAGGTAGAGCAGCTGTTTCGTAAACTTGGGCTGTTAGGGAGTTTGGTCGGGTTTTTGTGAGGGAAATATCGTAACAGGCCTATGCACTTGACTCCCGTACACCCTATATCTTGTGGTCTACGGTTCA
>CAYJWN010000008.1:0-32672 GCA_964373835.1 uncultured Planctomycetales bacterium
CTCTTCGAGATCTGGCAGTCGTTCTACATGAACGACGCCGCCCAGCGCGTCATCCGGGATCTGCGGCAGGCGCTGTTTGACCGCTTTCTCGGCCTGTCGCTCGACTACCACCAGAAATCGTCGACGGGCACGTCGATGTCGCGCATCCTCTATGACAGCGGCATCATCCAGAACTCCATCACCGAAGGCCTCACCGATCTGGCCTTTCAGGGGTTTCAGGTGCTGGTCTTCTTGGCGATTGCGCTGGTCATCAACTGGAAGCTGTCGCTGCTCATCTGCGTGCTCGTGCCGCTCATCGCCTGGCCCATCGGTCGCGTCGGCAAGCTGTTGAAGAAGCTGTCGCAGCAGAACCAGACCGTCATGGGGCAGCTCAACTCGACGATCCTCGAGTCCATTACCGGCATCAAGGTCATCCAGGCCTTCCTCGTCGAGCAGGCCGCCAAGATGAAGTTCGCCGACGCCAATGAGCGGACCTACCGCATCACCCGCAAGATTCAGAAGCGGATCAACTCCCTCGCGCCGCTCACCGAGTTCCTCGGCGCCTGCGGGGGGGCGGTGCTGTTTTGGCACGGGGGGCGCAGCGTGATGCAACAGGAGCAGACGCTGGGAACGTTCCTGGTGTTCCTGGGGGCGATGCTGTCGCTCATCCGCCCCATGAAGCGGCTGGCCCGTCTGCATGGCGTGAACCAGCAGGCGCTGGCCGCGGCCGAGCGGATCTTCGAGGTGCTCGATACCCCCTCGAGCGTCATCGAGCACGCGAGGGCCAGGGTGCTGCCGCCGCTTCACCGCGAGATCACCTATGAGCACGTGTCGTTTCACTACGACTCGCAGCCGGCGCTGCGCGATGTGTCGCTGACCATCCCCGCCGGCGAGACGCTGGCGCTGGTCGGGCCAAGCGGCGGCGGCAAAACCACACTCATCAACCTCCTGGCGCGCTTCTATGACCCCCGCGCGGGCCGGGTGCGCATCGACGGCATCGACATCAAACATGTCACGCTGGCCTCGCTGCGTGAGCAGATCGGGCTGGTGACGCAGGAGACGTTTCTCTTTAACGACACGGTGCGGGCGAACTTAGCACTCGGCAGGCCTGAGGCGGGGTTCGCCGAGATCGTGGAAGCGGCGAAGACGGCCAACGCCCACGCCTTCATCAGCAAGCTGCCGAAGGGCTATGATACCGTGATCGGCGAGCGCGGGGACCTCTTGTCGGGAGGCGAGCGGCAGCGCCTGGCGATCGCCCGGGCGCTGCTGAAGAATCCCTCCATGCTCATTTTCGATGAAGCGACCAGCCAGTTGGATTCGCAGTCTGAGCACCTGATCACGGAAGCGATCGAGCGGCTCACGCAGGGCCGCACGGTGCTGCTCATTGCGCATCGGCTCTCCACGGTCCGGCTCGCCCACCGGATCGTGCTGATTCAGGAAGGGCGCATTGTGGAGCAAGGCAGTCACGACGAGCTCCTGCAGAAGAGCCCCCTCTACCGGCGGTTCTGTGAGCTCCAGCTCATCCACGTAGGGCCGTCGTTGAAGGAGTGAGGGTGCGGGAGATGTCAACGTCACTGGTTCGGCAGTTGTTGGAAGCCGGGGTGCACTTCGGCCACCAGACGAAGCGCTGGAACCCGAAGATGAAGCGGTTCATCTTCGGCAGCCGCTCGGGGATTTACATTATTGATCTTGAGAAAACGGAGCAGCACCTGAAAGCCGCCTGCGACTTTTTGGAAGAGATCGCTTCCAAAGGGCACCGGATCCTGTTCATCGGCACGAAGAAGCAGGCCAAGCTGATCCTCGAGGAAGAGGCCAAGCGGGCCGGCATGCCCTACGCGGTGAACCGGTGGCTGGGCGGCACCTTGACGAACTTTCAGACGATCAAGATCAACATCGACCGGATGCGCGAGCTGCGCCGGCAGAAAGCGGACGGCCTCTTCGAGCGCATCTCGAAGAAGGACGCCAAGCGGTTGTCGCATCAGTTGGAACGGCTGGAGGAGAGTTTTTCCGGCCTGGCCGAGGTGGACCGGCTGCCAGGGTGTCTCTTCATTGTGGACACCAAGCGGGAAGAGATCGCCGTGCGGGAGGCCAACCGCATGAAGATCCCGATCGTGGCGGTGTGCGACACCAACGCCGATCCCGACCTGATCGCCTACCCCATTCCGGGCAATGACGACGCGCTGCGTTCGATTAAGCTCATCGCCTCCATCGTCGCCGAGAGCGTGATCGCCGGCCGGCGACGCTTTGAGCTCTCGCAGCAGCCCGCGCCGGTTGAGGGGACAGAGCCGGCTGGTGAAGCCGCGGTCACCAATGGGCAGGCCGGCGATGATACGGCGCGGCTTGGAAGCGGCGATGAAAGCAAAAGTCAATCTTGAGGCGATCAAAGCGCTGCGCGAGGAGACCGGTGCCGCCATCGGCGATGTCCGCAGCGCGCTCGAAGAAGCCTGCGGCAACCCGGACAAAGCGCGCACGCTGCTGCAACAACGCGGAGCTCAGCTGGCTGCCAAGCGGGAGGGCCGGGCCACCGGCCAGGGCCTGATCGAGGCGTACATCCATCACGACGGGCGGATCGGCGCCCTGGTTGAAGTGAACTGCGAGACCGATTTCGTCGCCCGCACCGACGACTTCAAACAATTCTGCCGTGACCTGGCGATGCATGTGGCGGCGGTCGGCCCCCGCTTTCTGAAGCCGGAAGACGCTCCTGCCGATGCCGGCTTGTCCGGCGACGCCCTCAAGGCGGTCTCGCTGCTTGAGCAGCCGTTTGTGAAGGATCAAGGCACCACGGTGGGCGGTCTCCTCAAAGCGCTCATTGCCAAAACAGGGGAGAATGTCGTGGTCAGGCGATTCGTGAAGTTTACCGTTGGAGGAAGCGCCGCGCGCTAACCGCGGTGGGCAGTATGCCGAAGGCCGAACTGAAGGCGAAGCACCGACCACCAGCCTCGTCGACGACGCCGGTGGCGAAGTACAAGCGCATCGTCCTGAAGCTGAGCGGCGAAGCGCTGCAAGGGTCGCTGGGATTCGGCATCGACCCGGACGTCCTGAATGATTTCGCCCGCCAGATCAAAGAGGTGCGCGAGCTGGGGGTGCAGGTCACGGTCGTCGTCGGCGGCGGCAACATCTTCCGCGGGATCAAGACCGCGTCCTCAACGGGGATGGAGCGGGCCACCGCCGACTACATGGGGATGCTGGCCACCGCGATCAACGGCCTCGCGCTCCAGGATGCCTTGGAGCGCATCGAGGTGCCGACGCGCGTGCAGACCGCCATCGAGATCGCCAAGGTGGCGGAACCCTACATTCGTCGCCGGGCCATCCGCCATCTCGAAAAGGGGCGGGTGGTCATTTTCGTGGGCGGCACCGGCAGCCCCTTTTTCACGACGGACACCACCGCCGCGCTGCGCGCCATGGAAATCGGGGCGGATGTGGTGCTCAAGGCCACGAACGTCGACGGCATCTACACCGACGATCCGGCCACCAACCGCCAGGCGAAGAAGTACACCACCTTGAGTTACTCCGACCTGCTTCGGAAGGGCTTGAAGGTGATGGACGCCACCGCGGTCAACCTGTGCATGGACGGCCATGTGCCCATCATCGTGTTTGATCTGCACCGCCAGGGCAATATCAAGCGGGCGGTCTGCGGGGAGTCCGTGGGAACCCAGGTCGTGAGCCGGAAGTAAACAAGGGACAATGCCGATGGTATCGGTGCAGAGCCTGCACAAAGAGACTGAAGAGAAAATGAAGCGCGCCGTGGCCACGGTCACGCGCGAGTTCGCCGAAATCCGCGGCGGCCGGGCCACGCCGGCCTTTGTGGAGCACGTCACGGTCGACTACTACGGGGCGGCGACTCCCTTGAAGCAGTTGGCGGCGGTGACGGCGCCCGAGCCGCATCTGTTGGTCATCCAGCCGTGGGATGCGAAGGTGGTCCCGGAAATCGAAAAGGCGATCCAGCAGGCGGGGTTGGGCATCAACCCGGTTGTGGACGGCAAAATCGTGCGCCTCCCCATCCCGCCGCTGAGCGGCGAGCGGCGCGATGAGCTGACCAAGCTGGTGCATAGATTGGCCGAGGAAGGGCGCGTCAACATCCGCACGCTGCGCCGCGATGCCAACGAGGCGGCCAAGAAGCTCAAGCACGAGAAGCAGATCAGCGAGGACGACGCCTTCAAGGCCCAGGACCACATCCAGAAGCTGACCGACCGGCACATCGAACAGATCAACGCGCTGGCGAAATCCAAAGAACAGGAACTGCACAGCGCCTAGGGTGTTGGCGTCGCCCAGCGCTGTGCAGTTCAGATGCGCCCGACCGCTGTCGGGCGCTTTTGTTATAATGACACCACTCGCTCTTTAACAATTTGGGCCGCTAGCTCATCAGGTAGAGCAACAGCCTTTTAAGCTGTGGGGCTGGGTTCGAGTCCCAGGCGGCCCATCGCTTCCCGCCCGCGCTGGCGGGCGGGAAGCGATCCCGAACCCCGCCGAAGTCGGTTCGGCGGGGTGAGGGACTTCGACGGCGGGCTTCGGGCTGCCTCGCGCCATTGGCGCGAGGCAGGGGCATAGGGGGACTCGAACGAGTCCTCCCTCGGCCTTCGGCCTCGGGACTCCTGCTCGCCTGCGCACTCCGTAGCGAGCATCCCGAGACACTAGTCGAGGGACGAGCCGACTGATGGGGTGCTCCCTCGCGTCGCTCGGGATTCCTCGCCATGCTAAACGCTCGGCGAGGATCCGGCTCGGTCGCAGGCGGCTCTTAACGTATCGATTCTGAGGAGAGTCATGTCGTGGTTCGTGTACATTGCACGATGTATGGACAGTTCTCTTTATACGGGCATCACAACCGATCTTGATGAACGATTCAGACGACACAACACAGGTCGCGGCTCCACCTATGTGAGGAGTAAACGACGCGCCGTTCTGGTCTATTCAGAATCGTACACGGATAAGACAATCGCACTGAGGCGTGAACACGAGATCAAGTCTTGGAATCGCAAGAAGAAGCTTTGGCTTATTGGACAGCCCGTTAAGCATGCGCCTCATGGCTAATGTCGACAAAGGCTACGAGTTCTTCGAGCACACCGCCGATGTGGGGATTCGCGCCAGCGGTCAGACGCTCCAAGAGCTGTTTATCCGGATGGCCCAGGGGCTTGTCGAGCTCATCGCGGAGGACAGCCAGATGGAATCGCGTGAGGTGCGACAGGCCACCCTTGCTGCCGAGGATGCGGCGTCGCTCCTCCTCGTGTGGCTCCAGGAACTCCTCTTCTGGTTTTCGACCGATCGGTTTCTCCCGATGGGATATACCTTTGGTCAGATGACGGAGACCACCTTGCGCGGCGAGGTGCGCGGCAATGTGTTCGATCCGGCCCGTCATGTCCAGGGACGGGAGGTGAAGGCGATCACCCGCCACCTCCTCAGCGTTGAGCAGCGAGGCGGCGTGTGGCACGGCCAGGTGATCGTAGACATCTAGGATGATTAGAACTGGTTTCATAAACCCTGCATGGATTACAGTGATTCAGAACATGATTACAGTGATAGGGCGTTCCCGACGCAGTATCACCGTAATCTCAGTTCAAAATCACCGTAATCACTGCTTACCGGCATTTATGAAACGGGTTCTACGCAGATTTGCAAGTTAGCCGAGCCTCAAAGAGCTGATTACACAGATAGAGCATGAAGGATAGAGCGTGGACAGGTCCGCTGGAGAAAGTTGACGATTACCGGTGGCGTATCCCCCCCTCCTATGACCGGGGCATGCGGGTGTCTGGTCTCATCTTCGCGGATGAAAAGTTGCTGAAGGACATCAAGAACGACCAATCCCTCCAGCAGGTGGCCAACGTCGCGCATCTGCCTGGCATCGTCAAGGCCTCGATGGCGATGCCCGATATTCACTGGGGTTATGGCTTTTGCATCGGGGGTGTTGCTGCCACCGATGTGGACGATGGAGTGATTTCTCCTGGCGGTGTGGGTTTCGACGTGAACTGTGGCGTCAGGCTGGTGCGAACGGATCTCACCGTCGAGGAAGTCCAGCCGAAGCTGCGCACCCTGATCGCGTCGCTTTTCAATGACATCCCCTGCGGGGTGGGCATGAGCGGCGAGATCCGGGTGAACAAGAAAGATGCCGAGCGCGTCATGGTCCAAGGCTCTCGCTGGGTCATCGGTCAAGGGTACGGGGTGGCGGCGGACGCCGAGCACACCGAGTCGCAGGGCTGTCTTGAGGGCGCCGATCCTTCCAGGGTGTCTGATCGGGCGTTCCAGCGGGGACACGATCAGCTGGGGACGCTGGGTTCCGGGAACCATTTTCTCGAAGTCCAGGCCGTGGACACGATCTATGACGAACAGGCCGCCAACGTCCTGGGGCTGTTCCATGGACAAGTGACGGTGATGATCCACTCAGGCTCCCGGGGATTCGGCTACCAGATTTGTGATGACTATCTGGATGTGACCGGCCGGGCGATGGCCAAGTACGGCATTACCGTCCCTGACCGCCAACTCGCCTGCGCGCCGCTGAGTTCAGAGGAGGGGCGGGCCTATTTAGGGGCGATGCGCTGCGCCGCGAACTACGCCTGGTCGAACCGCCAGTGCCTGATGCACCTGGCTCGCCAGACATGTGAGCGCGTCTTTGGCAAGAGCTGGACGTCACTTGGGATGCACCTAGTGTATGATGTGGCGCACAACATCGCGAAGTTCGAGCAGCATAAGATTCACGGCGGCGAACGAACCGTCTGCGTTCATCGCAAAGGCGCGACGCGTTCCTTTCCACCGGGCCACCCGGAGGTCCCGGCAGATTATCGTGAGATCGGTCAGCCGGTCATCATTCCCGGCGACATGGGGCGCAACTCCTTTGTCTTGGTGGGGACGCAGACCGCCATGGAGGAGACGTTTGGCACCTGCTGCCATGGCGCTGGCCGCGTCATGTCGCGCACCGAGGCGGCTCGAAGAGCTTCCGGGCGCTCCATTGAGCAGGAGTTGGAGCGGCAGGGGATCATCGTGATGGGGCGCGGCCGCAAGGGGGTTGCAGAGGAACAGCCCAATGCGTACAAGGATGTCAACGACGTGGTGCGGGTCGTCCACGAGGCCGGCTTGGCCAAACGCGTCGCGCGCCTGCGCCCGCTCGGGGTCATTAAAGGCTAGCGATGCTTGATCTCAAGCTCCTGAGAGAGAACCCGGATTTGATCCGCGATGCGCTCAAGCGCCGCAACAGCCCGGTCTCGCTGGACGGCTTGCTGGCGCTTGAGAAGCGTCGCCGCGAGCTCTTAGCCGGCATTGAGCAGCAGCGGCACACGCTCAAACAGGAGTCGGACGCCTTTGGCCGGCAAAAAGAAAAGACGCAAGCGGCACCGCCGGTTCATCTCAAACAACTCTCCGATGAGATTCAGCGGCAGGAGCAGCAGCTCAAGCAGGCCGAAGACCAGATCAGCCTGGAGCTGGCGCTCCTGCCGAACATCCCTCATGCGTCGGTGCCGGTCGGGGATGCGCGTGAAAACCGCGTTGTGCGCACGATTGGCGAAAAGGCGCGTCACACCTTTGCGCCCAAAACGCACATCGAGCTGGCCCAGCAGCGCGGGCTGATCGATTTTGAGCGGGCGGCGAAGATCACCGGCTCGCACTTTCCGTTGTTTACCGGCGCAGGCGCGCGGCTTGAGCGCGCCCTCATCAACTGGATGCTGGATGTCCAGACGAAGGAGCACGGCTATACCGAAATGTCCCCGCCGTTTCTCGTCAACCGCGCGTCGATGTTCGGCACCGGACAACTGCCCAAGTTCGAAGAGGACATGTACCGGTTGAAGGACGATGATCTGTTCCTCATCCCAACCGCCGAGGTGCCGCTCACGAACCTCCACCGCGATGAAATCCTCGAGGAGGCGCAGTTGCCGCTCACGTACACAGGCTCTACGGCTTGTTTCCGTCGAGAGGCGGGTTCCTATGGGAGGGACACGCGGGGGTTGGTGCGGGTGCATCAGTTTGATAAGGTGGAACTGGTGAAGTTCGTGAAACCGGAGACCTCGTACGATGAGTTGGAACGGCTTGTGGCGAACGCCGAAACCATCCTCCAGCGTTTGGGGCTGCACTACCGCGTCGTATGTCTTGCCACCGGCGACCTCAGCTTTGCCGCGGCCAAGTGTTACGACCTTGAAGCCTGGGCGCCCGGGTTGAGCCAGTTCCTGGAGGTCTCCAGCTGCAGCAATTTTGAAGACTTCCAGGCCCGTCGGATCAATATCCGCTACCGGCCTGCCTGCGCCGCGCCTGCCCGCGCCGAACGCAGTGAGGCAGGCGGGGGCGCGGCAGGCAGGCAGGCGGCGAAGAAGGCGGCCTACGTGCATACCCTCAACGGCTCCGGGGTGGCGCTGGCCCGGACGTTCATCTGCCTGCTGGAGACGCACCAGCAGGCGGACGGGCGCATCGCCATTCCTGAGCCGCTCCGCCCCTATCTCGATGGGCAAGCTGTCCTCTAACGTGTCGGTCGTCCTCGGGCGGTGCCTGAAGGCGCTGGTGGTGGCGGTGTTGCTGCCGCTGCCCATCGGCATGCTCGGCGGCATCGTCACGCAGCTTGAGGTGCTGAGCGTTTCCGGCGGGACGTTTCGCGAGTGGGTAGGGTGGGGCTTCATGACGTACGTGGGGTTCCACGTCCTCCTCTACCGCCCGGTGCCCCTGTTTCGGGTGAGCCACCGGGTCTTCTCCACGCTGGCGGTCTGGCTCTTCGGCGGGCAGGTGTCGAGCGTCGAGAGCGCCGGCGCCGCCAAGGGCAAGGGCGGCAAGGCGCCGAAGGGCGACGCCGCCGCGCGGGGCTCAACGCTGGTGGCGTTCAGCCCGTACGTCGTGCCGGTGTACACCGTCGTGGTGTGCGGCCTCGGCTGGGTGGGCCGCCAATGGTGGGATCGTGCCGTGGTGGATGGACAGGTGGGTTTTTTAATCGGCGTCACCATCGCGTTCCATTGGCTGATGACCGCCGATGACTTGCAACAGCAGCGGTCGCGCTGGCATCTCGAGACGTACCTCCTGGCCATCAGTCTGGTGTTCATGCTCACGCTGGTCGTCGGCGTGTTCTGTCTGCCGCTGGCGGTTCCGGAGTTTCAGGTGGGCCGGGCGCTGGCCGACGGGCTGTTGCAGGCGCGAGCGATCTATTCAACCGTCATTCAGCAGTTGTTTTGGTGAAGTCATCTGTCCTGTGGTAATGAAGTTTGTCGTTGCATGCGAGGTGGGGTGCGGGAGCTGGTTTATCCGGCCGGTCCTGAAAACCGGTGTCCGCCTCTGGTGGACCGTGAGTTCGAATCTCACCCCCACCGCTTATCTTTTCATCGTGGGTGTGGATACCCTGTCGTTTGAAGGTCAAACCCATGTTACGTCTCGACTGCCTTGACGGAACTCAACAATTTCTGATTGAGGCGGCATTATCCCGATCCCAGGTCAATCGGTTGGCAGCAGTCTGCGGTGTTCATCCACGAACCGTCAAGGATTGGTGGCGGGAGAAACACCGAATGCCCTATGACTGCCTCAAGCGCATTTCCAAAGAGGCAGGCCTCATTCCGCCAGGGCAGTTGCGATTAGTGCCGGATTTCTGGCATATTCCGGCAGCAGCACGCCTGGGTGGGCAACGCCGCGCACAGCTCTATGGGCCGCCAGGCACGCTGGAGAGCCGACGGAAAGGCGGTCGGATCTCGTGCGAGCGATTCCGGGCGAACCCCAGCCTTGCGAAGGCTCTGGGTTTCAAAGTACGCAAAGCGATTACGTACCCGCGGAAGTCTGCTCTCCTTGCCGAGTTCATCGGCATCATGTTGGGCGACGGGTGCCTCAGCAGCCAGTTTCAGGTCGGCATTGCGTTTAACTCAGAAACGGATAGGGCCTACGGGGGATACCTGCAACGCCTCTTCCAGAAGCTCTTTGGCATATCGGCAACAATTCAGCAGCGTTGCGAGACGCATGGCTGGACGGTGGTGGCCTCAAGTCGTGCGCTGGTTGAGCACTTGCAAGTTTTAGGGCTGGTGCAGGGCAACAAAGTGGCCAACCAAGTCGATGCGCCTCAGTGGATTTGGACGCGGCCGATTTACCAGCAGGCCTGCCTTAGAGGGCTGATGGACACCGATGGTTCTGTGTACCGCTACGCCCACCGCGTCTATGGATACCGGTATCACCATGTTGGTCTATGTTTCACGAACCATTCACGGCCGTTGCTCTTGTCAGCTGAGCGGTTGTTGAAGAATTGTGGTTTCCGTCCGCGTGCCGGCGGCTACCATGTTTCTCTCAATCGACAGGAGGAGATTCGGAGGTATTTTCGGCTCGTTGGGAGTCGGAACCCAAAGCATGTGGAGCGGTTCCAGAAGTATTTTGAGGGCACGGGGAATACTGGGAGAGGTGCGAGAGCTGGTTGATTCGGCCGGTCCCGAAAACCGGTAGGGCCTTACGGCCCTCGTGGGTTCGAATCCCACCCTCTCCGTTTCTTTTCTATAGTAGGTGGGATGAGAAGGGAGCCGCGACTTCTTTACATGGACGTTGGTGCGACGAGCAGGAGCACCAACCTTCCTTAGGAGCGGCGGGTGGCCGACCGGAGTGAGCCGTCAGGCGAGCGGAGGCGCCGAATCCCACCCTCTCCGTGCTTTACCAAGTATCGTCATACCGGCTACAATGGGAGAGGTGGCTGAGTTGGCTGAAAGCGCACGCTTGGAAGGCGTGTAGCTGCCGCAAGGTGGCTCCCGGGTTCGAATCCCGGCCTCTCCGTTTCTTTCGAGGGATTCGAAAATTTCAAGACTGTATCCAGTTACCCATTTCGGTAACGTGTTCTGGGTGAGGGACGAACGCCAGGAGGGAAAACCTAGGTTTTCCCTCCTGGGGAGCGAGCCAGAGAATTTCGATAGCGAGCGACGCGCCCATAGCTCAATTGGATAGAGCGTCGGCCTGCGGAGCCGAAGGTCGGTGGTTCGAGCCCACCTGGGCGCATACATTTCCGGTGCCAGGCACTTTTCAAAAAAAGTGCCTGGCACCGGGACGAGATAGATGACGACGAAAACTGAGAAGCCGGATGAGCAGTACATGCGGGATGCGCTCAAGGAGGCGGAGCAGGCGCTCGCCTCGAGAGACCGTCCGATCGGAGTGGTCATCGTGCACCAGGGACGCATCATCGCCCGCGCGCACCATCAGGTGAAGCTGCTGCGCGACCCGACGGCGCACGCCGCCATCATTGCGATCACCCAGGCGGCGAACGCCCTGCAGTCGGATGAGCTTCCCGAGGCGTCCATCTACGTGACGCAGGAGCCGTGCGCCATGTGCGTCGGGGCCGTTCTCCTGAGCGGGGCGGCGCGTCTCGTGTTTGGAGCGGCCGATCCGAAAAACGGCGCGTGCGGATCGGTCGTCGATTTGACGAGCAACGAGCGCATCAACCGACGGCTGGTGGTCGTCAAAGACGTGTTGCCCGGTGAGTGCCACGCGCTCCTGCGCAAGGCGACCGCCGGCGTTCGTATCGATTTGTGATCTTAGGAGAGGTGCGAGAGATGGCTGAATCGGGCGGTTTGCTAAACCGCTGTACCCCCGAAAGGGGGTACCGAGGGTTCGAATCCCTCCCTCTCCGCGTTTCTTTTCTTGCTCCGGGAGGGATTCGAAGGGAGGGGCCGAGCCCCAATGGATGCCACGCGACCCATGAGAGCGTGGCGACCACCGAGGCCACGGGCGGCCACCGGAGTCCCGGCGATCGCTGGTCAACGGCCGGGACGTAGGGGCCGAATCCCTCCCTCTCCGTTCACTTAGATGAGCTACCTTCCGCTCGCCAGAAAATACCGGCCGCAGACCTTTGACGAGCTCATCGGCCAGCCGCACGTCTCATCGACCCTGACGCGGGCGCTCGAGGCGAAGCGCGCGGCCCAAGCGTACCTCTTCGCCGGCCTGCGCGGGGTGGGCAAGACCTCGGCGGCGCGCATCCTCGCCAAGTGCCTCAACTGCGCGAACGG
Organism: uncultured Planctomycetales bacterium; assembly: GCA_964373835.1. Taxonomy (GTDB): domain Bacteria; phylum Omnitrophota; class Gorgyraeia; order Aquiviventales; family Aquiviventaceae; genus CAYJWN01. The sequence continues at coordinate 11,898 of CAYJWN010000008.1, forward strand.
CCCGACGGCGACACCGTGCAACCGGTGCTCGAGCTGCGCGCAGATCACCGCAGGCATTAGCCTTGATGTCATTGAGATCGACGGGGCGTCGAACCGCGGCATCGATGAGATCCGCAGCCTCAGGGAGACGGTGCCGTTTGCCCCCACCAGCGGGCAGTTCCGCGTCTACATCATCGACGAAGTCCACATGCTCACGACCGAGGCCTTCAACGCGCTGCTCAAGACGCTGGAGGAGCCCCCGGCGCATGTGAAGTTCATCTTCGCGACGACCGCCGCCAACAAAGTGCCCGCGACGATCCTCTCCCGGTGCCAGCGGTTTGATTTTCGCCGCCTGGATTCCTCGACGATTGTCACGGCGCTTGCGCGCATCGCGCAGGCGGAAACGATCCGCGTCGATGAGCCCGCGCTCTATGCCATCGCGCGCGCCTCCGACGGCAGTTTGCGGGACGCGGAGGTGGTGCTGGAACAGCTGGTCAGCTTCGCGGGGGGGCCGATCAGCGAGGCCGATGTGACGGCGCTCGTGGGCTCCATGGAGTCGGAAGCGCTCATCGCGCTGACCCGGGCGATCTTCGACCGCGACTGTCCCGCGGCGCTCGAGGTGTTGACGGGGCAGGTGGAGCAGGGCAAGGACGCCGCCCAGATCCTCACGGGGCTTTTGAGACACCTGCGCAACCTCCTGATCATCCGCACAATCGAGCAGGAGGCGTCCCGCAGCGAGGTGGTGGGGCGGCTCGTGGATGAGCCGAGCGACCGCCTCAAACGGCTTGAGGAGCAGGCCGGCCATGCAACGCCGCACGAGCTGCTGATGTTCCTTCAGATCCTGACCGGCGCCTATGAGATGGTGCGGCGCAGCCCCATGGCCCAGACGATCCTGGAGCTGGTGGTCATCAAGCTCGCGACCAGGGAGCACTGGCAGTCGCTTGAAGCAATCAGCCGGCGGCTTGAACAATTGAGCGCTGGGGCCACGACCCCCGGCGCAGCGACGAAGCCGGTGGGCGCCGCACCGCCAGAGCGGCCGCCGGTCGCTGCAGCGGCTTCAGCGTCTGAGATGGCACCAGAAGCCGCGGCAGTGGGGCAGGGCTCGACGGCGGAGGAGCTGTCGGCGCTCTGGCCGACGTTCCTTGAACGGCTGGGCAAACGGAAGATGTCCTTGGCCGCCTACCTGATGGATGCCAAGCCGCTGCGCCGCGATCAGGAGACTATGACCGTGGGACTGCCGGGGTTTTCCCTCCATCACGAGGTGCTCGCCCTTGCGGACAATCGCCGGCTCATTGACCAGCTGTTGAGCGAGCTGTGCAACACCCGCATCACCGTGCAGTACGCGACGCTGCCGGCAGCCGGTGAACCATCCCCCGCGCCAGGGACAACGGCGGTCAGCGCCGCCCGGCCACCCATCGTGCAGGACATTGTGAACTTGTTCAATGCGACCGTCCTCAACAACCCGCCGCACCCTGCGTCATAAGGGATGATCCCACGCCCTGCCGGGAGCCTGCGGCACGCAGGCTGGGCCGTCCGCGCTGGGCGGAGCGCGTGCCACGGCCCTGGCGGTGCGACCGAGGGGTGGCCATGAACAGCCAACGGGGCGCAGAGACGCGGACGCCCCGCCACCGGCAGGGTGTGGGATGACGTACGCTCGACCGCTCATTCGATTATTGGAGGCGCTGGAGAAGCTCCCAGGTATCGGCCCTCGGTCAGCCGAGCGCATTGCCTTCTACCTGCTCCGCATCCCCAAGGAGCAGGGGCGCCAGTTGGCTCAGGCCGTCGTCGATGTGAAAGAGCAGCTGCGCTTCTGCGAAGTCTGCTTCAATCTGAGCGAGATGCCGCGCTGCCCTGTCTGCCAGGACGCCTCGCGCGACCCCTCGACGCTGTGCATCGTGGAAGAGCCAAAGGATGTGCTGGCGATCGAGAAGACAGGGGCCTATCGGGGCTTATATCACGTGCTCTTGGGGGCCATCGCGCCGCTCGATGGCATCGGCCCGGAGCTCTTGAAGATCGATGAACTCCTGCAGCGGCTTTCAGGCGGCGTCATCCAGGAAGTGATCATCGCGACAGATGCGGACAAAGACGGCGAGACAACCGCCGCCTATCTCTCTACGCTCATCCGCCCCACCGGTGCTAAGCTGACGCGGATCGCCTCAGGAATCCCCGTCGGCAGCCACCTCGAGTACGCCGATCAAGCCACCCTCGCCCGCGCCCTCGAAGGCCGCCGCGAGCTCTTCTAAGACTCCTTCACAGCCGCTGCGCGCACAACAGCCACAGGCCGATGAGACTGAGGAGCACGAGGAGGACACCGAAGAGGACCGTCGTGCGGACCTCACGCGGTTCATCAAGAGGGCTCACGCGCCAATTGAGCCGCGCCATGAGCCACTGGTACAGCGCGATGGATCGTCGGGGAGCCACCGCGCTAAAGGCGCCGAACAGCAACGTCGCGACGCCGACAGGCTTCGCGGCCCACCAACACCCCATGACAATGGACACAAGCCTCTCCTCAGACATCGTCCCTCACAGAGCAGGATTTAGTGTCCCCAGGTTTCTTTGAGATAGCGGTCGCGGCCCGATCCAACCCGGTACAGTGTGTACCGCAGGGGGTTCTTCTTGTAGTAGTCCTGGTGGTAGTCCTCGGCCGGGTAGAACTCGGAGGCGGGAACGATCTCCGTCACGATGGGCTTCTCGAATGTGCCGGACGCGGCCAGGCGCTCCTTCGACGCTGCGGCGAGCCGTTGCTGCTCGTCGGTGTGATAGAAGACCGCCGTGCGGTACTGCGTGCCGTGGTCGGCGAACTGGGCGTTGGGCGTCGTCGGATCGATTTGGCGCCAGAACACGTCCAGGAGCGTCTGGTAGCTGATCTTCGACGGGTCGTAGACGATCTGGACGGCCTCCGCGTGTCCGGTTCGGCCTGAGGAGACTTGCTCGTAGGTGGGGTTCTTTTCCATTCCTCCGGTATATCCCGACGTCACCGACCGCACCCCCTCGAGCTGCTCAAACGGCCCTTCCATGCACCAGAAGCACCCGCCGGCAAACGTCGCCACAGCTGTCGCCGGCTTCGTTCCGTCGCTCATCGATCCAGGATTGGGTTGGGCCGCCATCAGAGCCGTTCCTCCCATTAGCAGACTTCCCACCAGCCATACGGTGACTCGCCTGGTTGGGATCACAAGAGCAGCCCTATCAGCAGCAAGCTTAAGACGACCAGCGCGGCACCCAACAGCCTGGTGTTGCGCAGTTCCTTCGGTTCATCAATGGGGCGGACCTGCCAGTTGAACCACGCCATCAGCGTACTGGTCTGGGGTTCATAGATAATACCCTTTCACCGGCTTAGTAGTCTACACCGGGCTGGGCTTTGATGCCTGCACGATAAGGATGCTTGATCTCCTTCATCTCAGTGACGAGATCGGCTACATCGATCAGTTCTGGTGGAGCATCGCGACCTGTGATCACCACGTGTGTCTGTGGGGGTTTTCGCTTGAGGCCTTCGAGGACCTCTTCGACGGAGAGGAAGTTATACTTGATCACGTAGCTCAGCTCATCAAAGATGACAATCTGGTAGCGCTCATCAGCCAACAGCTCAAGACATTTGGCCCACGCCGCTCTGGCGCTGGCCACATCTTGGTCAAAGCTCTTCGTGATCCACGTGAATCCGTCACCCAGAGAGAAGAAATCGACACGTCCCGCTAACTCCTTGGCCATGGCGGCCTCTCCGGTCTTCCACTTCCCCTTAATGAATTGAACCACAGCGACGCGGTACCTGCGTCCCAAGGCGCGGAACGCTAACCCGAGTGCTGCGGTGGTTTTGCCTTTGCCGTCTCCCGTATAGACAATGATCAGCCCCTTGCGCTGGGCAACTGCGATCTCCTTATGTTCTCTTGGAGCCCGATCTTCAGGAGTCCAAGCCATGCTAGCTGAGAGCTTTGGCGTAAGCGGCTGAGATCTTGGGGAACAGCTCGGGATGGAACAGCGCTGCCATGAGCTTCAGTCCTTGAACCAGACGAGGTCCTGGGCGATGAAACAGGGAAGTCTGAACGGCAAAGACCCGACCCGTTTTGACCGCGCTGACGTCCTTCCATCCGGGGCGCGTCGTCAGCGCCGCCACTTCTTTTGTCGTTCGGCTGATGGAGAATGAGCAGGGCATGACGAGGATGACCTCAGGGTCATCACGCCGGACCTCGTCCCACGGAACGCGCGCCGAATCTTCCCCGGCGCGTCCCAGCCGATCAATGCCGCCAGCCATCGCGACCATCTCTGGGATCCAGTGTCCGGCTGCCATGAGGGGATCGAGCCATTCAGCACACCAGACTCTCGGCTTGGTCTGTGCGCGAGCCACGCGGCGCTGGATGGTTTCGATCTCCCGGCGCAGGCGCTCGCTCAGGACGTTCGCTTGCTTGGTCCGTCCCATGGCGTGACCTAACGCTCCGATCGAGTCAAAGAGCTCCGCGAAGTGCCGCGCGCTGACGGAAATCGTCCGGGGCTTGTTCGGCAACTGCTGAATCGCCTCGAGGACCTCCGGATGGCTGGCTGCACAGACATTGCACAACTCTTGGGTGACGACCAAGTCGGGCTTGAGGCGTCTGAGTAAGGGCACGTCGATGTGGTAATGATGCTCGCCGCGGCGGCGGAGAGCCTCCACGGCCTCATGAATCCCGATGCTCGACAACCGTTCCGAGGCCACGCGGCTGCGTACGATGATCGGCTTGCGTAGGACACCCTGAGGATAGTCGCAGCGCTCGCTGCGTCCCACCACAGAGCGGCCCGATCCGAGCGCGTAGAGCAATTCCGTAGCTGAGGAGAAGAATGAGCAAATCCGCATCGCATCACCCCCGTGGACGTGTCAACATTCGGTGCTACCAACCGTGCCGCCTAGCAAGCTCAAGCAGGTGGGCGAAATCCTCTACCAGCGCATCTGGAGCCGCAGCACACAGGTCCAGTTCAGCGGAAAACTCGTGAGAGACAGCGATTGTGAAGACTCCTGCGTTTCGCCCGGTCTCGATGTCGATGGGGCTATCGCCGATGAGGAGCGTGTCCTCTGGCCTGACACCCGCCTTGGCGATGAGGGCGAGGGCACCGGCTGGATCCGGCTTCCTCGGATACGGCGAGTCGCCAGCTACGATGTCCAGAAAATAGCTCGAGATCCCAAGCGCCTCAATCAGATCCCGCGCAAACGGATTCGGTCTGTCTGTGAGCACCGCCTGCGTTCTCCCCTTGAAATAGTCAAGGACGCGTTGAGCGCCAGGATACAACCGGCTGCGCTCATAGGCATGGTGGGCGTAGTAAGCGGTGAACAACGCTTCGGCCGCTTCCACGCATTGTGGATCGTCACCCTTCAGGAGCCGTTGAGGTTCAGCACCCAGCCGAGACCGCACGTAGGCCGTGGCGTGCGCGAGATCGTCGCGGGTATCGACCAATGTTCCGTCAAGATCGTACACAATGAGGCGCTTCATCGCTCGGAATCAGTGCCGGCCATCGGAGCGTCACCAGGTAGCCGGCCAACGTGTACAGACCGAGGAAGGCGCTGGTGAACACAAGGTCTCCCAGAAACGAGCGCTGGAAATACGGCAGGCTGCTTGCCAGTGTGCTGACCAACCCCGCCGGAGTCCACGGCTCCTTCGAACACGTGTGGGTGATCCAGTCTCCGACTGCGAGAATGAGGTGGTAGGCCGGCGCGGAAACCCCCAACCCTACGAGCAGTGACTTCATCGACGGTCGCACGCGCAGCGCCACCACGATCCCTATGACACTCAGGATACCAATGAGGCGCACGAGGGTGAACCAACTGACACCGACCAGAAGATCCTGAGCCAGCATGCCAACGAGGCCGATGAACGCGACATCCCGTCTGCGCAAGAAACAGGAGGCGCACAACAGCGCGGCAAGAATCGGAGCGGCCCCAACAACGTGCTGAAACTGCCCGGCGAGAAACCCTGCGCTAAGCGCCAGTGCCAATCCAATGGTCATATCGACCCCCTTTCGTGAGCGACGCGAACTGTGACGACCGATTGCCCCGTCGTCACAGTCAAGCGCTGCTGATGGTCACCCAACGTTTCATGCCACGCGTGCAACGTATAGCTTCCTTCCGGCACCTCGGAAATGGTAAACGCTCCCGCGTGATCTGTGATGGCGTAGTAGCGATGCGCCGCCACGACAATCCACGCATACATCCAGGAGTGCACACCGCACCGCACGAGGTAGCGTCCCGGCTCATCGAAGCGCCAGGCTGATTATTGTGCTTGGTTGAGCCGTTAATGCGACAGCTCCACAGAGACACGACGTCTTTGGCCGTCGATCCTTCATCCACCATGAGGCGTTGCTCATGGACAGGTTTGTTCGCAGGGCCGAAATCGACCTTGACGACCACAGGAAACCGCTCAGGCGTCTTCTGAGCCGGCGCCTCAGCATATGCCGGCACCGCCCAGAGGACAGCGGCCACGCAACAGACCAGCCGCCGGCCGCCCCACCATCCTTTGCTTGTCAAACGCACCCTCTTATGGCTCATGTTTGTCATTCTCCGTAAGACGAAATCGCACCGGCACCTTCACCGTCGACGCCACGACACGCCCGCCCCGCTGGGCCGGGAGGAACTCCCACTGGGACACCGCCTGTTGAGCCGCCTGATCCAGGGTGGGATGCCCTGAGCGTTTCAGAATCTGGACCTGGCTGGCGCGCCCGTCTGGTTCGACGCGCACCTGCAACACCACCGTTCCCTCCCATCCCTGCATCCGGGCCAGCCACGGATAGAAAGGAGGCCGATTGCGAAGGGCTTGCGGTTTCGCCTCTGTGGCTGCTCCATGACCTTCGACGAGGTTTTGGGGCGATGGTCCCCCTACCCGCATATTCGCCACAGGCGAATCCTCCCGCCTTTGGCGGGAATGCAGGGGGAGGGATGGCAACTGCGCGGCTGAAAACAGCTCCACCTCGAGGCTGACGAGGCTGCGTTCCACGTCAACTACGGCCGGTTGGCTCGACCAACCAGAAACCATCAGCCCTGCATGGACCGCAAGCGAGAAGGTAGCTGCTTTCCAGAGGTCGTACTGCATCACGGCTGCGCGTCGGGGACAGCGTCGGTCACCAAGCCCATTCGATGTACCCCGGCTTCGCGGACTGCACTGAGCACCTCGACCAGTCGTCCGGTCGGCACCGCACGGTCTGCCCGCACCGCCACACGGAGGGTGGAGGGGTTGGCGGTCGTCTGCAAGAGAGCCCCCATCTCCTCGAGCGTGACCGCGGTGCCGTCAAGCTGCACCTGTCCGTCATTCGCCACCGTCACCACGAGCAGGTCCTCCGGTTTGAGCCGCTGCGCCTGTCGAGTCGCCGGAAGCTCAAGCGGCAGCCCCTTCAGGACCGCCATCGACAGGACGCTGGAGATGAAGAACGCCAGCAGCAGGAAGAAGGTATCGATCAGGGGCACCATTTCAATGTCGGCCCCGCGCCGGGAAGGCAATCCGATCTTCATGAGAGGACAGGCTCCGTTTGCTCCACGTCGAGGCGACGGCGTTGCGCCAGGATGAGCTCGAGCGTCGTGGCCTGCTGTTCCATCTCCTGGGCCTCACGCTCCATGCGGCGCAGGAAATGCCGGTAGAACGGAATGGCCGTGATCGCAATCGTCAGGCCTGCGGCTGTGGTGATGAGCGCTTCCGAGATCCCGGCAGCTACCAGGCGGGGATCCGGAACACCGGAGGCGCTCAAGAAGCCAAACGCACGCATGATCCCGGTAATCGTGCCATAGATGCCCAGCAACGGGGCCAGGCTGATGACGGTCTCCAGGATGACGAGATACCTCTCCATTTCGCTGACTTCCAGCTTGGCCTGTTGCCCCATCGACGCCGTCGGAACGAGGTCACGGTCTGCAAGGCCGCGCACCAACACCCGGAGGGCTGGATCCCGGGAGGATCGCCCAAGCTCGTAGGCCTCTGCATAGCGCCCTTGTTGGACCGCACTCAGGAACTGCGCTACTTTCTTTGGTTCTTTCGCCTTGCGAATCCGCATCCAAAACATCAACCGCTCCGTCATCACGGTCAGCGCAATGATTGAACAGGCCAGTAGAGGGTACATGACCGGCCCGCCACGCTGTACGTAGTCCATCAACATTAGGCACCTCCTTGCTAGAGCTCGACCTTGCCCCCGATGAAGAACAGTGTCCCCGGGGCCGTGAATCCCAGAACCTCGCTGTAGTGGCGATCCAGGAGATTCTCCACCCGACCATAGAGCTGGAAATGTTTGGTCGTTTGGAAGGTCAAGGCTCCGTCTAGCTTGGCATACCCGTTGGTCCGCTCCCGCTTGTTGGTTCCACGGCTTTCTTCCCGATGATCCACAACCGTGGCATTGAGGTTGAGCCGCCATCGCTTGAGAAAGTCGTAGTCAAGGTTGAATCCCAGCACATGCTTGGGGATCCGCACGAGCTCTTCTTTTGACGGCTCTTCCTCAGCATCCGTGTAGGTCCAATTGCCGGAAAGATGTACTCCGAACCCGGGCTCGAGGTGCGCCGCCAGCTCAAAGCCCTCCATCTCTGCCTCGTTGACATTCTGGGCCTGGGAGGTCGTGGCGTTAATACGGACCGCCTGGATGAGCTGGTCGGCTTCCGTGTGAAACACGGTCAGCTCACCCCCGATGCGACCATCCCACCACTCCTGCCCGATGCCGGCCTCGAAGCTGCGGCTCTCCTCAGGTTGGAGGTCAGGGTTCCCAAAGTTTGGAAAGAACAGGTCGTTGAGGTCAGGGGCGCGGAAGCCCTGGCTGAAGTTCGCCCGCAGCCGCGTCTCCGTCACCGGGACGCGATAGGAGGCGGAGACCTCGCTGGTCGTCTCATGTCCGAAGAAGTTATGCCGGAGGTTGCGCACGCCGCCGATGAGCGTGAGTCGATCCGTCACATCCAGCTGATGCTGGAGAAACCAGGCCCACTGGAAGACGGTCTTCCTGAACCCGGTGCTCTCCGCCTCTTCATCTTTCAGCTCAAAGCCGGTGGTCAACACGCCCCATTGGCCAAGGCTCAATCGGTTGAGCCAGTCCATCCCGTAGCGGTCGGTGTTAATGCGGCTCTTGGTGGTCGCCTGGGTGGTGCCGGGGTCACCCACATCCACGTCGAGGGTGTCGTCATCGTTCAACGAAAACCGCAGCTCATGTTCCCATGGCTCGATAGGGCGTGCCCTGACCGTCGTGCTGAGCACCAGGTGCTCGCGCTCGATGAACCGATTCGGATCGGGAAGGAAGGCGCCGTCATCAATTCCGACGTGGGAATCGTTGTTGTTCAAGGCCGCATCGACACTGAGCCATTTGGCCAGTTGCGCGGTCCCGGCGGCCGTCACATGGGTCAGCTCGACATCATCGCCGGTGCTCAATCCTCGGCTGTCCAATCGCGCCACCCCGATGTGGTAGCGAATCGGCCCGAGTTCTGCTTGTGTGGCCACTGTTTCCTTGAACGTGCGCAGGGTGCCAAACTCCTGCTGGTAGCTCGTGCGCGGAGGGCCTTGGCCGCGTTTCGTGATGATGTTGATGACCCCACCGATCGCTTTTGAGCCATAGAGGGTGCTGGCCGAGCCCCGCAGCACTTCGATCCGTTCGATAAAGTCGGCCGGGAGTGTTGAAAAGTTGAAGCTGCCCAACGTGGGGCTGCTGGCCTCTACGCCGTCAATCAGCACCAGGACCTGATCGTCGGTGGAGCCGCGGATCACGACAGAGGTGGTCCGACCGACGGCCCCGCTTTGTCTCACGAAAACACCCGGTATGTTGCGCAAGACTTCTAAGGCCGTACCCGCATGCTGGCGTTCGATCGCTGCCGCGTCCAAGACGCTCACGGATTTGGTCACCTTAGCTTTAGGCAAGCTCGCCCTGGTGGCGGTCACCACGACCTCTTCCGTCTGTCCTTGCTCCTCGGCGAACGATGTGCCGATCGCCCCGCCGACTGCCACCATCGCACACAACATCCATCGACCCCGCATCAACTCCCCCTTCCACGCTGGGCCGAGGCGACAAAGCCGCGTGCCCATCGAATGTTCGTCAAAAAATGCACGTGGACGTAGGAGGCCAGCAAGTTGCCGTGCGCAAGACCCTCGAGCCGTCGCCCTTCACGCCGCTTGACCGCCGTATACGCGGCTTGCCCAGGCGGCACCTGGTAGTCCCAGACCGAATAGTGAAACTCATGACCTTTGATGGGATCGTTCGCTTTGGCGAGGATGGTGTCCCGTTGTGGAATCAGCGTGACGTAGCCAAAGTTCTGGAGCCGGTTTGTCATCCGAATCACCCCAGGGAGCACTCCCGCCATCGCATGCTGGTGACCCGCTTGATCAACCAGATGCTCTGCCAGGTACATCAGCCCGCCGCACTCCGCGTAGGTCGGCAGCCCCCCTTCAACCGCACACTTCATCTCACGGCGCAGCGGCTCGTTCTGCGCAAGTTCACTCGCAAAGACTTCTGGAAAGCCCCCTCCCAGGTACAGGGCATCGAGCCCTTCCGGAAGTCGCTGATCGCTGAGCGGGCTGAAGTCGATCAGCTCAGCGCCAAAGGTCTGCAGGAGCTCCAGGTTCTCTTGATAGTAGAAATGGAATGCTCGATCACGGGCAACACCGATTCTGACGATGCGTGATCGATGGTCGTGGGCTTTTCCTGGCAACTCGGCCCAAGGTAGAGATGCGGCTTTCTTGGCGATCCGCATGATCTGCTCAAGATCAACGGACCTGGTCACCATGTCAGCCAATCGTTCCTTGACCTGCGCCATCCCGGGATCCTCTGTGGCCGGCACAAGCCCGAGATGGCGCTCGGGAATCGCGAGGTCATGATCAGGAGGGAGGTAGCCAAGGGCCGGCACATCGGTGTAGCGCTGCAGTGCCTCGCGGAGCAATGCAAAGTGGCGCTCCCTGACGTTGTTAAAGATGACACCCTCGATGCGCACCACAGGGTCAAACGTCAGGTAGCCCTGCACCAGAGCCGCAGCGGATCGGGCCATGTGGCTGGCGTCCACGACCAGAATGACCGGCACCTGGAGCAATTTGGCGAGTTCTGCCGTGCTGCCGCGGTCATTGGTGCTGGCGTGGCCGTCGAACAATCCCATCACCCCTTCGATGATGGCGATCCTGGCATCCGCGGCAGCATCCTGGAAGACTCCCCGAATCAGCTTGTCCTTCAGGAGCCACGTATCGAGGTTCCGGCACATCCGCCCGCTCACCAGTGTGTGATACGTCGGATCAATGTAGTCGGGGCCGACTTTGAAAGGCTGCACCGTGATCCCTCGCTTCGCCAGGGCAGCCATGAGGCCCATCGCGACGGTGGTTTTTCCAACCCCGCTGTGCGTGCCGGCGATCAGAATGCGCGGAATGGTGACCATGCACACCTCAGCAGTAAGACGCCAGTGGCCATCATCCACCCGGTCACAGACGCGGCGTACATCAGGCGGATCGATTCCACAATCCGTTGCGGCTCTAACGGCCGTTCGGCATGACCCATGTAGGGCATCTGGACCGCCCGGCCCTGATACCAGTTCACACCACCCAGTCGGACTCCCAACGCCCCTGCCAAAGCGGCCTCTGGAATCCCTGCATTGGGGACAGGACCACCATGTCCGTCGCGCCATGCGCATCGCCAGCTTGCGCGGGCCCGGTTCCCGCCAAGCCGTGCAGCGACCACAAAGACCACGGCAGACCAACGCGCCGGCAGCCAGTTCGCCCACGTATCCAGCGTGGCGGCTGCCCAGCCAAACCGGATATACCGGGCTGAGCGATGCCCAATCATCGAATCCAAGGTATTGACCGCTTTATACGCGACAGCCAGCGGCACGCCTCCGAGCACAAAATAGAACAGCGGAGAGAGAATGCCATCCAGGGTGCTCTCGGCGATGGTTTCCAGGGTCGCCCGAACGACGTCGGTTCGATCCAAGCGAGCCGTGTCTCGCCCCACAATACGAGCGACCCGTTGGCGCGCCAGTGGAAGATCGTCAGCGTCCAGCGCACGGAACACCTGACGACTCTCAATGGCTAACTCCCGTGTCGAGAGGCAGCTGAAGAGCAACACGACCGCGACCAGAAAGCCGAGCCAGACGGAATGGGCCGTCGCAGTCTGGAGAAGCCACCACGCCCCTCCGTAGCTTGCTCCGACAATGACAGCGACAAGGAGAGCGCCCGCCAGACGTTCCCACGGGACAACGCTTCGCACGATCCGCTCACCCCAGTGAATGGCTAGGCCCATCCCTCGGATGGGGTGAGGGAACCAGTGCGGGTCTCCGACGATGAGGTCTGCGCCGTATGCCAGAGCCAGGGTGGGAACGTGCATGTCTACCATCAGATTCCCAGGATGTGATAGATCGCCCGCAGGTCCAGATGGGCTCGCACCGCATGCGCCAGCCGGTCGTAAACACCCTCCGCCGATGCGGCGGGTGCGACTGGAAGCTCTGAACGGCCCTTTCGCCGCCGCAACCGATTCAGCCACCAGCGACGAAACGCATCGGCGTCGAAGAGTCCGTGCACATGGGTGCCCCAAATCCGTCCGTCGGACGATTGGGCCCCATCCTCGTGCTCCGGCGCATCCGACTCGTTCCCCGTCAACTTGAAGACCGGACGGGCATCATGGAGTTCGCGCATGCGACCCATGCGGATCTCGTAGCCGGCAACCGGAAGCCGGCTTTCCAGATGGACGCCACGAACCTGAGCCGTCAGCTTCTTTTTTTCAAACACCGTCACCACGGGCAACAAACCCAGTCCAGAGGCTGAGCCGACCGTTGCCTCCACATAATCAGGATCGAGAATCTGCTGGCCCAACATTTGAAAGCCACCACAAATGCCGACCACCTCCCGTTTCGCTTCCACGCAGCGACGCAGATACTGATCCAACCCTCGTTCGCGGACGAACACGAGGTCGGCCATGGTGCTTTTCGAGCCGGGGAGGATGATACAGTCCGGTAACGATTCGTTAGCGGGTGGCTGGTCGAGATACCGCACCTGCACATCCGGCTCGCGTTCAAATGGAGCGAAGTCGGTAAAGTTGCTGATGCGCGGCAGGTGCGCAATGTCAATCCTGATCTGACCATCCGAACCCTGAAAGCCACGTTTGTGCTCTGGCACAGAATCTTCTTCGAGCAGCTCCACGTGTTGGAAGAAGGGGATTGTCCCTACCACCGGCAGGCCATAGCGGTCTTCGAGCCACTGGACTCCAGGTTCCAGGAGGATCTTGTCGCCGCGAAACTTGTTGATAAGAAACCCGCGCACAAGGCTCCGCTCCTCCTGATCGAGAAGCTCCATCGTGCCCACGAACTGGGCAAACACGCCGCCCCAGTCGATGTTGCCCACCAAGAGGACGTTGGCCTGCGCGCGTTTAGCGACCCACATGTTGACCAAGTCGCCCTCTTTCAGGTTGATCTCCGCAGGACTGCCTGCGCCTTCGATGACCACAATGTCCGCTTGTGCCATCAACTGATTGAGGGCTTGAGTCACGATCGATTGCAGCTGAGGTTTGAAGGCATGGTACTCTTGAGCGTTCATCGTCCGCACTGCTTTGCCGAGCACGATCACCTGGGCGCCTACCTCTGTCGTGGGTTTGAGGAGAATCGGATTCATAAGGACAGACGGCTCGGCCCCGCACGCCTTCGCCTGTTCGGCCTGCGCCCGGCCGATCTCCCCACCCTCCTTCGTCACGAAGGCGTTGTTGGACATGTTCTGCGCTTTGAAGGGAAGCACCCGGAACCCATCCTGTCTGAAGATCCGACACAGGGCAGCGGTCAAGAGGCTTTTCCCGACGTGCGAGCCGGTGCCTTGAATCATCAGCACCTTAGCAGCCATGGTTCGACTCACGTTGTTCGCTCACCATAGCCCTGAGCGAAGTCGAAGGGCCATGGCACAAGACCTCGCGAAGCGCATGGAACAGACGGCGATTCTCTTCTTGTTTCCTCATGGCGAGTCTGATAAATCGCCCTGGCTCAAGGCCAGCAAAGCTATCACAGTTGCGGATCAAGATCCCCTGGCCGGCCAGGTGCTGTGTCAGTTCAGAGGCGGTCATTGTTGCGCTCTGAATTTTGCATAACGTGAAGTTCACCGCCGTGGGAAACGATTTCAGACCAGGAACCTCAGCGATCGCATGCTGGAAGTCGTCTCGCAGGTGGTGCAACAGGCGACGCGATCGGACGACGTAGTTATCCTGCTTCAACAGCTCCACTCCCACGGCCATCGCGAACGTGTTCAGCGGCCATGGCTGCTGCATCGCCCTCAGCGTTTCCACGAGCGGAGGCGCAGCCACAAGGTAACCAAGCCGCAATCCCGGCACGGCAAAGAACTTGGTCAAGGAACGCAAGACCACAAGGTTGTCATCGTGGGGCGCCTCCGGCAGCACCGTCACATCCTGGGGCCGATCCGTGAACTCCACATACGCCTCATCCACGACGAGGAGGCAGCCGTGCTCGCGACATCGGTCTGCTAACCTGAGCACCTGGTCCTTCGACAGCGCGACGCCTGTCGGGTTATTGGGATTGCAGAGAAACACGAGACCGGCATCCCGCAGAAGCTCGGTCCAGTCCTCCGTGGAGCAATCGGGTTGGAATCCGCGGGGTTCTTCAAGTTGTTGAGACACGACCGTCGCGCCGGCCTGCTCAGCGGCCCAGGCATACTCGGTGAATGTCGGGACAAGCACCAAGACTGTGCTTGCTTGCCGGAGACGTGTCGCAAGCGCAATCAGCTCTGCAGAACCATTCGCTGGAAGGACCGTCTCAAGAGGGACTTGGTGGTGGCGAGCGATCGCCTCGCGCAACGCGAGCGCATCGGGATCCGGATAGCACTGGAGGTCCTCCACATGATCCAGAACAGCGGCCCGAATAATATCTGGGGATCCGAGCGGGTTGACATCGATGCTGAAATCAAGGATCTGATCTTGTGAGAATCCCTGCTCGCGCATGAGCTTCCACGGATTACCGCCATGCGCTCGTGTCGTCACGAGACTGGTCAGTGGCATATCTAGCGACTCATCGCGAGGGAAATTCCTAGCAGCACGAGGACCTCTGTCAGTTCTCCTGCGGCCCCGAGGGCATCACCCGTAATGCCCCCCAGGGTACGCCTGAAGGCTGAGCGCAAGGCGACGTTGGTGAGAATCGTCGCACCGACGAGCCCAAGGCCAACCCATCCAAACGCGAGCCATGCAGCCGGCAGCACCAGAGCCGTCGCCCCAACCAGTGCGCGTGGATGCGCAAAGCGCACGAACGCCGCGGCTGTTCCAGGCTCAGTTCGGGCGTAGGGCAACGTCGTCCCGAGGAACACCATGGCGTAGCGACCAAGGCATGGTGTCAAAAGAAGCGCCGGACTCATCACTACCCGTGGGAGACTGCTGAGGAGTGCGAACTTCGTCAGAAGGAGCGCACTCAACCCCACGACGGCCATGGCACCGATGTGAGGGTCCTTCATGATGCGCAGCCGCTCTGCGGGCGTGTGGCCCCCGTACAGTCCATCGCAGACATCGCCAAAACCGTCGAGATGGACGGCTCCGGTGAGCATGATCCACGCGAGCAACACGCAAGCGCCCACTACCAGCGGCTGAAACAGACGAGCGGCTGCGGCGTATACCCCGACAAGCACGAGGCCAATCAGCAGCCCGACCAATGGAAACCAGAGGAAGGAGCCGCCGAGATCCGTCTCCTGAACTTCGCCACGAGGCCCGACCGGTAAGATGGTCAAGCACCCAAGGGCAACCTGCAGGCGCCTCATACCACTTTTCCAGCGACACCGGCCTCTTCGAAGGTGGCCATCTCGGTGAGCACCTTACAGGCCGCTTCAGCCAACGACATGGCCAGTGCCGCGCCGGTCCCTTCACCAAGCCGTAAGTTCAGGTCAAGAAGGGGATGAAGTCCCAGGTGCTCCAGCACAATCCGATGTCCGGATTCCTGAGAGAGGTGAGACGCGATGAGATAGGCCTTGACGCGAGGCTCAAGTCCCACCGCAATCAGTGCAGCCGCCCCCGAAATGAATCCATCAACCACCACGGGGCGCCTGGCCCGCGCACCTCCGAGGATGACCCCCACGAGCCCCGCAATCTCAAATCCACCCACCTTCGCAAGCACATCGAGCGGATCTGAAGAATCTGGGTGGTTCACCTTGAGCGCCCGCTGAATCACATCGATCTTCCTGGCATGCGTGGCATCGTCAATCCCAGTCCCCCGGCCGGTCACGTGTCCGACCGGTGCACCGGTCATGGCCGCAGTGATCGCACTGCTGGCTGTGGTGTTTCCAATCCCCATGTCACCTGTTCCGATGATGTCCACGCTACGGGCAACTTCATGCTCGACGATGTCACGCCCAGCCTGAATGGCAGCACACGCCTGTTCACGGGTCATCGCTGGCCCAGAGGTGAAGTTCTGTGTTCCATATCCGATCTTGCGTGAGACGAGGTCAGGATGGGGCGACAGATCGCCCGCCACACCCATATCGACCACGACGACCCGAGCTCCGACATGTCGTGCCAGCACATTGATCCCCGCCCCACCCCGCAGGAAGTTGGAGACCATCTGCTGGGTCACCGCCTGGGGGTAGGCGCTCACCCCCTCTTGAACGACGCCGTGGTCGGCAGCCATCGTGACGATGACTTTCTGGGTCAGGCGCGGAGCAGACTGGTGGGTCATACCCACGATCTGTTTGGCGAGCGTCTCGAGTCTGCCAAGACTGCCTAATGGTTTTGTCAGCCGATCCAGACGGGCCTGGGCCTGCTGCATCAGCCTGTGGTCTATATCCTCAATCTGAACGTCAACCAGTTGAGACAGGCGCATGGGTACTCCCCCGAAAGGATGCGTGTCCTTTGATCAGGGTGGGTATTCCCGCCACTAGGAAATACACCTCGTCGGCGAGGGCTGCGGCGATCTGATTGGCCAGGCCAGCGAGGTCGCGAAACCGGCGCCCCATCGGGTACTCGGGCACCACGCCGGAACCCACCTCATTCGTCACCAGGATCACCGGATAGCGAGCCCTGTGAATCGCGTTGCATAGGCGACGGACCTGTTGCGAAATCTCTGCGTCTGACCGACCAGCAACTAACAGTTGAGAGACGTACATCGTCAGACAGTCAATAATGAGTCCGTCGGATTTCCCGTTGAGTCGCGCAATCACCTTCGCAGGATCTGCCGGATGCTCAATGCTCCTCCAATGAGCGGGTCGCTGCCGGCGATGGTGCGCGATTCGCTGCCGCATTTCCCGATCAGATGCTTGGCACGTGGCAAGGTAAATGATGTCTTGCCCAAACCCTTTTGCCAGATTCACAGCGAACCGGCTTTTTCCGCTTCGAGTCCCCCCGGTCACGAGGATGAATCGATCCTTCTGGTTCGTTGAACGAAGCATGGAAGGGCGTCTTCAGGCAACAAAAAAACCCGCCAACACATGGCGGGTTGCACCCTTTTGCTTCACCCTCCGCCAAGAACCTTGGCGGCTTCGCAAGAGCCCTGCGTACGAAGACTCACAGCGAACAGCACACAGGCAGGTCTTCTGGCTTACGGATCATCCTCCTCCCGCGCCTTCCCCTCCTGTGGGTTTTCCATCCCCCAGGAAAAGTGGTTTCCTGCCCTTGTGAACTGCTCAGCACTGGACAGGTGCGGGATTCGTCCCCGATACAGCGGCGGGACCACCCCGGCTTCTCACCGGGTTCCCTGTTAGGCCCTGACGGGCACCTGTGTGAAACGCGCTCACAGTGTATGCTCGGGGTGGCCGTGAGTCAAGAACATTAGATTGACCCCCGCCGCGTCAAAACGCACTGCGAAATCAGACGTCCTCTAGCTGCCATCGGTGCGCTGAGCAGTTGGTGCGCCGAGGATTGACGGGGCGCAAGGATTCGCGACGCTTCATATGCCCTTCCAGGTGCTTCCGGTATTCTTCGGTGATCTGCTGCGCGTCGCGGGCCGAGAGCGCCGCCTTGCCAGTGCTGGTGGAGCGTTGAGGGCGGTGCACGCTTGACGACCGGACCTTCTCGTAGAATTCCTGAACGGACATGACGCGGGCGCCGAAGGCCCGAGCGTTGTTTGAGACCTCGTTGTCGTTCGACACCACGACGCATCGGCTGCGGCCTCTCTGGGCTTCGATCACACTCAAAATCCGCTCGTCCGCCTCTTCCGGCTTCTGCGTGAAGAGCACCGTCACGCTGCCATGATGCTGCTCTTGCGAACCGGACGCATGGGCGTCCCTCCCGTCAAACACCACATAGAGCCGCCCAATGTCCCCGCGCCGTACCCGATACGCCTGGCAGAGGCGCACCAGCGCCTCACGCGCCGATTGCAAGCCGCGATCCATGTGCCGCGCCAGCTCCGGCACCGCAAGGATGACGTTATAGCCATCGAGGAGTAGCGTGACCATGGCGAATACGGCTACCCTACTGCGTCAATGGACACCTGTCAAGGGAAGGGCTCCCCCCCTGACTCTGGAGATTGACTCCGTATCCCGTTGAGCTGATGCTCGTAGGGGATGACGTCCTGGGCCAGCTCGGGGGAGATCAATGTCTCGAAGCTCGGCCGCAGAACGATCTCCTGCGCCTGCCGATTCAGGAGATACACCGCATGCGATCCGTCATGTCGCATGCTCCTGGAAGAACGCTCGCAGCCCGTCGAGGCTCTCGACCTGCCGGCAGCGCGGGATCGACGCCAGAAATGTCGCGCCGTATCGTTTGGTGCGGATCCGAGGATCCAGGATTGCCACCGCGCCCACATCCTCAGCGCTTCTGATCAGCCGCCCGAACCCCTGCCGGAATTTGATGACGGCCTTCGGCAGCATGTAGTCAGCAAAGGCGTCCTTCCCCTCTCGCGTGAGTCGTTCCTGCCTTGCCGCCTCTAAGGGCGAATCAGGCACGAGGAATGGCAGTTTGGTGATGATGACGCAGGACAGCGCCGGGCCAGGGACATCGACCCCCTGCCAGAAGGTGTCGGTTCCCAACAGCACGCCGTTCCCCGACCGTCGGAAGGCCTCAAGCAAGACGTAGGGTGGCGCGTCAGCCTGCTTGAAGATCCGCCTGCCAAGCTTTGCCTTGATGAACCGCCCGTGGGCGCGTTCAAGCAGCCGCCAATTGGTAAACAGGACAAACGTGCCGCCCGGAACGATCCCGATGAGTTCGAGGCACCGCTCAATGACGAGACGGGCGTATCGATGAGGCTGATGCGCTGGATCAGGGACCATCGGATCGGCATAGATTGCCGCCTGCTGGGTGTAGTTGAACGGCGAATCGAGCAGGAGCTCCACGCTCCGCTCGAATCCCAGTTGGGATTTCACCGCCTTCAACGAGCCGTCGACCGCCAGCGTGGCAGAGGTGAGGATGACGGGGCGGTTTGGTTGGATGAGTGTCTCCCGCACACGC
Source organism: uncultured Planctomycetales bacterium (assembly GCA_964373835.1). GTDB lineage: Bacteria > Omnitrophota > Gorgyraeia > Aquiviventales > Aquiviventaceae > CAYJWN01. Next base: position 31,170 of record CAYJWN010000008.1, read on the forward strand.
TCGGAGACCTCAAGGGGCGCCATATGCAGCGAGGTGAAGGATCCCCGTCTCGCCGGGCTCTGCTCAACCCAGTACGCGTACTCGGGGTTGCCGCACGCGAGGAACTCCTTGAGTTGATGAGTCAGTTGCGAACACCGCGCCAGGTGCGCCCGGATTTCCGCTTCTTGCTCAGCCGTCTCGCTACGAGCCAGCGCCTCCTCAAGGAGTCCAGCGAGATGCTCGAGTGATGCTGAGAGGGTCTCGTGGAAGAGGTGCGGCTGTTGGATGCGTTTCGTGACGATGTCACCGATCACATCGGACTGTTCCGACGTTGGCAGGAGGGCGGGCACATCCGCGGTTCGTCCTGACTCGCTCCTCAGCATGGCACGGATCTGCTCGAAAACGTGTTTGGCTGCCGCGTCCGCGTCGCCAACAGCGGCCTCAACGTCCTTATGCCAGCGCTCGGGTTGCTGTGTGAGTCGCGCGGCCAGCCCTCGAGCTGTCTGCGGGTTCACCGTGTCGTCAAGCAGCCGCGCAACACTCCGCTCCGTCAGGGAAAACCCCAGAAACTGCGCGGCGACTCCATCGAGGTTATGCGCCTCATCGATGATGAGCGCGTCAACCGCGGGCAGCGACAAGCCGGCAAACAAGAGATGTTGGTTGATGACCACGAGGTCGGCTTGCCGCGCACGGGCGAGGTCCTTGCGGTAGAGGCAGGCTTGCCAGGCAGGCCCGCGCCTGCCCAAGCAGAGATCTGCATCTCTGCGCACACGCCCCCACACCGCCTCCGGCACGCGAAACGGAATCCGAGATCTCAAGCCCGTCGCGGCGGTCTGTGCCCATGCCTGAAGCTGGCCGAGGGTCTGCCTGGCGCCGTCAGTCTCAAAGAGCTCCTCCTGGGCTTGATTGGCACAGCCATTGAGTCGCTGCACGCAGAGGTAATTCTCGGCTCCCATCAAGAGGGCCGCTTGGACGCTGACGCCCAGCTCGCGCAGCACCGTGCACACCATTGGCAGATCCTTGGCCATGAGCTGCTCCTGCAGCGCCCTGGTGTAGGTCGCGATGGCCACTGTCTTGCGATGGCGCGCCGCCCAGAGCGCGCAGGGAATCAGATACGCGAGGGATTTCCCGACGCCCGTCCCGGCCTCGATGATCAACGGCTGGTGTTCAGCCAGCGCATGCTCGACGGCCAACGCCATCTCACGCTGCTGCGGTCGAGGAGCGTAGCCCGGCAGCGCCTTCGCCAGCGGACCATCGGACGCAAAGATGCCGGACAACGTGGCTGTGGTGGATTGCGGGGGAATGATTCTCCCCCGTTCTTCAGCTGACGGGCTCTGTATCATGCGAATTCGGTACACGCCTCACAGAAGGCTTCACTACCTCTTCTGGATTGTGATGTCACCGGAATTCCCCGTATTCCGCCAACGCCGTCTTGCTCGGAATCATGCGTGATGGGGTCATGCGTGCGGAACATCCAGCTCGCGCAGGAAGCTCTGCCAGGGCACAATCGCCACGTCATCCATC
>CAYJWN010000009.1:0-31491 GCA_964373835.1 uncultured Planctomycetales bacterium
TCATCGGCTGGTGCCTCTTCTGCTTCCAGAGGCTGTTTCAGAAGAGGCCCGTTGACTCAGAATAAAGTGTTACCGAACGGAGAACCTGTTGGCTTTGAGTAACGCCGTCGAGGATGAGGGCTTCGCGGGGCCTGCCACTGCGCCATCCCACACGTCCTCGCCGCGCCGCACTATCGGCGTCGTCGGCTGCGGGCGTGTGGGAGCCCTGGCTCCGTGTCACCCGCGAAGCCAGACATACCCGCTTGCCGGGTAACAGGGATTGTGAGTCAACGAATCGTTTTCAGCTATCCTTCGGTAACATTTAATGTGAGTCAACGCGGAGGCGACCTAAAAATTGACAGGTCTCGTCGTGTATGTTACACTCCCCTGCCCATGACGACCACGATCCCTGAGGTCAAGAAGATCGAGCGGCGGTGGCTGCTGTTCGACGCCAAGGACCAGGTGCTGGGGCGATTGGCGAGCCGGATCGCGATGATTCTGCGCGGTAAGCACAAGGTGACCTACACCCCGTTTCTCGACACGGGCGACTTCGTCGTGGTCATCAATGCCGAGAAGATCGCCGTCACGGGACAGAAGCTAACCCAGAAAATATACCAGCGGTATTCCGGCTATCCCGGCGGCCGCCGGACGCGCACCCTCGCCGACGTGCTGAAGCGGCATCCGGACTTAGCGCTTCGCCAGGCGGTGAAAGGGATGATGCCTGATGGGCCGCTGGCCCGACGGATGCTGGGCAAGCTCAAGGTCTACGCGGGTCCCACGCACCCCCACGCCGCACAACAACCGCAGCCGGCTGGCGAGCGGCGTTAGGATAGGGAAACTGACGTATGAGTGAGATAGAGACAACACAGGAAACGAAACAACAAGAGACGGCCAGTACCGGTCCGGCATCACCCGATTCGCGGGTGGCGCTGGCTGGGACCGGGCGCCGGAAGGAGTCCGTGGCGCGGGTGCGCCTGATTCCAGGAACCGGCAGCATCGTGGTCAACAGCCGCGCCTGCGATCACTACTTTCCGCGGGAGGCGCTGCGGCTGGCGATCAAAGCGCCGCTGCTCCTCACCCATCAACTGGGCAAGTACAACGTGATTGCCAACGTCCAGGGCGGCGGCCTGACCGGGCAGGCCGGCGCGATCAAAATGGGCATCGCGCGGGCGCTCCTCCAGCTTGACGCCGCCCACCGGACGACGTTGCGGGGCGCAGGATTGCTCACCCGCGATCCGCGGATGAAGGAGCGCAAGAAGTACGGGCAGAAGGGCGCCCGCAAGCGGTTCCAGTGGACGAAACGTTGAGCCCCTAACAAAATACCGACGTGGCCGCGTTGCGAGCACCAGCTGGTCAGATACAAGGAACGACGACGAAGGCGTACCCAATCTGTGGTACGTCGAGGAGGAGTGACGTAGTAGATGACCAGTTGCTGCCGCAACCCTCAGTTTCCCGATTAGGCTGGGCCTATCCACTTCGCATCGCTGCGTCGCTCGTCGTCGGCGTACTTCTTGCTCATCAGTACGCCTTCCTCCTCGCTCCTTGCGCTGCTCGCGTCTAGGCCCAGCGCGACCACGTGGGTATTTCGTTAGGGGCTCGATTCTGATAAGATGACAGTTCAACCTCACAGATGTCGATACGCGTCGCAATCGCCGGGGCAACCGGCTATGCCGGCGAAGAGCTCATCCGGTTGCTCCTCACACATCCCCATGTCCAGCTCACCTACCTGGCGGCCTCAGCCAAGTGGGACCGCCCAAGCCCTGTCTCAGACGTCTACCCCCGTTTTGCCCGTCAGCTAGACCTGCCGATTGAATCCTTGAATCCGTCCCGCCTCATCGAGGCGTGCGATGCGGCCTTTCTGGCGCTGCCGCATGGGACGTCCATGGAGCTCGTCCCGCCGCTCCTTGCGGCCGGCAAGCGGGTGGTGGACCTTGCCGGAGACTTCCGCTTGCAGGATGTTGCGCTCTATCCCCGGTGGTATCAGTTTCCCCACACCCATCCCGAGCTGCTTGGAACGAAAGACGTCGCCTACGGCCTCACCGAGTTCCACCAAGAGGACATCCGCCGGGCGAAGCTGGTAGCCAACCCGGGCTGTTACGCCACGAGCATCCTGCTCGGGTGCCTGCCGCTGTTCAAGGAGGGATTGGTGGAGGATGGCCGGCTGATCGTCGACGCCAAATCCAGCTCAAGCGGCGCAGGACGCAAAGCGGATGCGTCGCTCCTCTTCACCGAGATGACGGAGAACCTGCGCGCCTACAAGGTCAACACGCACCAGCACATGCCCGAAGTGCTGCAGGAGATCGAACGGCTCACCGGCCGCAAGGCCGCGATGGGCTTCGTGCCGCAGCTCATTCCGGTGAGCCGCGGCCTCATCTCCATGATCTACGTCGCGACGCGCAGCTCGTTCGAAGCGATCGGTGCGGCATACCACAAGGCGTATCCCCCCGAGCAGGCGCCGTTTGTGCGCGTGCGCCCCGGGACGCTGCCCCAGCTGCGGGATGTTGTCGAGACGAACTTCTGCGACATCGGCCTCGTCTACGACGCGGCGCTCGGGCAGCTCATCATTGGCAGCGCCCTGGATAATCTGACAAAGGGTGCAGCGGGTCAGGCGATTCAGAATTTTAACCTCATGTGCGGGTTTCCCGAAACGACTGCTCTTCTCGGATGAAGTGGGTTGGTGGAGGGGTGACCGCCGCACGCGGGTTTCAGGCCGCAGGGGTGAGCGCCGGCATCAAGCGCAGCCGCAAACCTGACCTCTCGCTCGTCGTGTGCGACGGGCCGGCGGCGGCCGCCGCGGTGTTTACGGCCAACCGCGTGCAGGCCGCACCCGTCCTGATCAGCAAAGACCGGCTGCGCCGCGGCACGGCGCGGGCGGTCGTCATCAACAGCGGCTGCGCCAACTGTCTGACCGGCGCCGCCGGGATGCGGGATGCGCTGGCTGTCGGCCGTGCCGTGGCGGGCGCGCTGCGGGTGGCCGAGCGCGAGGTGTTGCTTGCCTCAACAGGGCTCATCGGCCGCCGCCTGCCGGTCGCCAAGGTTGCGCGGGCCCTGCCGCGGCTCATCAAGCAGTTGAGCCGGGCCCACCATGAAGCCGCGGCCCAGGCGATCCTGACAACGGATCTGCGGCCGAAAGAAGCGGCGGTCGAAACCGTCATGGCGGGCCGGCGCTGCCGCGTGGGCGGGATGGCCAAAGGGGCAGGGATGATCGCGCCGTCGATGGCGACGATGCTGGGCGTCATCACGACCGATGTGGCGGTGCCGGCGGCGTTGCTCCGGCGGCTGCTGCAGCAAGCGGTCGAGCGGACGTTCAACCGCATCACCGTCGATGGCGACATGAGCACCAATGACACGGTGTTCGCGCTGGCCAGCGGCCGGTCGGGCGTCACGATCCGTCCGCAGACGCGCCAGGCGCAGATGCTCGGCCGGATGATCGAGGCGGTGGCTGGCCGGCTCGCCACGTTGATCGTGCAGGACGGCGAGGGGGCGGCGAAAATGATGGACGTCCAGGTGGCGGGCGCACGGACTGCGCGGGAAGCGCGCGCGGCCGCCCGGCAGGTGGCCTGCTCGCCGCTCGTGAAGACGATGCTCGCAGGCAGCGACCCCAATGTGGGCCGCATCGCCGCCGCCGTGGGAGCGGCTGCGGTGCGCTTCAATCCAAATCGGCTTGAGATCCGCATCGGGAGCCGGCGCCTGGTGGCCAACGGGGCCGCCTTGCCGGTTCCGGAATCGGTCATGCGGCGGCTCTTGAGCCGGCCGATGGTCAGCGTGCGCATCAACCTGCACGCGGGATCTGCCGGCGACCGGATGCTGACGTGCGACCTCACCGAGGAGTACGTGCGCATCAACGCAGGCTATGCCACCTGAACGAAGGATTACACAGATTCGCAAGTTAGCTGGTTGTCAAAAAACTGATTACACAGATAAAGCCGGTTCTATCTGTGTAATCAGCTCTTTGGCCATCAACGAACTCGCGAATCTGTGTAATCACAGTTAAAAATGGAAGAGTCGATTCGGAAAGCGGACATCCTGATCGAGGCCATCCCCTACATCCGGGCGTTCAGGGGCAAGATTATCGTCGCGAAGTACGGGGGCAGCGCGATTGACAACCCCACGGCCATGCGGGGGATCCTGCAGGACCTCATCTTTCTCAGCGAGGTGGGCATTCGCTCGGTCCTCGTGCATGGCGGCGGGCCGGAGATCAACCGCAAGCTGTCGGCTTCCGGCAAGAAGAGTGCCTTCATCAACGGGCTGCGGGTCACGGATGCCGAGACGATCCGCCTCGTCAACGGCGCGCTCGAGGAGATCAATCGGCGGCTGGTGGAGCTGGTGCGGTCGCTCGGCGGCCAGGCCGTGGGGATGACGCCGCGGCAGAAGGTGATCGCGGCGGAGCCGCACCCGAAGACAGCTGAGCTGGGGTTTGTGGGGTCCGTCGCCTGGGTCCATACCGGCTTGATTCGCCGGGTGTTCACACGGCATGCGATTCCGGTGATCTCCCCAGTGGGCGTGGGCCACGGGAAGCTGTACAACATCAATGCGGATGAGGTGGCCGGCGAGGTGGCGGCGTCGTTGCGGGCGGAGAAGCTGGTGCTGCTGACCAACGTCCGCGGCATCCTTGAGCGGCCTGATGGCGTCTCGTCGCTCATCTCCACGCTGTCGGTGAAGGAAGCCAAGACGCTCATGCGGCGCACCGTGATCCAGGAAGGGATGATTCCAAAGGTGCAGGCGTGCATCACTGCGCTGCGGCGCCGGGTGAAGAAGACGCACATCATCGATGCGTCGATTCCCCACGCGATGCTCCTCGAAATCTTTACCAAACAAGGCATCGGCACGGAAATCATTCGTTGACGACTCTTTAGTTGTGAGTTGAGAGTTGTGAGTTCAGAGTTAGTCACGTGAACTCTCAACTCTGAACTCTCAACTCCGGAACTCATGACTGCGACAGAGCAGGTGATTGGGCAGTACGACCGCTACGTGATGAACACGTACGTGCGCAGCCCGCTCGTGATTACGAAGGGCAAGGGCAGCCGCGTGTGGGACGTGGAGGGGCGCGAGTACCTGGACCTGTTTCCCGGCTGGGGGGTCAGCGGGCTGGGCTACAATCACCCCTGGGTCATGAGTGCCTTGCGCGGCCAATCGCGACGGGTCATTCACGTCTCGAACAACTACTACCACCCGCTCCAGTGGCGGGCGGCCAAGCAACTGGTCGACGCGTCCTTCGACGGCAAGGTGTTCTTTACCAATAGCGGCGCCGAGGCGGTGGACACAGCGATCAAGCTGGCGCGCAAGTGGGGCGGCCCTGCCGGCCCCGGATCAGTCGGCGGGGTCAACCGCTACGAGACCGTCGTGATGGAGCGCTCCTTCCACGGACGGACGATGGCCGCGCTCAGCGCCACCGGCCAAACGAAGTACCAGGAAGGCTTCGAGCCGCTCCTGCCGGGGTTTGCGCGCGTGCCCTTCAATGACCTCGACGCTGTGCAGCGCGCCGTGACGCCGAAGACCGTCGCGGTCTTGGTGGAGCCCATCCAGGGGGAGGGGGGCATCCGGGTGGCGGAGGAAGGGTTCTTGAACGGGCTGCGGCGGCTGTGCGACGACCGCAAGCTGTTGCTCATCTTCGATGAGATTCAAACCGGCATCGGGCGGACCGGAACCCACTTCGCCTATCAACACACCGGCGTGGAGCCTGACGTGATGCTGCTCGCCAAGACGCTGGGAGGCGGGTTTCCCATCGGCGCGGTCGTCGCCACACGCGCGATCGCCGATACGCTACAGCCCGGCACGCACGCGGCGACCTACGGCGGCAATCCGCTCGGCTGCGCCTGTCTGCTGGCGGTGTTCGAAGCGATCGAGAAACAGGATCTCCTCGCGCGCGTCAACACGTTCAGCGCCGACATCTTCAAGCGGCTGGAGGCGCTGAAAACGCGCGTCCCGTGCATTCAGGAGGTCCGCGGGCGCGGATTTATGATCGGGATCGAGCTGTCCATCGATGGGCGGCCGCTGGTGGACGCCTGCCGGGCGAACGGCCTGCTGATCAACTGCACCCAGGAGCGCGTCCTTCGATTGCTGCCGGCCATGACGATCACGAAGGCCCAACTGGATCGGGCGCTCTCGATTCTTGAAAAGGTGTTGGTTGAGGTCGGTGACAAGCAACAAGTGACAAGCAACAAGTGACAAGTGACAAGGAGGAATGGCGCGACATTTTCTGACGATCACTGATCTAAGCGACGACGAGTTGCGTCGGATCCTTCAGATGGCGGCGCGGATGAAGCGCAACCGGAGGCTGGGGGCGGGAAGCTTACAGCGCAAGACGGTGGCGCTCGTGTTCCAGAAGCCGTCGATGCGCACGCGCGTCTCGTTCGAGGTCGCGGCGCAGCAGCTCGGCGGCTCGGCGATCTATCTGGGGCAGGACGACATCCAGCTCGGACGGCGCGAGATGAGCCGGGACGTGGCCCGCGCGCTCTCGCGCTACGTGGATGTGATCGTCGTGCGCACCTTCTCGCATGAGGATGTGGAAGAGTTCGCGCGCCATTCCCGCTGCCCGGTCATCAACGGGCTCTCCGACCTGGCGCACCCGTGCCAGGCGCTGGCGGACCTCTTGACGATGCAGGAGCATTTCGGGAAGCTGAAGGGGCTGCGGCTGGCGTACGTGGGCGACGGCAACAACGTGCTGCACTCGCTGGTGCAAGGGTGCGCGATGCTGGGCGTGAAGGTGTCGGTGGCCACCCCGAAAGGCTACGCTCCGCATGCCGCCGCGTGGAAGGCGGCGGCGCGGCAGGCGAAGCAGCACGGCGTGTCGCTCACTGCGGGGATCGATCCGCGCGCGGCGGTGCGCGGCGCGGATGTCATCTACACCGACGTGTGGGTCAGCATGGGGCAGGAGCAGGAGCGGGCCAAGCGGCTGCGCGCCTTCAAGGCGTATCAGGTGAACGGGAAGCTGCTCGCGCTCGCCAAGCCCGGCTGCCGGGTGATGCACTGCCTGCCGGCGCACCGCGGCGAAGAGATTACCGATGAGGTGATGGAAAGCCGCCGATCGCTCATCTTCGATCAAGCAGAAAACCGCCTCCACGCGCAGAAGGCGCTCCTCGCCTTCCTGCTGCGCGAGGAAAATTCCGGGAAAATTCCGGTGACACATATTTCCAGGCGATCCAGCAGATGAGCAACACAGTTGTCCTAGCCTATTCGGGCGGGCTTGATACCTCCGTGTGCGTGAAGTGGCTGACGCAGCGCGGCTACCGTGTCGTGGCGTTCATGGCCAACGTGGGCCAGGGCGAGCCCTCGGCCGCCGCCGTGCGACGCGCGAACGTGGCCGGGGCGTCGCGCGTGATTGTGCGCGACCTGCGGCGGGAGTTTGTGTCTGACTACTGCTGGCCGTCGCTGAAGGCGAACGCCGTGTATGAAGGGCAATACCTGCTGGCGACGGCGCTGTCACGGCCGCTCATCGCGAAGCACTTGGTGGATGTGGCGCATCAGGTCAAGGCCGGTGCCGTGGCGCATGGGTGCACCGGCAAGGGCAACGACCAGGTGCGGTTTGAAGTGACCACGCGGATATGGGATCCGTCGCTTGAGATCATCGCCCCGGTTCGGGAGTGGGAGTTTCGTTCGCGGGAGGAGGAGATCGAATACGCGCGGCGCCATCGGATTCCCATCAAGGTGACGAAGCGTAGCGCCTACAGCATCGATGAAAACCTGTGGGGCACGAGCATTGAGGCTGGCGTGCTGGAGAATCCGTGGGTTGAGCCGCCGGCGGATACGTACCGCTCCATCCGTTCGCCTGAGCGCGCGGCTCAGCACCCGGCCTACGTGACGATCAGGTTCCTCCGCGGCGTGCCGACGCACGTCAACGGTACGCGCTCAAGCCCCGTGCAGCTGGTGGACCGGCTTAACCGCCTCGGCGCAGCGCACGGGGTGGGCCGGTCCGACATGATTGAAAGCCGGGTCGTCGGGATCAAGTCGCGCGAGGTCTACGAAGCGCCGGCCGGGACGATCCTGCTGGCCGCGCACCAGGAGCTGGAGCGGCTCGTGTTGGACCGGGAGCTGCTGCAGTTCAAGCAGGGGATCGCGGCGACGTACGCCCGGCTGGTCTACGCCGGGCTCTGGTTCACGCCGTTGAAAGCCGCGCTGGATGCGTTCATCGAGCAGACGCAACGCCGCGTGACCGGTGCGGTCCGGCTCAAACTGTTTAAAGGCGCGTGTCAGGTGGTAGGACGCCGCTCGCCGCACAGTCTGTATCGCGAGCGACTAGCGACGTATTCTGTCAAAGATCAGTTTGATCAACGCGCCTCAGAAGGCTTCATCAAGCTGTTTGGATTGCCGTATGAAGGGAGTGCTCGATAGGGGACGTTATGAGACAAAAGGCCTTGCTGACTTCTGAAGAAACGGACATTCTAAAGTCCCTGCTCGGGAAGCCAATTAACGGTCTCGTTGCAGAGATCTACGGGTACGGACAGTTTGATGGACTGCATCTTCTCTCTGAAGGGGAGGTCTTGCTCTTCTCGGGAGACGAAGTTAGCACTCCGACTGCTACATATGCTACGAATGAAGTCGGTCGTATCTCTGTAAGGCGATCTAACATGGAGCAAGCTCAGCGAGTGGAAGATTATCGAGCGCTTCGGGTGGGTTACTTTGGAGAAATTCAGGGTATCTGGCGCATGCACACAATTATCTCGTTTCACTATTCAAGAAGGGAGAAATCGCGGACCACAGCATCAGGTGAGGTGAGACCAGCAGGAGAAATCTATGCTGCAGGGCCAGTTTTACATCATCCAACCCAGGTGACTCAAGACACTGAGGAGTGGGTTGATACAGACCTGGGCATCGTGCTCACGACAGACAGCCATTCTTTGCTTGTGTATAACGAAGATGCAAATTCTATCTACCTGGGCGTGAGACTTGACTATTATCCGGAAGAGCTTCCACTAATGATGCGAGATACTACGGAGCTCGTGCCATTAGCGTCAACCTGAGGGTGGGTCATTGAGCCAATGAAGAAAAAACTGTGGGGCGGACGATTCTCCAAGCGGACCGATCCCCTCGTTGAGCGTTTTACCTCAAGCATCGGGTTGGATTATCGCCTCGCCCGCTACGATGTGGAAGGGTCCATCGCCCACGCGAAGATGTTGGGCCGCTGCCGGATCATCTCCGCCGCACAGAGCCGGCGGCTGGTGAGCGGCCTGACGCGCATCCTGCGCACCATCCAGGCGGGACGCTTCACGCCCGATCCGTCGGCTGAAGACATCCACACGCAGATGCAGCGGACGCTGGAGCGGCTGATCGGTCCGGCGGCGCGCACGCTCCATACCGCCCGCAGCCGGAACGACCAGGTGAGCCTCGACCTGCGGCTCTATTGTCGGGATGCGGTCAGCCAGCTCACCGCGTCGATCCGTGGCGTGCAGCGGGCGCTGGTGCAGGTCGCCGGCGTAAACCAGCGCGCGGTGATCCCAGGCTACACCCATCTGCAGCGCGCGCAGCCGGTGCTGCTGGCGCACCATCTGTTGGCGTACGTCGAGATGCTGGAGCGGGATGTGGAGCGGCTGAGTGATGCCCGCAAGCGGATTGACGTCCTGCCGCTCGGCGCCGGGGCGCTGGCGGGCACGTCGCTTCCGATCGACCGGCGCTACGTCGCCAAGCTGCTGAAGTTTCCGCGCATCGCCCAGAACAGCATGGACGCGGTGTCGGATCGAGACTTCGCCCTGGAACTGGTGTCGGTGTTGGCGAATCTGGCCGTTCATCTATCCCGTCTGGCGGAGGACATGATTCTCTGGACGACCGAGGAGTTCGGCATTCTCAGGCTGGATGACGCCTTTGCAACGGGGTCCAGCCTCATGCCGCAGAAGAAGAACCCGGATGTGCTCGAGCTCATCCGGGGGCAGGCCGGCCTGTCGATCGGCCAGCTCACGGCCTTTTTGATCGTGATGAAGGGGCTGCCGCTGTCGTATAATCGAGATCTGCAGTGGGATAAGCGGTATGTCTTCGGCGCCGTCGAGCACAGCCGGCAGGCCCTGACGGTGCTGGAACGGTTGCTCCGGCATGTGAGGATTCGCAGCTCCCGCTTAGCGCACCTCTTGGACTCGGATGCGCTCTGCGCGACGGATCTGGCCGAGTATCTGGTGACGCGCGGCGTCCCATTCGCCCACGCGCACGACGTCGTGGGCAGGGTGGTGGCCTACGCCGAGCGGGCGGGCAAGCGGTTGCGCGAGCTCACCGTGCCGGAGCTTCGGCGGTTCTCGCCGCGGTTTGACAAGGCCGCGCCGGCGCTGACTGACCCGATCCGGTCGGTTGAGCGCAAGCGAAGCATCGGCAGCACGAACCCCCGCATGGTCGCGCGTGCGCTGGCGCGCTGGCGTAGAAGACTGGGCGAATGATGATCTGGATTACACAGATTCGCAGAGAAAAAACGCAGATAAACTGCAGATTACACAGATAAAACGTCTTATCTGCGTAATCAGCTCTTGGACAGTCGGCTAACCTGCGAATCTGTGTAATCGAAAATTATTACTGATGTATTACCCACACGATTTTCATATGGTCAGAGGCGAGCTGCGCTGTGAGCGGTTGCCGGTATCGCGCATCGCGGCGGCGGTGGGCACGCCGGTCTACATCTACAGCTACCAGACGCTGGTAGACCACTTCCGCAAGCTCCAGCAGGCGTTCCGCGCGCTGCATCCGCTGATCTGTTTTTCAGTGAAAGCCAATGGGAATCTCGCGATCCTGCGGCTCTTGGTTCGCACAGGGGCGGGGTTGGATATCGTGTCAGGCGGCGAGCTGTACAAGGCGCGGCGAGTCGGCTGCCCACCCGCTCGGATCGTGTTTGCCAGCGTCGGAAAACGGCCCGAGGAGATCCGCGAGGCGCTGCGGGCGGGGATCTTCTGCTTCAATGTGGAGTCCGTGCCGGAGCTGGAGGCGATCAATCGGATTGCCCGCGCCATGCGGCAGACGGCGAGGGTCGCGCTCCGGGTGAATCCGGATGTGGACGCGCATACCCACCGCCACATTACGACCGGCATCGCGGAGAGCAAGTTCGGCATCGACCTCCAGACGGCGTCGGATATCGTCCGCCGTCATCGGGCGCTCTCCGGCGTGCGGATCATCGGCGTGCACCTGCACATCGGATCACAGATCACCGAAGCGCAGCCATTCATCCAGGCGATTCAGCGGGCGGCTCGGGTGATCGAGCAGGGCAGGCGGGCGGGTCTTGGGATGGAGTGGCTCAACCTGGGCGGGGGCCTCGGCATCATCTATAAGGATGAGCGTCCGCAAACACCCCGGGCGTTTGCGGCGAGGGTGCTGCCGTGGCTTACGCGCCTTCGCGTGCGCCTGATCCTTGAGCCGGGACGGTTCATCGTCGGCAACGCGGGCATCTTGGTCACGGAAGTCCTGTACGTCAAGCAGGCGCGCGGCAAGCGGTTTGCCGTGGTCGACGCCGGGATGAACGATCTGATCCGTCCCGCGCTCTACGACGCCTATCATGAGGTCATTCCTGTGAAGGCCGATCGGCCGGCGAGGGACGGATCGGCGCCCTATGACGTGGTCGGACCCGTCTGCGAAAGCGCCGATGTCCTGGCGCGCAACCGGCGCCTGGGCGCGATCGGCTCGGGACAATTGCTGGCGGTGCTGGGCGCCGGCGCGTACGGCTCGACGATGGCCTCCAACTACAACGGCCGCCTGCGGCCGGCGGAGGTGTTGGTGCGCGGCTCGCGGTGGGCGATCATCCGAAAGCGGGAGACCCTGCGCGATCTCATTCGACAGGATGTGGTCCCGAAGAGCTTGCTCCCATGACGGCGATTCCATTTACCAAGATGGCTGGCACAGGGAATGACTTCGTGGTCGTTGATGCGCGGACCCGCCGACTGGACAGCCTGCGGGGGCAGTGGCCGCGCATCAGCCGGGCGTCGTGCAATCGGCGCACCGGCGTCGGAGCTGACGGGGTGCTCCTGCTGGAACGGTCGCGGGTGGCTGAGGTCCGCATGCGGGTGTTCAATCCTGATGGCAGCGAAGCCGAGATGTGCGGCAACGGCGCGCGGTGTGTGGCGCTGTATCAAGCACACAGCACACAGCACACAGCACACATCACGATTGAAACCAAGGCCGGGATTCTGACGGCGACGGTTCGCGGCGGGCGCGTCGCGATGCGGATGACCGACCCCACGGAGCTGGCGACCGGCCTCTCGCTGGAGGTCGATCACCGGCCGGTGGCGCTCGGTTTTGTGAACACCGGCGTGCCGCATGCGGTCGTGCCGGTCAAGGAGGTGGAAACGGTGGATGTCGACCGAATCGGCCGGGCGCTGCGCCGCCACCCCCACTTTGCGCCGCGCGGCACCAACGTGAATTTCATGGAAGCGGATCCTGCACGGCCGAACCGCATTCGCGTCCGCACGTACGAGCGCGGGGTTGAGGGAGAGACGCTGGCGTGCGGCACCGGTGTAGCCGCCTCGGCGGTCATCCACGCCGTGACGCACCATTCCGCCGGGCGCAATGGCGGAGGCCGCCGACGGACCATTGAAGTGGAGGCTTGGAGCGGGGATATGTTAAACGTGTCATTCGCCATAGAGCCGGCGCGGCAGGGGGTTCGAGTGATGGATGTGGTGCTTGAGGGCGCAGCCCAGAGGATCTTTGACGGCGTGATCAACTGGCCCCTGAGGAGTCGATGATGGGACTGTCATTGCGGGGCTCCATGGTGGCGTTGGTGACGCCGTTTCGACACGACGCGTTCGATGAGACGGCGTTCAAGCGGCTTATCGGCCTGCACGTCAACGCAGGCACCAGCGCCGTTGTGCCGTGCGGCACGACCGGAGAATCGGCCACGCTTTCCTACAGCGAGCATGACCGGGTGATCGAAGTGGCGGTGCAGGCGGCGCGGGGGCGGATTCGCGTCATCGCAGGAACCGGCTCCAACAACACGCGCGAGGCGATCCGCATCACCAAACACGCGAAAGAGGCCGGGGCGGACGCGGCGCTGTTGATCACACCGTACTATAACAAGCCGACGCAGCGGGGGCTGTTCCTGCACTACAAAGCCATCAGTGAAGCCGTCGACATCCCGATGGTCGTCTACAACATCCAGTCACGCACGGCCGTCAACATCGAGCCGGAGACCTTCGCCCAACTGGCGACGCTCAAGAACATCATCGGAATCAAGGAATCAAGCGGCAACCTAGAACAGATGAGCCGCATCCTCCAGCTGACTCAGGGCAAGCTCGCCCTGCTCTCCGGCGACGACGGGCTCACGCTGCCGGTGCTGGCGATCGGCGGCACGGGCGTCATCTCCGTCGCAGCCAACCTGGTGCCCCGAGATGTGGCCACGATGGTGAGCGCCTATCTTGCCGGGCGGCATGCGGAGGCGTTGCGGTGGCACCAGCGGCTGTCGCCGCTGGTGAAGGCGCTGTTTCTGGAGACGAACCCCATCCCGGTAAAGACCGCGATGGGCTTGCTCGGAATGATCACGCCAGAGTTACGGTTGCCGCTGTGCGAGATGTCGGATGCGAATCAGGCGCGCCTTCGTGCTGCGTTAGAGGCTTATGGGTTATTCAAGGAGTCCCCAAAGGCTCAGAGGTCAGAAGTCAGACGTCAGAAGTCAGAAAAAACTAAATCTGACATCTGATTTCTGAAATCTGACTTCTGAACGTTGCGGTGGAGTTGCAGATGACGATCAAGCTGACAATTGCAGGTTGCTGCGGGCGGATGGGGCGCACGATTGCGTCACTCGCGCTGCAGGATTTCCAAGACGTGGTCGCGGTTGCCGCTGCGTTGGAAGCCGCCGGCCATGAAGCGGTCGGGCGGGACTATGGCACGGTGCTTGGCCGGTCTTCGCCGCTGGGCCTTGCCGTCAGCGCCGACGCCAAAGCCGCCATCAGCCAGGGCGACGTCCTGGTTGAATTCAGCGCGCCGGAGGCGACTGTTGCGCACGTGCAGCTTGCGCAAGAGCTGCGCAAGCCGATGGTGGTCGGCACGACCGGATTATCCGACGCCCAACGGGCCGGCCTCCTCTCGGCGGCGAAGGTCATTCCGCTCGTGGTCAGCCCGAACATGAGCGTGGGGGTGAACCTGCTGTTTGAGCTGGCCCAGTTGGCCGCCCAGCGGCTGGGGGCCTCCTACGACGTTGAGGTCGTTGAAAGCCACCATCGTCATAAGAAGGATGCGCCAAGCGGGACGGCGAAACGGCTGGCGGAGACGCTCGCCTCGGCGCGCAAACAGCCGGCCAGCGCCATTCCGGTCCATGCCATTCGGGCCGGCGACATCGTCGGCGACCATACGGTGATCCTCGCCGGTCCAGCCGAGCGGCTGGAACTGACCCACCGGGCGCAGGGCCGCGAGGTCTTCGCGCAGGGCGCCCTGAAGGCGGCGCAGTTTGTCGTGCGCCAAAAACCTGGGCTTTATGACATGTCCCACGTCTTACGCGCAACCTTGCCACTCTCACGATGAGCGAGGCCGCTCAGGTTTCTGTCATCTATGAGAAGGCCGAGCGTCTCAAGCGATTGCCGCCGTATCTGTTTGTCGAGCTGGACAAGGCCAAGCACAAGCTTCAGGCGGCGGGGAATGATGTCATCGATCTGGGCGTGGGTGATCCGGACCTTCCGACGCCGGCGCATATCATCCAAGCGTTGAAGCGCACGGTGGACGATCCGGTGAACCACCGCTACAGCTTCACGGAGGGCATCAAGGAGCTTCGCGAGGCCATCACCCGCTGGTACGACCGCCGTTTCGGGGTTCAACTCGACCCGCAGGCCGAGGTGCTTCCGCTCTTGGGATCTAAAGAAGGCGTCGCCCATTTTCCGCTGGCGATGTGCAATCCCGGCGATGTGGTGCTCGTGCCCGACCCGTGTTATCCGCCCTATCGCAGCGGCGCCATCTTTGCCGGCGCTGAGGTGGTTTCCATGCCGCTCCTTGAAGAGAACGGCTTCTTCCCGGATCTGGGCGCCATCAGCCAGAAGGCCGCCCGCCGCGCGAAGGTCGTGTTCCTGAACTATCCCAATAACCCCACCGCGGCCGTCGCCGGCGCCGAACAGTTTCAAGAAGCGATTCAGTTGGCCAAAGAGTACGGCATCGCGGTCGCTCACGACGCCGCCTATTCGGAGATCGCGTTCGACGGCTACCAACCCGAGAGCTTCCTCCAGCAGCCTGAGGCGAAATTGGTGGGCGTGGAGTTTCACAGCCTCTCAAAGACCTACAATATGACCGGATGGCGCGTCGGGTGGGTGTGCGGCCATGCCGCGCTGATCGCCGCCCTCTCCCAACTGAAGACCAACCTTGACTCCGGCATCTTCCAGCCGGTCCAGTGGGCGGGGATCGAGGCGCTCGAGGGGGATCAGGCGCCGCTTCAGCAGGCCGTCGCCACCTACCAAGAGCGGCGCGACCTGATCGTCGATGGGCTCACGAAGGCCGGATGGCCGATCACCAAGCCGAAAGCGAGCCTGTATATCTGGGCGCGCGTGCCGGGCCAGGAGTCGTCCGTCGCATTTGCCTCGCGAGTCCTGGAGCAGGCGCACGTGGTGCTGACCCCGGGCGTCGGGTTTGGGCCGTCAGGTGAGGGCTACGTCCGCCTCTCGCTCACGGTGCCCACCGACCGCATCCAAGAAGCCATCAGCCGCTTCGCTAAAGTGCTTTAACTCTCCAACCCATACACCCTACACCTGAACGATGGCGCGCGTCTTCATCGGGATCGGCTCCAATACAGGCGATCGGTTGCAGCACATCTCCGACGCGGTGCGAACGCTGGGAGCGGTTGACGGTGTGCGCGTCGTGCAGATGGCGCTCATCGCGGAAACCGAACCCGTGGGCGGTCCACCGCAAGGCCCATACCTGAATACCGTGGCAGAAATAGAGACGGCGCTCTCCCCTCGGCAACTCCTCACGGTGCTCCAGGATATTGAACGGCGTCTTGGACGCCAGCGGACAGCGCAGCGCTGGGCGCCGCGCCCCATCGATCTGGATATCCTTCTCTACGACGACCGCGTTAGTCAGGAAGCCGATCTCGTCATCCCGCATCCTCGGATGCATGAACGCCGCTTTGTGCTGGAGCCGCTGGCGCAACTGGCGCCGAACCTCGTCCATCCTGTGTTGAAACGGACGATCGCTGAGCTTCTGACGGATACTCGATGCTTCAGGTGATCCGTTCTGCCGGCCGCATGGCCGCGAGCGCTGAGCGGTTACGAAAACGCGGCAAACGGATCGGCGTGGTGCCGACCATGGGCGCGCTGCACGAGGGGCACCTCTCGCTCGTCAGGGCCGCGCGCGCCCAGAACGACCTCGTGATCGTGACGGTCTTCGTGAATCCGCTGCAGTTCGGCCCGCAGGAAGATTTCCGCCGCTACCCCCGGACGCTGATCAAGGATCTTCGCCTTGCGCGCGGCGCCGGCGCGGACATCCTCTTCGCCCCGTCGGTCAAGCAGATGTATCCCGGCGGGTTTCAGACGTCGATCGACGTCGGCCCATTGGCCCGACGGTGGGAAGGCGCGGCCCGACCCGGCCATTTTTGTGGCGTGGCGACGGTGGCGGCGATCCTGTTTCAGCTCACCCGCCCGACGCGCGCCTACTTTGGCCAGAAAGACTACCAGCAGGCGCTCATCATCGAACGGCTGGTGCGCGACCTGAAGCTGCCGGTGCGCCTGCACGTCCTGCCGACGGTGCGGGAACCGGACGGTCTGGCGATGAGCTCACGCAACGCCTACCTCACGGCCGCCGAGCGTCGGCAGGCGACGGTGTTGCACCAGGCGCTGGAGCATGCGCGCCGGCGCATCCGCGCCGGCGAGCGGCATGCCGAGCCGCTCGTCGATGCCATGCGCCGCCTGATCAGCGAAGCGCCGGGCGCGCGGATTGACTATGCCGCCGTCGTGGATGCGAGGACGCTTGAGCCGCGATGGCGGCTTCGAGGGCGGGTCGCGGTCCTCCTCGCCGTCTGGATCGGCCGCACACGCCTCATTGACAATATTCTCGTCGACGTGCCATAATGTAGCGTCGGAAAGCGAGCGACTGAGCGATGTTGCGCACCGTCTGTAAATCGAAAATCCACCGGGCGACCGTGACCGAGGCCAACGTCCACTACGCGGGAAGCATCACGCTCGACGGTGAGCTGATGAAGGCCGCGGGCCTTGTCCCGTACGAGCAGGTCCATGTCGTCGACGTGGACAACGGCGAGCGCATCGTCACCTATTGCATCGAGGGCGCGTCGGGCTCTGGAACCGTCTGCATGAACGGGGCTGCGGCCCGCGTGATCGCTGCGGGCGACAAGGTGATCATCATTACCTATGCGCAGGTCACACCCGAGGAACTGGAGACGTTCGCGCCGAAAGTCGTGCTGCTCGATGCGCGCAACCGCATCCAGCAGGTGATTACCGAGACCTGTCGCCTGTCTGAGGACAGCGAGATTGGAACACCCCTTAACGTCTCCCGTCCGTAATGGTTCGCGTAGGCCTCGTGGGCTGCGGCACGATCGGCTCGCAGCTTGCGCGCGCCATCCAGCGAGAGTTTTCTCATGTCGCCCGCATCACAGCGCTCCACGACCGTGACCGCGCTCGCGCGACCACGCTTCAGCGACGACTCAGCCACCATCCCCCGCTCGTCTCCCTTGCCGCGCTCATTCGCCGATCCGACCTCGTGCTCGAAGCAGCCTCGGTGGACGTGGTGCTGCAGGTGGTGGCGCCGGCACTGCGGGCCCATCGGAGCGTGTTCATCATGAGCGTCGGCGGCCTCTTGCGCAACCGGCTCTGGCAGCGTCTGGCTCAGCGTTCCCGAGGGACCCTCTACATTCCAAGCGGAGCCCTGGCAGGTCTTGATGGCATCAAGGCCATGGCGGTGGGCCGCCTGAGTCGTGTGTCGCTCACCACGCGCAAGCCCCCGAAGGCGCTGGCCTCAGCCCCTTATGTGCAACGCCGGCGGCTTCGCCTTGAGCGGCTGACGCGCCCCACGGTGATCTTTGAAGGAACGCCGCGAGCCGTGGTTGAGGCGTTCCCGCAGAATACGAACGTGGCGGCGGCGCTCGCGCTGGCGAGCGGGCTGGCGGATCGGCGGCTTCGCATCCGCGTCGTGGCGGACCCGACGATTCATCGGAATGTCCATGAGGTGGAGGTGGAGGGCGACTGCGGCCGCATCCAGTGCCGGATTGAAAGCCGGCCCAGCGCAAATCCCAAGACGAGCGAGCTGGCCGTCCGATCAGCGGTCGCGACGTTGGGGCGGATCTTTGATACCGTTCAGATCGGCACCTAAATGGTGGCTAAGTATAGACTCTTGATTTTCGCTGTCACAACCCGGTGTGGCGGCGGCGTACCGCAAGGCGGGGTCTGACCCCAGAGGGGTCTGACCCCAAGAGTGGGGAGGGGGTGACTTCTCGTGGCGGAAAAGGTCGCAAAGGTTGGGATCAAGAAGCAGCGCGGCTACCTCTATTTCGTCGACCGACAGGGTGACATTTCACGAGCCAAGATGGCTCGAGGTGGTCAGCGTCGCAGGAGACGGCGGTAACACCGCCCGTCAGTTCAAGAGCCCCCGCTGCACGGCGCGTACGTGGGCGGGGGTTCTTGTTTCTGTTATAATCCCATCATGTCGTCTGACCGTTCAATTGTTATTCGCGGGGCCCGCGAACACAACCTGAAACACATCGATCTCACCCTGCCGCGGAATGCGCTCATCGTCATCACGGGGCTGTCCGGGTCGGGGAAGTCGAGCCTGGCCTTCGACACCCTCTATGCGGAGGGCCAGCGCCGGTACGTCGAGAGCCTCTCCGCGTACGCCCGCCAGTTTCTTGAGCGGTTGGAGAAGCCGGACGTCGAGTCCATCGAGGGGTTGTCGCCGGCGATCGCCATCGAACAGCGCGCCGCCGGCAGCAACCCGCGGTCCACCGTGGCGACGCAGACGGAGGTGTACGACTATTTGCGCGTGCTCTTTGCCAGGGCCGGGCAACCCCACTGCCCGCGGTGCCACGTGGCGATCAGCCGGCAGTCCGCGCAGGAGATCGTGCATCAGGTGCTGGCGCTGCCCTCCGCCAGCCGGTTGACGGTGCTGGCCCCGCTGGTGCGAGGCCGCAAGGGCGAGTACGCGGAGGTCTTCCGAGAGATCAAGCGCCAGGGGTTTGTCCGCGCGCGAGTCGACGGCGTGCTGCGGGACCTTGATGAGCCGATTGCGCTCGATAAAAAACGGGCCCACACCATCGAAGTGGTCATCGACCGCCTCACGCTGGAGCCTGACGCCAAATCCCGCCTGACCGAATCGATTGAGACGGCGCTCAAAGTCGGCAAAGGCATTGTCGTCATTAGCCCCGCGGCTCAAGGCTCAAGGCTCAAGGCTCAAGGCAAAGCCCGAAGGGCCTTCAGCCTTCAGCCTTCAGCCTTGAGCGAGTTGGTGTTTAGCGAGCTCTACGCCTGTCCGAGGTGCGGGTTCAGCATCGAAGAGCTTTCGCCCCGCGCCTTCTCCTTCAACTCGCCGTACGGCGCGTGCGCCACCTGCGACGGCCTGGGCACCAAACTGGAAATCGACCCGGAGCTGGTCGTCCCTGACCGGAGCCGATCGCTCAAGGACGGGGCAATTGAGCCCTGGAAGCGCGCCGGGATGCACCTCATTATCTACTACAACCGGCTGCTGCGGGAGGCGGCGAAGTTCTACGGGTTCAGCCTTGATGTCCCGTTTCAGTCGCTGGACCGCAGGATCCAGAAGACCCTGCTCTACGGCTCGGCGGATGAGATCTGGGGCGGGGCCTTCGAGGGGGTGATCCCGAATCTTGAGCGGCGCTTCAAGCAGACCGAGTCTGACTACGTCAAGGAGGAGATCGCCAAGCACATGAGCGTGCTGCCCTGCCCCGCTTGCCATGGGGCTCGGCTGAAGCCGGAGAGCCTGGCCGTGCTCATCGACGGCCGGTCGATCGCCGCCGTCGTGACGGATTCGGTGGCGGCGGCCCAGCAGTGGCTCGCCCGCCTTGAGTGGAAGGGCCATCAGCAGGCGGCGGCCGAGCCGCTGATCAAAGAAATCGCCAAGCGGCTCCAGTTTCTGCTCGATGTGGGGCTGGGCTATCTGACGCTGGATCGCGCCTCCTCGAGCCTATCGGGCGGGGAGGCGCAGCGCATTCGCCTCGCCACGCAGGTCGGCTCCGGCCTCGTCGGCGTGCTGTATATCTTGGATGAGCCCTCAATTGGCCTCCACCAGCGGGATAATGAGAAACTGCTGAACACCTTGGAACGCCTGCGGGATCTCGGCAATACGCTGATCGTGGTCGAGCATGATGAGGCCACGATCCGCCGGGCCGACTACATTGTGGATCTCGGCCCAGGCGCCGGCAAGCGCGGCGGCGAGGTCGTCGCCAGCGGGACGCTCGCCGACATTCTCGCCTCGGAGCGCAGCGTGACCGGCCAGTTCCTCAACGGCAGGCGTACCATCCCGCTGCCCGTCGCGCGCCGTCCGTGGCGCCGCCGGCCGGCGCTCGTCATCGAAGGGGCGGCGGAGCACAACCTGAAGGCGATCGACGTCACCATTCCCCTCGGCTGTTTCGTCTGCGTGACCGGCGTGTCCGGATCGGGAAAGTCCACCCTCATCGATGAGATTCTCTACCGGGCGCTGGCCCGCCGGCTACATGGCGGCCGCGAGCGGCCCGGCCTCCATCAGCGGATCACCGGCCTTGAGCATCTCGACAAGGTGATCGTCATCGACCAATCGCCGATCGGGCGCACGCCCCGGTCCAATCCGGCGACCTACACCGAGGCCTTTGGGCCGATTCGCGAGCTGTTCAGCCGGACGCCGGGCGCCAGGCTCCGGGGCTTCAAACCGGGCCGGTTCAGCTTCAACGTGAAGGGCGGCCGGTGCGAAGCCTGCCAGGGAGACGGCATCAAGCGGATCGAGATGCACTTTCTCTCCGACGTGTACGTCCGGTGCGAGGTGTGCAAGGGCAAGCGGTTCAACGAGCAGACGCTGGAGGTGACGTACAAAGGCCGCTCCATTGCCGACGTGCTGGCGATGACGGTGGAAGAAGCGCGTGAGCTGTTTGGGCCGGTGCCGGCGATCGCCCAGAAACTGCAGACGATTCAGGCGGTCGGCCTGGGCTATATCGAGCTGGGCCAGTCGGCGACGACGCTCTCCGGAGGCGAGGCGCAGCGGATCAAGCTGGCCAAGGAGCTGTCGCGGCGGGCGACCGGGCGCACCCTGTACCTCTTGGATGAGCCGACGACGGGCTTGCACTTCGCGGATATTGAACAATTGCTGGGGGTGCTGCACCAGCTGGTGGAGCACGGCAACACCGTCGTCGTGATCGAGCACAACCTCGAGGTGATCAAGACGGCCGATTATCTCATTGACCTCGGTCCTGAAGGCGGGGAGGCCGGAGGAGAGCTTGTGGCGACCGGGCCGCCGGAGGCGGTGGCCGCCAACCCCCGCTCATGGACCGGACGGTGCATCAAGCCGCTGCTCAATGGACCGCGCAGAGCGCTCACCCTCAATCTGTCGTCGATGAGCAACGGGGCCCAAGGCTCAAGGCTCAAGGCTCTAGGCAAGTACCCCGAACCCCGAACCCCGAACCCCGAACAACGCGTCACATGATAGTCGACGGTCGTCGGCGTTTCACCGGCGCGGTGTTCCTCGCGGTCATGGGGTGTGTGGCCAACGGCGCCATGGCGGCCCCTGAGCCATCATCCGCCGGCTACACCGCCGTCCAGCGCGCCTTCCTCCGCGAGGATTTCGAGCAGGTCGTGGGCTTGGCGCAGGCGTTCATCCTCCAGAACCCCGAGGGCCCAAGCGTGCCGAAGGTCTGGTTGTGGATGGCGCTCAGTCTCGACCGGCTCCAAGAGACCAACGAGGCGCTCCGGGAACTCAATCGTCTCAAGAGTCGGCTGGCGCGAGGCGACCCCCTCTGGCCGGAGCTCCTGTTCTGGGAGGGAGACATCGGCCGCCGAGCCTTTCAAATGGTGCGGGCCCGAACCGCCTATCAAGAGCTGCTGGGGCGCTACCCCGATTCAACGTGGGCGCTGCAGGCCCAGTTGGGGCTGGGGCTCATCGATCTGCACCAACAGGCGTTTGAGTCGGCGATTCACAGCTTTCGTCGGGTCATCGAACGCGCACCGGGCTCTCCCGCGGCGCGGGACGCGCGGTTGTTCGAAGGGCTCTGTCAGCTTCAATTGAAACAGTATCGCGAGGCGATCAGCATGTTCGAACCGCTGCTGGAGCAGTTCAAGGAGCCTGTCAACATCGCGCAGACGGCGTTGTATCTTGGTGAGAGCCTGAGCGGGCTTGAGCGCTATGACGAGGCGGTTGCGGCCTATCAACGCGCGGTGGAGATTGACGAGGCGCCGCGGTGGAGCCGCCCGGCGCTGTTCGGGCTGGGCTGGGCGCACTACCGGATGGATCGCTGCCTCGACAGCGTGCAGGTGTTTGAGCGGTATCTGAGCGAGTCAGCGGGCGACCACCGGACCGAGGCCCTGTTCGCCCAGGGCACGTGCCTGTTAAAGATGGAGCGGGAGCAGGAGGCGCTCTCCCTCTTTGAGCGGATCATCGCTCACGACCCGGCGCACCTCCTGGCGATTGACAGCGGCCTCGTCGTCGCGGATATCTCCCGGCGGCAGGGGCGCGTCGAGCGCGCGAAAGCGCTGCTCCGCGAACTGCTCCGCCAGCGGCTCGATCAGGCGGCCAGGGCCCAAGTCAACCTTCGACTCGGCTCGATCGTATTAGAAGAAGGGAATGCGGCGCAGGCCAAGACGCTGTTTACGGCGGCCGGTGAGAGCGAACAACCGCCGATTCGCCAGGCCGCGTTGAACGGCTTGGGCGACGTGCAGATGTTCCTGGGCGATCCGACGGGGGCTCGACGGTTGTATGAGGATGCGATGCAGATCGCTCCTGACTCCTCCTTGGCGGCCTATGCCACCTACCAGATCGGCCGGATCTGCCTGCAGCTCCGGTCGTTCGATGAGGCGGTCGAGCTGTTCAAGCGGCTCTCCACGACGGCCGAAACCCAGCTTTCGGATGACGCCCGCCTGGCGCTGGCGCTGGCCTATGTGAATATGGGACGGGATGAGCTGGCGCATGCGGTGCTGGACGTGCTGAGACGCAAACAGCCAGGCGGTGAGGCGTCCGCGCGGGCCGCCTATTACCTGGCGTTGATGGCGATGAACGGGCAGGATGAGCCCGGGGCCCGGACGCTCTGCGAGGAGACGATCGCCAAGGCGCCGACGACGGAAGAGGCGATCGACGCGCGGCTGTTGCTGGCCGACCTGAAGGCCCGGGAGGCGTCTGTCGATGAGGCGATGCGCTGGCTGCGCCAGGGGTATGGATCGGCAGGATTGCCGCGGCGCCACCGCGCCAAGCTGGCCAAGCGGCTGGGCGATTTTGCCAGAACCCAGCGTGCCTATGCGGAAGCGGTCGTGTGGTATGAAGAAGCGGCGGTGTTGTTGCCGACCCTCAGCGGCGAAGCGGCCTATCGCATCGCCTCCTGCTACGAGGATGCCGGGGATCTTGAGCTGGCGATGCAGCGCTATCGCGCCATCGAGCAGCCGCCGTGGCGGGTGCGCGGGCAGCTGGCCCTGGCGAAGCTGCTGGAACGTGAGGACCGGATGAATGAAGCGGCGGCCATTTACCGGTCGCTGGCGCGAGAAGACATTCCTGAGGCGAAAGTGGCGGAGGAACGCTTGGCCGCCTTGCAGCGCGACAAGACAAGGAGCCGTGCATGGTGAACCAATTCATCCAGACGATCGCCTTTGCAATCGTCGCAGCGTTGATCGGCGTGATCCTCTACTGGCAAGTGGATGTGATCGCGCGCGGCGGGCCGGTGATGGTGCCGATCGTGATGTGTTCGATTTTCTCCGTGGCCATTGTGATCGAGCGGTGCTATTACTTCCTCAGTCTCCACCTGGGCAAAGATGTTGAGCGCTTCTTCAAGGAACTGCGGCACGCCACCGGGCAGCGCCACTGGAAAGACGCGGAAACGCTGTCCCAGCGGCTGGGGGGGCCGCTCGGCCGCGTGGCGCTGGCAGGGCTGTCGGCGCGCGAGCGGACCGCTCAAGAAATTGACGAGGCGATGGAGGAGGCGGCCCACGACGAGCTGCCGGCGGTGGAGCGCCACCTGCGGTGGCTGTCGACGCTCGCGCAGGTCTCGACGCTGCTGGGCCTGTTGGGCACCGTCACGGGACTCGTGAGGGCTTTTCAGGCGATCCAGAC
This sequence comes from uncultured Planctomycetales bacterium, assembly GCA_964373835.1. Taxonomy (GTDB): domain Bacteria; phylum Omnitrophota; class Gorgyraeia; order Aquiviventales; family Aquiviventaceae; genus CAYJWN01. The sequence goes on from CAYJWN010000009.1 coordinate 24,091, forward strand.
GAAATCCGCCGGCGGCAATCCGGTGAATCCGGGCGATCTTGCCGGCGGCGTGTGGGAGGCGCTCCTCACCACGGTCGCCGGGCTCACCGTCGCGATCCCCACCATTCTGGCCTATAACTACCTGGCCAGCCGCGTCGGAGAAGTGCAGTTCCAAATGGAGAAAGCGGCGGCGCTCGTGTCGGGGTGGCGGCGAGAGGGCGGGGAGCATGCGGCTCGTTAGACGCTGGATGGAGCCGGTGCCGGTGGACATAGCACCCATGATCGACGTGGTGTTCCAGCAGCTCATCTATTTCATGCTGACCTCCAGCTTCATCCTGCACCCAGCGATTCGCGTCGCCCTCCCGAAGGCGAGCACCGGGCAGAACCTGTCTCTTTCGAATGTGGTCATCACGCTGACGAAAGACCATCTCATCTATCTCGATGAGGAGATCGTCACTATGAAAGAGCTGACCAACCGGCTCAAACGGGAAGGGGGCAAGAAGCCCATCCTCATTCGAGCCGACCGCTCGGCGTATGTGGACAAGCTCATTGAAATCTGGGATCTCTGCCGCGCCTCCGGGTATCGGGAAGTCCATATCGCAACCTTATCGGAGTAAGAAGGGGTGATTACACAGATTCGCAGAGGAAGGATGCAGAGCAACTGCGGATTACACAGATAACACCCGTTTTATCTGCGTAATCAGTCCTTCGACAGTTACCTCACTTGCGAATCTGCGTAATCCTCTACAGGAGGAGTCAATGATTACGGAAATCGGGATTGTGGCGGGCGAAATCTGGCACTACCTGGACGTGCATGGCGCATCAGTCTTCTCGCGGGTTGCGGCCGGCATCGAGCGTTCCAGAGACCTCGCGCTCATGAGCCTGGGATGGCTCGCCCGCGAAGGCCACGTCGTCGTTCAACAGCGCGGAGGGGACCTTCATGTTGAACTCCGCCGATAGAAACCTGCGATCAAGATGAGAAGCAGCTCTAAGGTGATCGTGGTGTTGGTCACATGCCCGACGCGGGCGGTGGCGCGCCGCCTGGCCGATCAGCTGGTCGATCGGCGCCTTGCCGCATGCGTCAATATCCTGCCTGGCTTTGAGTCCGTGTTCTGGTGGCAGGGCAAGGCGGACCGCTGCCGCGAGACGCTCCTCGTCATCAAGACGACCGCAAAGGGCTTTGAGCGCCTCAGGCGCGCCGTCATCCAGCTGCACCCCTACGACGTCCCCGAAGTCATCGCCCTCCCAGTCACCGCGGCCCACCCAGCCTACCTTGAGTGGGTGGAACGCGCGGTTTCACCCCGGAAATAACGAGGCAATGAGCTTGACACAGGGAACGACGGTCAGGCATACTTCTTATAGAAATACAGTAAGTTTAGTATAATGATTTAATAGTACTGGCGAAACGGCAAACCCCGCGCGAGCGGGCGACGTCCCTCGGCCGACAACGGCCTCGGGATCACCGCCGATGAGCGATGACGGCGGTGGCAAAGCTACGGGTCTCACGAGACCGCCGGGCTGCCGACCAGACAACAGGCAGACGAGAGATGAGACGGCCGGGCTACCGAACCAGTGGTTCGGTTTTTTTTGTGTATGGGGCATCCACGATGACGCGAGAGAACGGATTCGCATTAGTTGCTGCAATGGTGACCGCGCTGCTGTGCTCGATTGCGGCCTTTGCCGTGCTCTTCATGGCCACCTTCAATGCGCGCCAATCAGGGTTCTATCGGGGACGGACGACGGCCCGCTATCTTGCGGAAGCCGGGCTCGTCATTGCCAGCCGGAGGTTGATGGCGAATCCGAGCTACTGCGGGGGACTAGAAGGGGTGGACACCAATGGCGACGGCGATGTGACGGATCCAACCGATGCGATCGTCACCGTCGAGGTGACAAACTGCGGGGCGGGCAACAATCACGTGATCCGCGGAGCGGTGAGCTACTGATGTCGCGATCCCTCGACTCGGCTGCGCCTCGCTCGGGATTCCGCCCCACCCCGCCAAGCCGGGGTGGGGCTCCACGGGGCTACACGCTCATGGAGGTCATGGTGACGGTGGCGATCCTGGGGATCCTGGCAGCAACAACGCTTCCCCATTTTACCAAAACGCGCGAGCGGGGCTTCTGGAACGGGACACAGGACATCCTGCTGACCATCTATGCCGGGGAGCAGACCTACGGCGTGGTGAATCGCAACGCCGCGAACCAAAACGTCTATCTCACGCCTCTCAGTCCGTTCAGCGCGGCCACGGAGTGGGCTAAGATCTACACCGATAATCCACATACGACCCCCATGCCCATTATCTATATTGTGGTCAACGGCAGCTCGGGCACGAACACCACGTTTCGCGCGTACGCGAACCGCCTGGGCGGCGGGCTGTGCACCGGCATCAACCAGGATCGGTTGCAATGCCCGGGCGGTGCGGGTTGCCCTGCGGCGCCGGCCGATGTCCCCTGCACCGCGTGGTGGACCCGACCATGAACTTGCCATCACATCGATCCGTGGTAACGGGCTTCACGCTCATTGAGGTGTTGCTTGGCTCGGTCATCGCCTCGGTGGTGGCCGGCGGCACGATGATGGCGTTCGTCACCGCCGCGCGGATTGCCCGCCGGCAGAACGCCGTCGCGATGGCCGAAGCCACCGGCTATGCCGAGTCGACGCTCGAGCGGTTGCGTAACCATGTCGCGGTCGATGAGACCCTTCTTCCGACCAGAGCGGCATCTCCGGACACGTGGTGGTGCGACAACTTGCCGGCTCCGGCTGCCGGAGGGTCGGAGTCGATCCTCAACCTCAATGCCACGCGCGCCTACCGGGTCCGGGTGGAAGATTGCGACGGCGTCGCAGGCTCGGAAGCCTGCTTCGCCCTGCAGGTCAGAGTGTGCTGGAGTGATCCTGGATGCCCATCATGCACCCCGCCATGATAAGACCGCCTGATAACCAACAAGGGGTCACGTTGACCGAGCTCATGGTCGCCTCGGCCATTGCCGTGGTGGTCGTGCTGGGCCTCGGCAGCATTGACAGCACACGGATTCGGATGACCGAAGAGGTGCGGCGCTCCTCCGGCATCGCCCCGCCGGAGCGCTCTCGTGCGGCCCTCGCCGCCCTGCGTCTGGCCCAGGACCTTGAGCGGGCTGATCGAGTGCGGATCCTCAATACAGGAATTCCAGGCTGTTCCACCTGCGGTCCTTTCACAGGTCCGCCAGGACGGGGCAGCATTCAGATTCGGATTCCAGAAATGAACGCCGATAATGCACCGTGTACAGGTTGCGTACCAGTTGGACCCAGCCCGCCGCCTCCGCCGCCATGTTGTCTTCAGATTCCGGCGAATTACCGATGGGTCCAGCACAAGCGAGTGCAGGGCCCGCCCGCTGACCCACTTGACGAACTGCGGTATTACGCGACACCGCCTGGCTGCGATGCCTCGAGGGAGGTCCGCGCGGGCCAGATCACGTCATTGACATTTCAGTTTATCGATCAAGCCCCTCCGCCACCGGGGGGCGATGCGTGCGGTCCCCGAGACGTTAATCTGCTCGGGTATGAGCTGACATGGGATGACGGGGCCGGCCGTTCGCAGACGTTTCGGAGTGTTGTGGCGATTCGGGCCGGCGCCTATACCGACCTCAACGCCACCTGCGGCGACTCAGGAGCGGGGCTGGTCCAAGCTGGCGTGAGCGACCCGCCGGCAATCTGTGATGACGGTCTGTGATGATGCGCACGCAAAGGACGCGCGAAAGCTAAGAGCGCCTATCAGAATGACCGAGGGGCGCTCTCGTTCGGGGTTGGGGGTTGAGGGTTCTGGGCGGTCTGGCCCACAGCCCCGAACCCTGAACCCCGAACCGAGAAGCATTTTGTTAGAAGCTCTAAAGAGGAGGTGAGCCGATGCGTCACTCAACGGAACGGGGCCTGGTCGTGGCCCTCGTCTTGCTGACGGCGACGTATGCGGTCGCCGAGGAGATCATCCTGACGACCTACTACCCCTCGCCGCGCGGCGTCTATGAGGATCTGCGGGCCATGGGGACGCTTGGCGTTGGGACGATGACCCCTGAGTCCCGCCTCCAGGTCGAAGCACCCGATTCCGGCCTGGGGAGCGTCGCGCACATCGTGCCCACGTTTGAGCAGCTCTCCGTGCTCACGACGGATGCTCAGGGGGCCGACCGAGGGGCGGTCCTGGGCTTGGGCGGACGCAGCGACGCGGCCGGCACTGTGACGCGGGTCTTCGGCGCCATTGCCGGGAAAAAGGAAAACGCCACCGCCGGGGACGACAACGGCTACCTCTCGTTCCATACTGGCGTCGGGGGTTTCGGCGTTATGCTCGAGCGCATGCGCATCAGCTCCACCGGCAACGTCGGCATCGGGACGACGAACCCCGTCGCGCGGCTGACCGTGGCCGGCGCCGCCCCGGGGCCCAACCCCGTCGTGACGATCTCAACGCCCGGGACGGTGGGGTTCGAGCAGGCGGTTCTGCAGTTGGCGACGCGCGACGCCAATGCCAACGGCGCCTTGAATATCGGCGACCAGGGCTGGCACATCGTCGGCCGCGGCAACGCCTGGGTCACTCTGGAGGAGCGGAACGACCTGATCTTCTACCGCTGGGATGGGGCGGACTTTATCGGTCCGGTCCTCGATCTGGACGCCTCCGGCAACGTCGGCATCGGGACGACGGCGCCAGCAGCGAAGCTGGATATCCAGGGGACGATCATTGCCAGAAACGGCTACACGCAGCCCGGAACAAATGGAGAGACGCTGAAGATGATTCGGGGGGTCGTGTCTACTTTCAGTACCATCTTTGAAGGCAGCGGCTTCACAGTCGACCGTGTCGCCGGTGCTCCTGTAGGAAAATACAATATAACATTTACAACGCCGTTTAGCAGCCCCCCCGTGGTAGTTACGAACACATATGAGGGTGGTGGGCCCATTGGAGTCTGCGGGGTGACTCCGGTATTGAGCGACAGGGTCGAGGTATGGTGTCATGCCAACCCGGGCGGTGGTCTTCAGGATAACCAGTTTGGTTTTATCGCTCTAGGGCCTCCGTGAATCAACGGTTTGAAAAAGGTGTCAGACCCCTTTCGGCCTTAAAGTGCCTGGCCCCTTCTTCTAAGAGGTATCTGATACCGAGATGAGGGGACGGTTATGGCTCAGGGATGCCTAGGTCGCGGCAGATCTTTCTAGCGAGGAACTCGTGGATCTCAACGTGGCGAGGAACCGATGAGGTGCGCTGAGTGGCTGGATTCCAGTAGATGGAGTGCCGAGCGCCTTCACGAAGGAGCAGGCATCCCTGCGCCTTCAGATGGCGCAGGAGCTCCTTCCGTTTCATTCGACAGCGATAGAGATCGGCTCTTCGATAGCGTGTTTGCTGTGCGCGCGATGGGCCAGCGTGCGGTTGGCTTCCAAAACCAAGCCCAGGGCTTCCTTCAAATTCCGTTTGGCTTCGGCCAGGGTCCGGCCCTGCGTGTTGACGCCTGGGATCTCCTCGACATAGGCGACGTACCATTTGCCGCGCTTGGTATAGACTGCCGTGAATTGACCAATCATCGTACCCGGAGTATACCAGAGACACCAGAGCCCGTCAAACACGACGCTCAAGGGAGGAAAACGGTACCAGGTACCAAGGGGACAGGGAAACCGGAGGCGTTCCAAATCGTACCGCCTAGCGCAGAAAAGAACAGAGGTGTCAGACACCTCTGTCACACAAAGTGTCTGACACCTGGAGATCAGACTGCCGGACGACGAGCGGGGATGGAGAATGTGGTTACGAACTGATTCAAGCGCAGATCGACGACATCCAAGCACTGATACCGCCCAAGCAGCGGCGGTACGTCTTCCCGCGTCACGAATCCCACGGGGACGACGAGCCGCCATGGGCCAAGGCGCAATCGGATCCGGCGGGCGAGGAAGATCTTCTGCGTCCCGCCGATCCCTGAGGCGACCTGCCGATCGCACTGACGGAGCCGAACGCCGAGGTCTAAGGCGATGGACGCCGGCACCACGCAGTAATCCGCCCCTGTGTCCACGACCATCGTGTAGGCCAGCCACCGCTGAAAGACGACTGAGTACAGTTCAACCTGTGCAACCAGCCGGCGAATGGCGCCAAAGACGGGTGACGAGCGCCGTTCGTAGGGAAATGCGATCGAGTGGGGTTTCACAGCGCGAGGATCAGCGTCTCAGCTTTCGGGACATAGACGATGGTGGGCGTTTCGCGGGGGTAGCGTTTCAAGAGCGATTTGAGCTTGCGAAAACCCGTCACCCCGCTCGGGCTGGGAAACACTTTTCCATGGATGACGATCACCCGTTTGCCACGGTAGCGGGAGCTCGCATACACCCTGGCAATGAGGCGGTTCTTTGATGGGGAACGGCCGTTTGGCTTCATTGGCGTTGAGAAACAGTCTAGCACACCATCGAGTGGTGTCAAGGAGGGACCGGGTGAGAATGCCGTTTTCTTCAGGGGAGCGCAGCGAACACGGAGAGCGACACGTGACGAGCGATGCGGGTGAAGTCTTCATCACGATGCCAGAGCCGGCAGCGGTAGTGCTGGGCGGCGGCTGCAATCACGACATCCGTCGCAGGAACCGCAGCGCCGGCTTGGCGCAGGCGGGCTGCCAGGTGCGCGGCTTCCAACCACAGGGGTTGGGTGATCTCCAACCAATGCAGGCCGAGGAAGTCTTCTTGGAGGCTGGCCAGGACCGATGCGCGCGGGGCGCCTTGGAGGACCTCCACCGCAATCAGTCCGATGGTCGCAATCGTCCCCCGTCTCAGGTGTTCTTGGATCTGGCGCTTCAGCTTTGCGGGGCCCTCGGGGCGGTAATAGTCGATCCAGACCGAGCTGTCCACCAAGATCAGGGAACCATCGCCCGTCCGCATCAGTTCCTATGGCGCAGACGTCGAAGCGCGTTTCGGTCCAGTGTGAGCCGGAAAGCCCCGGCGTGGCGGATCGCTTCCGCGCGCCGATGCGCTTGGATCAGGGCCTGGAGCGCTCGCCCGATGGCCTCCGTCTTCGTCCGGGAGCCGCTGAGCTTTGCGGCCGTTTCAAGGAGCTCCGGATCGACGGTGACCGAGAGTCGCCTCATGAACGCACCTCCTGTATGCACCAGTAGCATACACCAACAGCGGGGGGTCTGTCAAGGCGGGGGAGAGCGTTGATGAGCAGGTCGCGGAACCTACAGCATGGTCAGGTAGGTCTTGATGGCGTCTTTGATGTGGTCGAGCGCTTCCTTCAGCGCTGAATGACGACGGTGTACCGCATCGCGTTGTGTCCATTGGAAGACTTGTTCATGAGAGTATAAGGGAGGGATGATGACGATGAGCTTCTCGATGGCTCAATGGTCGCTGCCGCAGTTCAAATGGCACTGGCCCACCCTCTCGAGACGCAGGCCGTCGGCGGCCCTGGTGATTCGGACCACGGAGGTCGAGCTCCTGTGGATGCAGGGCAG
>CAYJWN010000010.1:0-30804 GCA_964373835.1 uncultured Planctomycetales bacterium
CTGACGATTCATCCCCCCACCTCATTGTTCCCATTCGCTTCAGGGTAGCACTTCAGGGTAGCATGCTTGACGAGTCATAGCTTGAGGCGTATACTGACGCACATAATGAATCCTGCCATTGAGACATTCCGCCTGCATAAAAGCGATACGGGCTCTCCGCAAGTGCAAGTGGCCCTGCTCACCGAGCGCATCAACCAGCTCTCGGCGCATTTTCAAACCCACAAGAAAGACTTCACCTCCCGTCATGGGCTCCTGAAGATGGTGAGCCGGCGGCGGCGCTTGCTGGAGTACCTCAAGTGCCACGATGAGCCGGTCTACCGGAGCGTCCTTGACGCTTTGAACCTTCGCAAATGATCCTTCGACTCGCTTCGTTCGCTCAGGGTCATGGTGAGCGACCCGTGGGAGTCGAACCATGAGTACCCGGGTCTCGACGCAACTCGGCCCAACGAGCCTCTCGTTGGAGACCGGGGCCTGGGCCCGCCAAGCGGACGGCGCCGTCATCATCCAGCAGGGGGGGACAGTGGTGCTGGTGACAGCCGTCTGCAGCCGTACCCCTTCTTCGAGGGTCGACATCGTCCCGTTGACCTGCGACTACCGCGAACGCACCTACGCGTCGGGCAAAATCCCCGGCGGGTTCTTCAAGCGTGAAGGCCGGCCGACGGAGAAAGAAATCCTCTCTGCCCGCCTGACGGACCGGCCCATCCGTCCCTTGTTCCCCAAGGGGTTCCTCCACGAATTGCAGATCATGGCGACGGTCCTTTCCTCCGACGGGGAGTACGATTCGGATGTCCTGGCGGTGCTGGGCGCCTCCGCCGCGCTGCGCCTGTCGTCGATCCCGTTTCCTGATGCGCTCGGGGTGGTGCGGGTCGGGCTCGTCAATCAGCAGTGTGTGATCAACCCCACCTACCGGGAGCTCAGCCAGAGCTCTGTGGATCTCGTCGTGGCAGGGACCCGCCATGGCATCACGATGATCGAAGCCGGCCTCAAGGAAGTGCCCGAGCAGCAGTTGGTGGAGGCGATCGCGTTTGGCTACAAGCATCTGACCACCCTAATCGCCATGCAGGAAGAGCTGGTGGCGAAGGTGGGCAGACCCAAAAACACGGCGCTTTCGACCCGCACCCCGAGCGCCGAGCTCATTGACCAGGTGCGCCGGCTGGCTCTGCCTGAGCTGGCGCGCATCAATGAGCCGAAGAAAAAGGCCGAGCGGCATGAGGCCTTGGCGGCGCTGCTGGCTTCCGTCACCGAACAGGTGACGGCCGGCGGCGCCGTGGAGGCGGCGGACGTGGCGCTGGCGTTTGAGATCGTGGACCACGATGAAGCCCGCCGGGCCATGCTCGAGCGCCAGGTCCGGATGGATGGACGGGGCTACACCGAGCTGCGCGAGATCACGTGTGAGGTGGGGGTGCTGCCGCGCACGCACGGGTCGGGGCTCTTCACGCGGGGTGAGACGCAGAGCCTGTCGGTGGCCACGCTGGGCACCAGCGACGATGAGCAGCTCATCGAGGCGCTCGAAGGCGAGTCCTATAAACGGTTCATGCTGCACTACAACTTCCCGCCGTTTTCCGTCAATGAAGTGCGCCCCCTGCGGGGGCCTGGGCGACGGGAGATCGGCCATGGAGCGCTGGCGGAGCGGGCCCTGGAACCCATGATCCCCGCCAAGGAGGAGTTTCCCTACACCATCCGAGTGGTCTCCGACATCCTGGAGTCGAACGGGTCCTCGAGCATGGCGACGGTGTGCGCCGGGAGCCTCGCGCTGATGGATGCCGGCGTGCCGATGAAAGCGGCGGTCAGCGGCGTGGCGATGGGGCTGATCAAGGAAGGGAACCGCACCGCGATTCTCACCGATATTTCCGGGCTGGAGGATCACGTCGGGGATATGGATTTCAAGGTGGCGGGCACGCGCCTCGGCACCACCGCCATGCAGGTGGATGTCAAGCTGGCGCAGGGGCTCGATGTGGCGCTCATCCAGAAGATCCTGAGCCAGGCGCATCCGGCCCGGATGGCTGTGCTTGATCACATGGCGGCGGCCATCGACCGGCCGCGCCCGCAACTGTCTCTGTACGCTCCGCGGATCACGACCCTGAAGATCAATCCCGAGAAGATCCGCGACGTCATCGGTCCGGGCGGGCGGACGATCCGCAAGATCATCGCAGAGACCGGCGCCACGATCGACATCGAAGATGACGGCAGCGTCTCGGTGGCCTCCAATGACGCGGAGAAGTCGCAGAAGGCGCTTGCCATCATCCGGGCGCTGACGGAGGATGTCGAGGTCGGCAAGATCTACCAGGCGAAAGTGAAGCGGATCATGAACTTCGGCGCCTTTTGCGAGATCCTGCCGGGGAAGGAAGGTCTCGTGCACATCTCCGAGCTGGCGGACAAGTACGTTGACAAAATCGAAGACGTGGTGAAGGTGGGAGACGAGTTTCGCGTCAAGGTCATCGAGATCGATGAGCAAGGCCGCATCAATCTCTCCCGCAAGCGCGCGCTCTAAGGGCTGGACCGCTCGCGTCGCCGGCGTGCTCCTCGCGGCGGCGGGGTTGTTCCTCTTCTTGTGCCTGCTCACGTACGATCCCGCAGACATCCCGCTGTTAAGCTTCCCCCCGCACTCCCCGGTGAGGAATCTCGGCGGAGCGGTCGGCGCCTGGTGCGGGTTCGTGGGCCGCGCGGGGTTCGGATGGGCGTCGCCGGCGATTCCGCTTCTGTGTCTCCTCTGGTCATGGCGTTTCTGGCGCGGCCGCCTGCCCGAAGTCCACGGGATTTCGCTCAGTGTCGCCGGGCTCTGTTTCGTGGCCAGCGCAGCGACGCTGTTCGCGCTCCTTGGATCATCTGACAGGGCCCAGACCGACCTGGGCGGCGCGGTGGGCTTCCTCCTGGCGGGCTCGGGACGGTACTATCTGGGGGTGGCCGGCACGGCCTTGACGGCGCTCTGCGTGGGACTGCTCTCGTGGCTGCTCGCTTCAGGGCAGACGCTGCGCGCCACCGGCGTGGGGTTGCTCAGACGGGTGGGGGAGCGGTGCTCCACGCTGCTGCGCTGGCCTGCGACCGCCGCAGCCGCCCACGCCGCGCGACGGGGACGCCCCAACAACGCCACGCCGGAGCCGCTTCCTCAACCGTCGCTCCCGACGGCGAGCGTGGCGGCGCCCGATCCAAGCCGCGTACGCGTTCGCTCCACGATTGAACCAAAACCCAAGATCATTCCCACCCCGCCCCGGCGGCAGGCGCCGGGCGGGTTTCAATTGCCCCCGTTGGATCTATTGACCACGCCGCCTCCGCTGTCTGAGCGGCAGATCAGCGAGGATCTCCAGACCAACGCCCGGATCCTGGAAGAGACGCTGCGGGAATTCGGCATTGAGGCCAGCGTCGCCAACATCGACCGCGGGCCGACGGTGACGCGCTATGAAATGGTCCCGGCGCCCGGGGTGAAACTCACGAGAATCGTGTCGCTGGCGGATGATTTGGCGCTGGTCATGAAGGCCGCCAGCTGCCATGTGGTGGCGCCCATTCCGGGCAAGGGACGCGTCGGCATCGATGTGCCGAATTCCATGACGACGATGGTCTATCTCAAAGAGATCATCACGGCGCATGAGTTTGCGGGCAACCCGTCGCCGGTGGCGCTGCCCGTCGGCAAAGACGTCTCGGGCCATGCCATTGTGACCGACCTGCGCGAGTGTCCGCACCTGTTGATTGCCGGGGCGACCGGCTCGGGGAAAACGGTGTGCTTGAACAGCCTGCTCGTCGGGATCCTCACGCACGCCAGCCCTGAGCAGGTGCGCTTCCTGATGATCGATCCGAAGATGGTCGAGCTGGCCCTCTTCAATGACCTGCCGCATCTCGTGGCTCCTGTCGTGACCAACGCGAAGAAAGCGTCCCTGGCGCTCCACTGGGCCGTCGATGAAATGGAGCGCCGCTACCAGCTGTTGGCGCAGGCGGGGGTGCGGAACGTCGACCTGTACAACAAGCGCCTCGCTGCGCAAGGGTCCGCCGACGACGGCCGTCCGCTGCCGTATCTGGTGGTGGTGATCGATGAGCTCGCGGATTTGATGATGGTGGTCTCCCAGGACGTGGAGAATGCGATCACGCGCCTTGCGCAGCTGTCGCGCGCCGTGGGGATCCACATCATCCTGGCGACGCAGCGGCCGTCGGTCGATGTCATTACGGGAGTGATCAAAGCCAACTTTCCCGCGCGCATTGCCTTTCAGGTCGCGTCGAAAGTGGATTCGAGAACCATCCTCGATGCCAACGGCGCGGATAAGCTCCTGGGCAGAGGGGACCTCTTGTTTTTGCGCCCGGGCACCGCCAAGCCGATCCGCGCCCAGGGTGCTTTTGTCACCGATGCGGAGATTGAGAAGATCACCGCCTTCCTCAAGCAGCAGCGCCAGCCGACCTACGATGAGCGGCTGCTGGAACGGGCCCGGCACCCCGAAGGCGCCCTGGTGACCGACAAGGACGAGCTCTATGAGATGGCGAGGCAGCTCGTCCTCAACACAGGCCAGGCTTCCACCTCGCTGCTGCAGCGGCGGCTGCGGTTGGGCTATGGACGGGCCGCGCGCATGCTGGACCTCATGGAGCAGGAGGGGATCATCGGGCCGCCTCAGGGGAGCCGTCCGCGGGAGATTCTGGTCAGTCGTGATGCCATCCAACAAGGGTCATCCTCATGACGAGCGTCGGCACACAGTTGCAGCAAGTGCGTCAGGAGCGCAATCTGTCGCTGGCGGATGTCACGCGTCAGACCAAGATCCAGCCGTGGGTGCTGGAGGCGTTGGAGGCCGACCGGCTCCAGGAGATCATGAGCCCGGTCTACGTGAAAGGGTTTCTCTCCTCCTACGCCCGCTTCCTGCATCTCGCGCCTGAGCCGCTGATCGCGCAGCTGCCGTGGCCCAAGTCCGAGTCGGAAGAGGCCGAGAACCCTGCGGCGCCTCCGCCGGAGATCCCGAGCGTCATCACGCTTCCGCAGATCCCCCTGCCGGTTCTGCGGCGCCTCGGCGCCGTGGCCGCGGCGGCCGTGGCGATCGTCGCGCTCGTGGCGGTGAACCCGTTGCGGTGGATCCCGAAGATCACCCTGCCGGTGGCGCGCGCGCCGACACTCGCCAGCGTGACGCCTGTCAAGGAGACCTCCAAGCCGCCGCCGTTACCGGCCGTCTCGGTCACACCGGCCAAGACCCTGGAGCTGGGCGTCACCGCCCACAGCACGACGTGGATTCAGGTGCGGGCGGACGGCAAACTGGTGACCCAGCAGCGGATCCTGCGCGGCGCCAATGAGCGGTGGCTGGCCAAGCAGTCGCTGGAGCTGGTCATCGCCAAGCCGTCGCAGGTGGAGCTCACTCTCAACGGCCAGTCCATCAGTCCCTTCGCGATTGCTCACGGGGGGCGGTTGCGGATCACGCACCAAGGGGTGACCGCCCTGCCGGACGCGGCGCCGTGATCCCACGCCTTGCCGTCAGCCTGATCAGCCTGGGCTGTCCCAGGACGCTCGTCGATTCGGAACTCTACCTCGGTCGCCTCAAGCAGGTCGGCTATCGCATCGCAGACTCGGTCGAGACGTCTGACGTGGTGATCATCAACACCTGCAGCTTCATCCAGGAGTCCATCAAGGAATCCATCGACACCGTGCTCCAGGCGGTGGAGCTCAAAAAACAGGGCAAGCTCAAGGCGGTGATCGTCGCGGGCTGCCTGGTGCAGCGGTTCAAGCAGGACCTCATCAAGGAACTGCCGGATGTCGACGGCTTCGTCGGGGTGGACGGGTTTGGCGACGTCGATGCGGTGGTTCAGCGGGCCCTCGCGGGTGACCATCCGGAAAGCCTGCGGCCCCACCCGCACGTCCCACATCGCGGGCACCGCGTGGCGCGCGCGCCGCTCACACCGTCCCACTACGCCTACCTCAAAGTCTCCGAGGGCTGTTTGAAAGGGTGCAGCTTCTGCGTGATTCCAAAGATTAAAGGGCCCTTGAGCAGCCGGCCGATGGACGCGGTGCTGGAGGAGGCAAAACAGCTGGTGGAGGAGCGGGGGGTAAGCGAATTGATCGTCGTCGGGCAGGACACCTCCGACTATGGCGTCGACCTCTATCGACGGCCACGGATCGCCGATCTCTTGGCGGCCCTCGGCACCATCAGGGGGCTGCGGTGGATCCGGCTGCTGTACTGCCATCCGCGCGGGGTGTCGCCGGAGCTCATCGAGGTCATTCGGGAGACCCCGACCGTCTGCAAGTACCTGGACATGGCGATCGAGCACGCCGACGACGGCGTGCTCCAGCGCATGAACCGGGGCATCACCCAGGAGCGCCTGCGAGGGACGATTCACCGGCTGCGCGAGGCGATTCCCGGCATCACGCTGCGCACCTCCGTGATCGTCGGGTTTCCCGGAGAGACCGACGCGGCCTTTGAGCGCTTGCTGGCCTTTCTCCGCGACGTGCAGTTTGAGCGGCTGGGCGCGTTTACCTACTCGCATGAAGAGGGCACCGCCGCGTTTCGCTACCCCGATCAGGTGCCCGAGGCAATCCGGCAGGAGCGGTTCGACCGGCTGATGCGGGTGCAGCGCCAGATCGCCGAGGCGGTCACCGCGCGCTGGATCGGGCGGACCTGCGACGTGGTGATTGATGAGCAGGACGCCAACGAGCCGGGACAGTCTCTCGGACGCACCAGCGCCGACTGCCCTGAGGTGGACGGGCTTGTCTTCGTGCGCAGCCGGGCCCCGCTCGCCCCCGGTGCCTTCGTGCCGGTCCGCATGACCGATCAGTACGAATACGATCTCGTGGGAACTGTTGTTGAGCCGTGATCCCACGCCCTGCCGGGAGCCTGCGGCACGCAGGCTGGGCCGTCCGCGCGGGGCGGAACGCGTGCCACGGCCCTGGCGGTGCGACCGAGGGGTGGCCATGAACAGCCAACGGGGCGCAGAGACGCGGGCGCCCCGCCACCGGCAAGGCGTGGGATGACCCTCCCCAGCGTCCTCAGTTTCTTCCGCATCCTGCTGACGTTTTTGACTATTGGATTTCTGTTTGCGCCGGGGGTGTGGACGAAGGTGGCCGCGCTGGCCGGTTTTCTTGTGGCCAGTTTCACCGATTGGCTGGATGGGTATGTGGCTCGTCGGTGGCATCAGACCAGCGCCTTCGGCGCGCTGCTTGATCCCATCGCCGACAAGGTGTTGATCCTGGGCATGTTTTGCTCCCTGATGCTGCTGGGCGTGGTGCCGAGCTGGATGTTCTGGATCATCGCCGCCCGGGAGATTCTCGTGACCGTCACCCGTTTGGCGGCCGCGAGGCAGCGGGTCATCCTCGCCGCGGCGAAAGAGGGCAAGCAGAAATTGGTCTCGCAGGTCGTGGCCATCGTCGTGATGTTGCTGGCGGTGATCGTGCAGGCGTGGGGGGGCGCTCAGCCGCTGCCGGCGCCGGTGGAGGCCGCGATGCGCTGGGCGGTCGTTGGCGGCTTGTGGGTGGCGACGGTGCTGACCGTCATCTCAGGGATCGTATTTTTCTGGAGGCATCGGGCGGTGCTCAAGACGGTGGTCTGCCGGTGAACCCCCACACCAATCTGCTGCTCGGTCGCGTCCAGCACCGCGGTTCGTGGGTTGCCTCACGTACAGCTGTGCCGAAACGGGTTCGAGGTGGCAGATTGGTGTGGGGGTGAAGGGATGCGGGCCTTTCTGGGCCTTTCGCTGCCGGAAGACGTCCGGGCCTCGCTGGCCGCCCTGCAGCGAGCACTCGCTGCGTCGCAGGCTGACGTGAAGTGGGTTGAGCCGCCCAACCTGCACGTGACCCTCACGTTCCTTGATGAGATCTCAGACGCGCAGCGCCACGCGATTGAGCGACTGGTGGCGCGGGTTGCCGGTCATGAAGAGCCGTTTTTGCTTGGGCTCGGATCCCTCGGGGCGTTTCCTTCGCTCGAATCGCCTCGGGTGGTGTGGGTCGGGTTGACGGAAGGCTCAGCGCGGCTGGCGCGTCTTGCGGAGGCCATCGAGCGAGAAGGGGGCGCGATCTCCTTGGGCCGCGGGGAGCGATCGTTTGCCCCGCACCTCACACTGGGACGCGTCCGCTCGCCCCGACGCCGGGACGCGCTCGCGCAGCAGCTGCGCACCGCGGCCTGGCAGCCGCCGGCTCCCTGGCGTGTGACGGCGGTGACGTTCTACCAGAGTATCCTGACCGCGAACGGTCCGCGCTACGCGATGCTTGCGGAGGTGCCCCTCACCGGCTAGCGGCGGTACCAGGTACCGAGACGGTAGACCGGTACCTGGTACCGGTTTTGGAGATACCGGCGAAGCCAGTCAAGCGCGGTTTGGGCCGCTTGGGTTTTGATCGAGAGCCGGTCGCCGAAGAATTGCGCGCGCAGGCTCCGCACCCCGCGGCGATCCGCCAGTCCAAAGTAGACAAGGCCCACCGGTTTTGCCGCCGTGCCGCCGGTTGGACCGGCAACGCCGGTGACAGCGAGCCCCAGGTCCGCGGCGGTCAACCGCCGGACGCCATCCGCCATCGACTTGGCAACGGGTGCGCTGACTGCGCCATAGCGTGAGAGCTGCGCGGCCGGGACGCCGAGGTGGTGTCGTTTGAGGTCATTGTGGTAGGCCACGACGGAGCCACGCAGGTAGCGCGAACTGCCCGGGACATCCGTGAGCCGATCCGACACCAGCCCGCCCGTGCACGATTCGGCCACCGACAGCGTCTTGCGGTGTGTGACGAGCCGGCGCCCGACGACGGCCTCCAACGTGTCCTCATCCGCGCCATAGACCGCCTGTCCGAGCGCGCGGCGCAGCTTCCTTTCAAGCGGCGCGAACAGCCGTCGCGCCTCCTGTCGGGTCGGCGCGCGGGCGGTCAAGCGGATGTCGACCATCCGCAGATGCGGGTACAGCCCCACCTGAACCCCTGGCGGCATGCGGAGCGTGCGCAGCATCGCTTGGATCTCCAGCTCAACGACGCCGACGGTCCGCAGGGTGCGGCCTTCGATGATACACGAGGTGCCACGCCATCGCCTGAGGCGCGGCAGGACGCTGCGTTCCATGATCGCGCGCATTTCGATGGGGACGCCGGGCAGGGCAATGACCAGCGGCGGATCAAGCGGCAGCCACAGGCCCGGGGCGGTGCCGATCGGATTGGCGAGCGGCACACCGCCGCGCGGCAGCGAGGCCTGCCGCAACGCGGCGCGCTGAAGCGTCCGGTGATACCGCGCGTAAAAGCGGCGGATCGCGGCGGCGATCGTGGCATGGTCAATGAGCGGACGCTGGGTCGCCTCGGCGAGCACCTCCATCGTGATATCATCGAAGGTCGGCCCCAACCCGCCCGTGATGAGCAGCAGGTCAGCGCGGCGCAAGGCCTCGGTGAGCGCCTCACGCAGGCTGGCGCGTTCGTCCCCGACAGCCGTGTGGCGGTCACAGGCGATCCCGAGCTCAGCCAAGCGACGAGAGAGGTAGGCGGCGTTGGTGTTGAGGGTGACCCCGCTGGTCAACTCAGAGCCCACGGTGAGCAGCTCCGCTCGCATGGCGTCCATTATACACTGGCGTGCCACGTCATTTCATCGAACGCCTTGCTCTGTCGAAACGCTCCTGGCCGCGAGGCCTGCCGTGGTTCGACTCGCGTGGCTCGCTCACCACGATCCCGAGCGAAGGCGAGGGACCGCGGGAGAGCCCCACGTCCTCAGCGGCGGGGGTTCCATGGCGTCCGACAGTCTGGCCCCCCATCCCCCGCCGCTTGCGGCATGGGGCGCCCCGCGACCAAGCCCGGGTCCCCAGCGCAGCTGGGTGGGCGACGGGAGTGCCGGGCGCCGCGAGGCGAACGGCCCCCGCGTCACCCGCTGGCGGCTTTTCGACAGAGCACGAACACCGCTGTTGTTGCGTGGCGTGTTGTGATTCCTGAGCGGCTCTGCTATGCTACCAGCTATTCCTGATGATGATGCGACGCGCGCGCGCCACGCCACGCCCACGCATCGTGCAGCTGTGGTGGGCCGTCCTGTCGGGTATCCTGCTCGGCTGCGCGTTTCCTCCTGTCGATTGCAAACCGCTGGTGTGGGTCGGGCTGGTCCCGCTGCTGTGGGTGACGATGGGCACGGTGCGCCCGCGCCAGGCGTGTGCCATCGGCTACACGGCGGGGCTCGTGTTCTTTCTCCTCACCCTCCACCCCTTGGTCAGCGCGCATTCCTGGACCGGGTGGGCGGCCGAGTCGCCCGCGGCGTTCGCGCACCGGATGAGCCGCCAATGGTGGTTCATGCAGGGCATCTGGATCGCGTTTGCCCTCTGGTGCGCGCTCTTCTGGGCCGCCTGGGCATGGGTCCTCAGGGCACTGGCCGTCCGGAACGGCTGGCGCATGTTGGTCCTGGCACCGGCGCTGTGGGTTCTCCTGCCGGAGTGGGCGCGCGCCCAGACAACGTTTGGTTTTACCTGGGCGTTCCTCGGCAATGCGGCGGCCGATCTGGCGGCCATTCGCCAGGCGGCCGCAGCCGGCGGCGTGTGGCTGCTCAGCGCCCTCATCGTGGTCTTCAGTGCTGGATTGGCGCACATCCTCATGGGGAGGCAGGGGCCGGCTCGCTGGAGACCGCTGGCCGTCGCGCTCGGCCTCGTGGTGGTCGTGTGGGTCGGCGGCGCGGTATCGCTTCGGCGGCCGCGCGGCTCGGCCAACCCCGTTGAGGTGGCCGCGCTCCAGCGGCACAAGGTGGACTATCAGACCTCCGACTTTTCCGCCAGCGGGTTTGACCGGAGTTACGCGCCCATGGTGGAAGCGGCGTTGCAGCGCGGGGCGCGTCTGGTGGTCCTGCCGGAATCGATTGCGTTGGGGGTGGTGAGCCTGGACGGCAGCCCCTCGCAGACAAAACCGCCGGAATGGCAGCACGCGCGGTCGGCGTGGGATGCGCAAATGGCGGTCCTGCTTAAGGGAACTCCCGCTGTCCTGATCATCGGGCTCGATACCGTGGAGCAGGGACGTGATCACAACACCCTGGTGGCGTGGAACGCCCACAGGACGCTCGGCTGGTACCACAAGCAACAGCTGGTGCCCTTTTCCGAATATCAGCCATGGGGATGGGGACCGTGGGCGATCCGCGGCCGGTCGCAGTATGTTCCCGGTCACGGCAGCCAGTTGATCCGCGTCCCGGGCGCGGTCCTCGGCGGGTTCATCTGCCAGGAGCTCCTGTTTCCGTGGGTGACCCGGCAGAGCGTGCGAGACGGGGCCACCGTGCTGGTGAGCGGCGGCAACGACGGCGTCTTCGGCGATCCGGCGGTGGCCCAGGTGCATGCGGATGCGGCCCAGCTCCGGGCGGTGGAGACAGGCCGGTTCGTGGTGCGCGCGATGAAAACCGGCATCTCGGCCATCATCGATCCCCATGGCCAGGAGCTCCTCCGCAGCCAATCTTCCGAGCCGGTTATGCTGAGGTGGGCGATCGAGCCTCACGAGGAGATTACCCCCTACGTGCGCTTTGGCGACTGGGTCGTCTGGGTGTCGCTGGCGCTGAGCCTCTGGGGGGCCGTCACCGCCTTCTGGCGGCCGCCTTCCCCCTGACGCTCCTCAGCGCCGTTAGGTATACTTAACTTGAAGTCGTTTCTGGCGATAAATGGCACACCTCCGCCAGCAGTCGTGGCGGACCCGCCGAAGCAATGTTGGCGGGCGGAGCAATCCGGGGTCCCCCCGGAGTTTCGCTACGCGAAACTGGCTCGGGGGCCCCGCTGTAAGATTGCGCAGCAATCTAGCGGGGGCAAAGCTACGGGTCTCTTGGAAGATCGCCGAGCTGCCGAACCAGGAAGTTTGGTGTGGGGGTCGCCGGGCTACCGAACCAGGACGTCGGTGGTCCGGTTTGTCATTTGGAGAGCACGATGCATCGACATAGCGGCTTAACGCTGGTCGAAATGCTGATCTCGTTGGCCCTCTTCGGAACGCTCATGAGCGCCGTCATGGCCTCGTTCGTCACGGGCCAGCGAGCATTTTCCATGAGCGAGACGTTTATCCAGGCGCACCAAACGGCACGGAGCGCCATGGATACCGTTCAGCAGGATTTGGCGCAGGCACGGATTGACGGAATCGGTTCTTTTGGGCTCTATGTGAGGTTCCGTCGGCCAGCTCAAGCGATCGTTGACGCAGCAGGGCAACCCTCTTGGGAACCCCAACGAAGAATGTACGTCTGGTGCCCGTCTGCCTTCTTGACCGCCGATCCGTGTCAGCAAATCCAGCCACGCCTCGCTACGCCGCCTCCTGATGTAGGGAGGTGGGGCGATGGATCACAGGCGGAGCCATTAGCAGGACGGGTATCCGGCTTGGACCGAACACCTCATGGACGGGCAGCCTCAGGGCTTATGGAGACCTGGTGTCTGGAGCTGGCGCCATGACGATCGATATCAACCAAAACGCGATTGTCTCCGGAAAGCTGGTCGTGGGACCAGCCGCCGCAGGCATGGGGTCCGGCTATACCAATGGAATCTCTGGAACGTCCCGCCTGGTCAAGCCTCCCACCACCGAGCCTCGAGGGGATCGCCACGTGCTCAGGCCCGGCGTCCGGCATCTCTGTGCCGGTCGGAGCGACGTGGACACTCTGTCCCAACACCGTCCCGGATGACCCCATGAATCCCAATGAGCTGTGCGATAACGGCGGAGTCTTTAATGGCCGCATTGGAGCCCTGCAGTCAGTCAAGCAATGGGCGAGCCCGCGTGATTGCGACCGGAGTGAGCGCCACCACGGGCCTGGCCGTCGCGTCGAAGCCGTTTTCTCGAATCTACAGTTTTCCTCAAGGCCAAACCGCGGCCCCTCCTGCCGCCGGCACCGTGCCGCAGCTCTCGCTGCACGTTCCCCAGGGCAGCACGAACGGGGTGAAGGTCTACCACGGGGCGACGGTGTACGCGACGATTGATGCGCCCCAGGGCACGGTGACGTTGGGCACCAGCTCCAACCTGATCAACGTCGTCGGCGCGATCATCGCCAACTATTTGAACATCCTGGACGGTGCGATCGTGACCGGCCAAATCGGCTTCCCCCCCGGCTTGCCGGGGACCGTCGACCGCGTGAGGGTCCTCGGCTGGCGTCCGTGCCAGAACACCAGCGGCGCGAATATCTGCGCGCCGTAACGACGTGACTGTTCCACTCACCCCGCGAAGGCGGTTGACCCCTCCGGCTCGATCGTAGACCAGCAGCCGCAGCACTCCTCCACTGCCGCAGCAACAAGGCTGCGGAGAGCGTTTGCAAGGACGGGGCCGCTCACGTATAATAGCTCCTGTTCACTGCACGCACGCCGGAGGGCCGATGCGCCCAGCACCAGACCCCGCGAGCACGCAACGCACGACACAACAAGGAGACCGTGGCATGGCCGCACGTGAGCAGGAGAAGGAGAAGGAGCGCTCGGAACGGCAGAAAGCGCTGGAGCTGACCCTCAGCCAGATCGAGAAGCAGTTCGGCAAAGGCTCCATCATGCGGTTGGGGCAGGACACCAGGTTCGACATCCCCGCCATTGGTACCGGCTCATTGGCGCTGGATCTGGCCCTCGGCATCGGCGGGCTGCCGCGCGGGCGCGTGGTGGAGATCTTCGGGCCGGAATCCTCCGGCAAAACCACGTTGAGCCTGAGCGTGCTGGTGGAAGCCCAGCGAGGCGGCGGGGTCGCGGCCTTCATCGATGCGGAGCATGCGCTCGATCCCACGTATGCGAAGACGATCGGTGTCAACCTGGATGATCTCCTCGTCTCGCAGCCCGATACCGGCGAGCAGGCGCTGGAGATCGCTGAGACGCTGGTGCGCTCCAACGCCGTGGATGTGATCGTCATTGACTCGGTGGCGGCGCTCGTGCCGCGCGCAGAGATTGAAGGCGAGATGGGCGACCAGTTCGTGGGGCTGCAGGCGCGGCTGATGAGCCAGGCGCTGCGCAAACTCACCGCGGCGATCGCCAAGTCGAAAACCTGCTGCATCTTCATCAACCAGCTCCGCGAGAAGATTGGGGTGATGTTCGGATCGCCGGAGACCACGCCGGGGGGCCGCGCCTTGAAGTTCTACTCCTCGGTGCGCCTCGATCTGCGCCGCATCGAGACGATCAAGGTGGGCGACCGGGCGATCGGCAACCGGGTGCGCGCCAAGGTGGTGAAGAATAAAGTGGCCGCACCCTTTCGGCAGGCCGAGTTCGACATCCTCTTCGATGAAGGAATTTCGAAGGCGGGCAGCCTCCTGGATGTGGGCGAGAGCCTGGGCCTCATCCAGCGGCAGGGCAGCTGGCTGTCCTACGGGGACACGAAGCTCGGACAGGGACGCGAGAGCGCCCGGATGTTCCTGAAAGAAAATCCGAAACTCACACAGGAGCTGGAAGCGCAGTTGAGGCAGCGGGCCGTGGAGAAGGACAAGGCGGTTCCCGAACCGGCCGCGCAACGGGCATAAACGGGGAGCGTGAGCGATGAAGGCGCGGACGTCAAAGGTCCTGGGGCTTGCGATGCTCATCGGGGTCCTGGGCGTGGGGCTGTTCACCGGGCGCAGTGAGCTGTGGTCCAGCAGCGCAAAACCGACGCCGCAGGGCGGATTCGAGTCTTCGGCCCAGGCGGCCACGGGCGAGGCCGAGTCGCTCCAGAGCGCGTTTATGCACATCGCCCAGCAGTTCGGGCCGGCGGTCGTGAGCATCTCGACGGAACAGATTGAGCGGGTGCGGCAGTACTTCCGCGTGCATCCCTTCTTCGGGGATGAGCCCTTTGAAGAGTTCTTCCGTCAGTTTTATGGGGATGCGCCGGAACGCGAGTTCAAGCGATTCGGCTTGGGATCCGGGGTGATCATTGATGAGCGCGGGCTCATCCTCACGAATGAGCACGTCGTGGCCGATGCCGAGAAGATTACGGTGACCCTCGCGGATGGGCGGGAGGTCACCGGCACGGTGAAGGGCAAAGATCCCCGCTCAGACCTGGCGGTCGTGAAGATCGACGCCAAAAAGTTGACGGCCGCCAAGCTCGGTGATTCGAGCACGGTGCAGGCGGGGCAATGGGCGGTGGCGCTGGGTAATCCGTTTGGCCTCATGGGCGTCGGCCCCTCCGTGCGCGCGCTGGGGGCAGAGCCCACGTTGACCGTCGGGGTGATCAGCGCGCTCAACCGGCAACTGCCGCGCGCCTCCCGCTATGACCGCGACTATTCGGGCTTGATTCAGACCGACGCCGCGATCAACCCGGGCAATAGCGGCGGGCCGTTGCTCAATCTGCAGGGCGACGTCATTGGTATCAACGTGGCGATCCTGACCAGCTCGCGGGGGTTTGAAGGCATCGGCTTTGCAATCCCGATCAATAAAGCCAAGACGATTCTCGAGACCCTGATCGAAGGCAAGCAGGTCGTCTACGGCTGGCTGGGGATTCAGATCCAGGATATCACCGATGATGTGGCGGAATACTACGGCTTGCAGGATCGCGAGGGGGTGCTGGTGTACCAGGTGTTGCCGGACAGCCCCGCTAGCCGGGCCGGCCTCAAGGACGGCGATATCGTGAAGGCGTTTGACGGCCAACCGATCCACCACTCGCGCGAGTTGATTGACCGGGTGAGCGCCACACAGGCCGGCCGGCGCGCCGCGATCGACATCTTGCGCGAGGGCAAGCGCCAAATACTTCAAGTGGAGATCGGCCAGCGGCCGCCAGAGACCGAATTGGCCGGCGGCGCCGTGACCACGGAATCCTGGCGGGGCCTGCAGGTCTCGAGCCTCTCGCCGGAAACCGCGCAACAATACAACCTACCGCCTGGCGCGACCGGGGTGCTGGTTGTGGAGGTCGCAGAGAACAGCCCCGCGGAGCAGGCGGGCCTGCGGCCCGGCGATGTCATTAATGAGGTCAACCGGATGCGCATTGAGGCAATCGGCGACTACCGCAAGGCGATCGACCAGGTGAAAGGCAACGCGTTGGTCAGGACCAACCGCGGGTATGTCGTCATCAAAGCCCAGGGATGATCCCCCCCCGATAGGGCTAGGCGGTACGCAGCTGGAACGCCTCCGGAACTTGGTGACCCGGTATACGCGGACGGGGGTTCGTTCCACGCGGGACGTTCTGGCATATCTTGATAGGCGCGGCGCCTCGCCGGAGAAGGTGGCGCAGGTGCTCGGTGAATGTCGCAGGCGCGGGCTGCTCGATGACCGTGCCTGCGCGCGTCTCTGGGCGGACACCTGGGCCCGTAAGGGGTATGCCTGGGCCGCGATTCGTGCAAAGCTCACCGAGAAAGGTCTGGATGAGGATGCCGTTGAGTATGCCGGCAGTCGCCTGGGGGTCGCCTCAGCACTAGGGGATGAGGCGCGTGCGCGCGATCTCCTCCGGCGGCGGATCACCCCCAGTACGTCCCCCACACGCGCGCAGGCGGCACGCCTCCTCGCCGCGCGCGGCTTTGACGCGGACCTGAGCGAGCGCCTCCTCAACGAATCGTTCGGGCGCCCACCTTCGTGATGCCTTCGTGATGCGCAGCGCGGAACTCCGACAGCGGTTTTTACAATTTTTTGAAGCGCAGGGGCATACGCTCGTGCCGAGCGACGGGCTCATCCCCAGCGGTGACCCGACGGTGCTGTTCACCTCGGCGGGGATGAACCAATTTAAGGACTACTTTCTTGGCAAGCGCACCGATTTGAAGCGGGCGGTGTCGTGCCAGACGTGCCTGCGCACCGGCGATCTGGAGCGGGTCGGCAAGACGGCCAGCCACCATTCATTCTTTGAAATGCTGGGGAATTTCTCCTTCGGCGACTACTTCAAGGCCGACGCCATTCAGTGGGCGTGGGAGTTTCTCACCGGCACGCTCGACTACGCCGGCACGCCCAGCCCGGATCGCAAGAAGCTATGCCTGGGCCTTCCGCGCGAGCGGCTCTGGGTCAGCATCTATGAAGAAGACGACGAAGCCTTCAAGCTCTGGCGCGCGCTGGGCCTGCCGGAGGACCGGATCAAACGGTTCGGACAGGCCGACAACTTCTGGCCGGCCAATGCGCCCACCGAGGGGCCGAACGGCCCCTGCGGGCCGTGTTCAGAGATCTACTACGACCGCGATGGGAAGGTCCAGGGCCCCAAGTCGGTGGAGATGTGGAATCTCGTGTTCACCCAATTTGATCGGCAGCCGGACGGCAGCCTAAAAGCCCTGCCCAAGCCGAACATCGACACCGGCATGGGCCTCGAGCGGCTGGCGCGAGTGATCCAAAAAGTCGAGACGGACTACGAGACGGATCTCTTTGCGCCCATCATGACAGCTATTGAACACTGGACTCGACCGGGAACGCGCCTGCGTGGTGATGAGCAGTTAGCAGGGAAGCGGGCCATTGCCGACCACGTTCGAGCCGTTACGTTCCTCTTGAGCGAAGGGGTTGCTCCGTCGAACGTAAAACAGGGCTATGTGTTGCGAACCTTGGTCCGACGTACCTGTCTCAGAGTCGAGCACGCCCTCGGGGTCGGCGTGCAGTCGGAGGACATGATCCGTTGCGCGTCTGACCTGGTCACTGCTGTTGAATCGGCGATGGAGGACAGTCCATATGCAAAGGACATCGCCAAGAGGAAAGCTGTGGTTCGAGAGGCATTAAGCCGTGAAATCAAACAGTTTCAACAGACGCTTGAGGCTGGGTCAGATCGGCTGACCGCAGTCATTGCGAAAACACGACAAGCCAAGCAGTCGGTCATTGAGGGCCAGGAGGTCTTCGAGCTCTACGATACTTATGGATTGCCCCCTGAACTGACCGCAGACCTTGCGAATGCACGTGGTCTCTCCATCGATCGTGAGGGGTTTGAGCGGGCCTTGAGCATTCAGCAGGAACGTTCTCGGATGGGGAGTCAGTTCACCGGCGGGGTGTTTGTCTCCGACACGCTGCACATTCGCGAGATGATCAAAGATCTTCCATCCAAAGAGGCGCAGTTTGTCGGCTATGAAAGCCTCCAGTCCGATGCGGTGATTCAAGGGCTCTGGGACGGGACAGGGTGGGTGACCAAGGCCGCCGCCGGTCAGACCGTCAGCATCGTGCTCGATCGTTCGCCGTTCTACGGCGAAGCCGGTGGACAAATCGGCGATGCCGGCGCCATTGAAGGTCCGCGCGGCGCCGCCGATGTCCGGCAGACGACATGGGTGGATGATGTGCTCCTCCACCACGCGACGGTCCGCACAGGCAGCCTGAACGTCCAGGATCCGGTGCGGGCGTTGGTGGAGGGGGAGCGCCGGCTGAAGGTGGCGCGCAGCCACACCGCGGCCCACCTGCTGCACTGGGCGCTGCGCAAGGTGCTCGGGCCCGATGCGGTGCAGGCCGGCTCGTTCGTTGAGGAAGAGCGCGTGCGCTTTGATTTCTCCTCGCTGAACGCCCTGCAGGAAGAGCAGCGCCATGACGTGCAGGTGTTGGTGAACCGCCGCGTGGCGCTGGCGGATGAAGTTCGCGCCTCGCAGATGCAGTTGGAAGAGGCCAAACGCGCGGGAGCCCTCGCCTTGTTCGGGGAGAAGTACGGCTCGGCGGTCCGCGTCGTGACGATCGGCGACTACTCGAAAGAGCTGTGCGGCGGCACGCATCTCGTCCATACCGGCTGTGTGGGGACGTTCATGATCACCGGCGAAAGCTCCATTGCGGCGGGCACCCGGCGCATCGAGGCGCTGGTCGGTGAGGCCGCGGCGCAGCGACAACACCAGCAGCAGCGGCTGTTGCATGATGTGGCCAAGCGGTTGGGGCGCGCGACGGATGAGGTCGTGCAAGGATTGGAGGAGCTGCTCGAGCAGCTCAAACGCGCGGAACGGGAACGCAAATCGCTGCAGCGTGAGCTGGCCACGGTGCAGGCCGGCCGCCTGGTGGCTGAAGCGAAGCAGATTCACGGTGTGACGCTCGTGAGCTCTACCATCAAACAGGCGGATCGAGCGCTACTTGCGGCGCTGGCGGATGCCGTGAAAGGCTCCCTCTCGGGTGACGGGGTGGTCCTGTTGGCATCGTCCGACGGCCCTACCCATGTGTCGATGGTGATGGCGACGACGCGCAATCTGGCGAAGCGCATTCACGCGGGCGACCTGCTCAAGGCGGTGGCGCCGCTCACGAATGGCAGCGGGGGCGGACGAGCTGAATTTGCGCAGGCGGGCGGCAAAGACCCCTCAGGGATTCCCGCGGCGCTGCGGCGCGCGGAAGAGCTTGTGCGAGAGGCGTTGAACCAATGAGCCAACCTATAGGGTCGGCTGAGGGCTGTGGGCTGAGGGTTGTGGGCAATTGCCCAGAGCCCCGAGCCCAGAACCCAGAGCCACAGTTCATCAGATGAAGATCATCTCGACAACGGGGCAGGTATGGCAGCGGCTGTGCGGCCGCCAGCTCATCCGAAAACGCCGGATCGAAGAGCGCGTCCGCGCGATTGTGGATGACGTGCGCCAGGGGGGGGACGAGGCGCTCTTGCGCTACACGCGCCGGTTCGACGGCGCGCGCCTGAGTCCCCGACAGCTGCGCGTGACCGAGGCGGAGATCTCCGGCGCGTTCCAGCATTTGGATCCGCAGTTCGCGCTCCAGCTCAAGAGCGCCATCCAGAATGTGCAGTCGTTCTACGGGCGTCCGCGGATGAAACCGGTGCGCGTGGTCGACGGCGATGGGGTGGTGCTCGGGGAGCAGTTTGACCCCATCGAGCGCGTGGGCATCTACATCCCCGGCGGCACCGCGAGCCTGGTCTCGACCGTCTACATGACGGTCATTCCGGCCAAGCGGGCGGGGGTTCAGCACATCATCCTGGCGACGCCGCCGCGCAAGGACGGCAGCGTCGATCCGCACATCCTGGCGGTGGCGAGCCTCCTGGATGTGACCGAAGTCTATAAGATGGGCGGGGCGCAGGCCATCGCGGCGATGGCCTTCGGGACCAAGACGATCCCGAAGGTCAACAAGATCGTGGGGCCGGGGAACGCCTTTGTGGCGGAGGCGAAGCGGCAGGTGTTCGGGTTTGTGGACGTGGACACCATGGCGGGGCCGTCAGAGATTGCGGTGATCGCCAACCGCTACTCGAACGCCCAGTATGTGCTTGCCGATCTCATGGGTGAAACCGAACATGCCGGCGGCCTCGGGTTTCTCATCACGACCTCGAAGGCGCTCGCCAAGCTCGCGAGAAAACAGATTCCTGGCGGCTACTGCGTCATGGTGAAAAACCTGGATGAGGCGGTGCAGGTCGCCAACCAGTTGGCGCCGGAACATCTGGAGATCATGGTCCGCTCGCCCCATAAACTGGCCCGTCGGATCACGCGCGCGGGCGCGATCTTCCTTGGGCCTTATTCGCCGGTGACGGTGGGCGACTACATCGCAGGACCCAGCCACGTCCTGCCGACCGGGGGCTCAGCCAGCACGTTTTCCGGACTGGGGATCGACGATTTCATCCGGCGCACGCACACGATCAGCTACACCAAGAAAGCGCTGGAGCGGGTGCGGGAGCCGCTGGAGCGGTTGACCGCCATCGAAGGGATGCCGCGCCATTTTGATGCCGTGAAGGTGCGGCTAACCTAACCAAGAGGAGAATTACGCAGATTCGCAAGTGCATTGACTGTCGAAGAGCTGATTACGCAGATAGAACGGTTTATCTGTGTAATCGCTTTTCAAAATCTGTGTAATCAAAATACATGAGACGAGCAGCGGTTACGCGCAACACAAAAGAAACGAAGATTGCGGTCAGTCTCGGGCTGGATGGGACGGGCCGGGCCTCAGTGAGAACGGGGATCCCGTTTCTGGATCACATGCTCACCCTCCTGGGCACCCACGGCGCGTTTGACCTCGCCGTGAAGGGCAAGGGAGACCTTGAGATTGACCTCCACCACACGAACGAAGATGTGGGGCTGGCCGTGGGCCAGGCCTTTGATAAGGCGCTTGGCGATCGCCGGGGCATCGTTCGGTATGGCTGGGCCTATGTGCCGATGGAGGAGGCGCTGGCGCGCGTGGTGCTGGATTTTTCCGGCCGGCCACGGCTCGTCGTGCGGGATCAGCGGGTGCCTGCGGTGCGCAGGCGGCCGACAGGTTCGCACGGCGCCTACCAGTGGGGCGATGCGGAGCACTTTCTTGAGTCGTTCACGCGGGCCTCAAAGACCACGGTGCACATCGACATCCTGGCGGGAGCTGATTTCCACCACACCTGCGAAGCGGTGTTCAAGGCCCTGGGACGCGCGCTCGAACAGGCGACCCGGCGCCATCCCCGCGTCACAGGCGTGCCCTCCTCAAAAGGCCAACTGTAGTGAACAGTGATTAGTGAATAGTGAAAAGTGAATAGTGAAAAGTGGACTGCGGAACATTGCAGGTACGCTCTCTCACTATTCACTTTTCACTGATCACGCATCACTCAACTGGATGATTACGATCGTTGATTACGGCATGGGCAATTTGCGCAGCGTCTCGAAGGCGCTCGAATCGCTGGGGGCCTCTGTGCGTGTCTCGGGCCAGCCACAGGACGTGGCTCGCGCATCGAAGCTCATCCTGCCGGGCGTGGGCGCGTCTCCGGCGGCGATGCGGGAGCTGAGCGCCCGCGGGCTGGTGGAGCCAATCAAGACGGCCATCGCGGCCGGGCGGCCGTATCTTGGCATCTGCCTCGGGCTCCAACTGCTGTTTGACCGCAGCGAGGAAGGGGCAGGAGCCGACGGTCTTGGTGTTGTGAGTGGTACCGTGCGACGCTTCTCCTTTCACTCTCAACTCTCAACTCTGAACTCACCACTCAAAATTCCCCACATGGGGTGGAATCAAATCTTCAGCACACAGACCAGGTGTCCTCTTCTGAAGGGGATTCCGGATGGGAGTTTTTTCTACTTTGTGCACTCCTATTATGCGAACCCGACGGATCGGTCGGTGGTGGCGTTGGAAGCGGACTACGGGGGGCCGTTTGCCGCGATGGTGTGGCGTCAGAACCTCTATGCCACACAGTTCCACCCGGAAAAGAGCCAAGCCGTAGGACTGAAGCTGTTAGAGAGCTTCGTGAAGCTCTAAAGGCGCTCAATAGCTCAATATGATTATTCTTCCCGCGATTGATCTATTGGATGGCAAGGTCGTCCGGCTGGCGCAGGGCCAGCGCAATCAGGTCACCATCTATTCGACCGATCCGGTCGCCGTGGCGCGGCGGTGGGTCGAGGCGGGGGCGACCTGGCTGCATGTCGTCGATCTCAACGGCGCCTTCGATGGCACCTATGCCAACCTGCCGCTGGCCGCGCAGATCATTCGCTCATGCGGCGTGCGCGTGGAACTCAGCGGCGGCATTCGCACGCGGGAAACGCTTGACCGGGCGATTGAAGCGGGCGCCTCTCGTGTGGTGTTGGGCACGAAGGCGTGCGAAGATCCGCCATTCGTGCAGGCGGCCGCCACGCGCTATGGCCGGAAGATTGCGGTCGCCATTGACGCCAAGGCCGGCCAGGTGGTCTCGCGCGGCTGGGTGAGTGCGACGGCGCTGACCCCCGCGAGCCTCGCGCAGCAGATGAAGGCGCTTGGCGTCACCACCCTCATTTGCACCGACGTCAGCCTGGACGGCATGCTGCAGGGGCCTAACCTGAATCTGCTCGATGAGGTGCTGGCTGTCGGGTCGCTTGAGGTCATCGCCTCTGGAGGCATCGCGTCCATCAAAGACTTGGAGCAGGTCAAGCAGTTTGAGCTGCGCGGAGTGATCGGTGCCATCGTAGGCAAGGCGCTCTACGAGGGCGCCATTGATCTCGCAGAAGCCGTTCGTCGAGTCCAGTGATATGTTGGCCAAGCGCATTATTCCGTGCCTCGATGTTGACAAGGGGCGCGTTGTGAAGGGGATCAAGTTCGTCAGCCTGCGGGATGCGGGTGATCCGGTGGAGGCCGCCAGGGCCTACAACGACGCGGGGGCGGATGAGCTGGTCTTCCTCGATATTACGGCGAGCCACGAGCAGCGGCCGATCATTCTCGACGTCGTGGCCAAGACCGCCGCGGTCGCCTTCATGCCGCTCACCGTGGGGGGCGGGATCCGGACCGTGGAGGATATTCGGGCGCTCCTGAATGCCGGCGCCGATAAGGTGTCGATCAATACCAGCGCGGTGGAGCGGCCGGCGTTCATCAGCGAAGCCTCCGAGCGGTTTGGCTGCCAGTGCATTGTGGTGGCGATCGACGCCAAACGTCAGCACACAGCGCAGTGGGAAGTCTATACCCACGGTGGGAGGACCCCGACCGGCAAGGATGCAGTTGAGTGGGCCCGTGAGGCTGAACGGCGCGGGGCGGGTGAGATTCTGCTCACGAGCATGGATCGCGACGGCACGAAGGCCGGCTATGATGTGGAACTGACACAGGCGGTGGCGGCTGCCGTCGGGATCCCCGTCATTGCCTCAGGGGGAGCAGGGAAGCCGGAGCACTTCTATGACGCGCTCACGGCCGGCGGCGCCGATGCCGCGCTGGCCGCCTCGCTGTTCCATTTCGGCGAGCTGTCAATCGCTGATGTGAAGCGGTACTTACATTCACAAGGACTCATGGTCCGGTCATGACGCGACCCAGTCCGAAAGCCAACATCCGGAATTCGCAATCCGCCTATGGAGCGTTGACGAGCGTCCTGAAATTCACTGAGAGGGGTCTCATCCCCACCGTGATCCAGGACGCGAAGACGAACCAGGTGCTGACGCTGTGCTACCTCAATCGCGATGCGCTGAAAAAAAGCCTGCAGACCGGCACCGTGTACGTCTTCCGCCGCTCCCAGGGGCGGCTGATGCAAAAAGGGGACACGTCAGGCCACATCCAGACGATTCGAGAGGTGCGAGTGGATTGCGAAGGCAAGTCGCTGCTCTTGCTGGTCGAGCAGCACGTCGCGGCCTGCCACACGGGTTATTTCACCTGCTACTTCCGTCGCTTGTCGAAAGGCGGGCGGGTCACGACCGTGGGAAAAAAGGTCTTTGATCCGCGGAAAGTCTATCGAGCGCGATGATCATGGTCCCGTCGGAATCTGAATTCGTCCGCTTGGCGAGGCACGGGAACGTCATTCCCGTGTATGGCGAGTTGCTTGCGGACTTGGAGACGCCGGTCAGCGCCTTCCTGAAACTGGACGACGGCCGCTTTAGCTACTTGCTCGAATCGGTGGAAGGCACCGAGAAAGTCGCCCGCTTTTCGTTTTTGGGCAGCCGGCCGCGTCTGTTAATGACCAGCGCCGGCAGGCATGTCGAGCTCTCGGAGTTTCAGAAGGATCGCGCGCCACGCCTCCGGCGGTTTGAGACCACCGAGGATCCGCTGGCGGAGGTGGAGCGGCTGATGAAGCAGTTTCGCTTCGTCCCGATGGCGGGCCTGCCGCGTTTCTGCGGGGGGCTCGTGGGCTACTTGGGCTATAACGTCGTGCGGTTTCTTGAGCGCCTGCCGGCGCACCAGGTGAATGACCTGCGCGTGCCGGATGTGATGCTCATGCTCACCGACACGATGGCGATCTTTGATCACGCGCAGCACAAGCTGCTGCTAGTGGCCAATGCGCATACGGCCGGGACGTCTCCTCGCGCAGCCTACCGTCTGGCGGTTCGCCAGATCGAAGCCATGGCGGCGCGGCTGCAGGTGCCGCTTGCCGCGCCGGCTGCACGACGGGTCCGACGCACAGGCCGACGGCCTGCTGCAGTGCGCTCGAATGTGAGCCGCGAGATGTTTACGCGGATGGTAAGGAGGGCGAAGGAGTACATCCGGGCCGGCGACATCATTCAGGCGGTGCTCTCGCAGCGGCTTGAGCGCGCCTTCTCAGGTGAGCCGTTTGACGTGTACCGCGTCCTGCGCTCGCTCAATCCCTCGCCGTACATGTACCATCTTCGATTCGGGTCGCTCGCGCTGGTCGGGACTTCGCCGGAGATGCTCGTGCGCTGTGAAGATGGGCGTCTGGAGACGCGCCCCATTGCGGGCACGCGGCCGCGGGGTGCTACGGCGCGCGATGATGAGCGGCTCATCCATCAACTGCGTGCCAGTCCCAAAGAGCGCGCCGAGCACCTGATGCTGGTGGACTTGGGCCGTAATGACCTGGGCCGCATCGCCAGGCCAGGATCGGTCGAAACGCCGGAACTGATGGTCATCGAGAAGTACTCCCACGTGCTGCACCTGGTCAGCAGCGTCATGGGACGGCTGCGGGCTGGGAAGACCAGCTTTGACGTGCTGCGGGCAACGTTCCCGGCCGGGACAGTGACCGGCGCGCCGAAAGTGCGCGCCATGGAAATCATCGCGGAATTAGAACGCCATGATCGGGGACCCTATGCCGGTGCCGTAGGATATTTCAGCTTCTCCGGCAACCTGGATACCTGCATCACGATCCGGACCATCGTGATGAAGGACCGTCGAGCGTACATCCAGGCCGGAGCTGGGATCGTGGCCGACTCGCAGCCGGAGCGCGAGTATCAGGAGACGCTCAATAAAGCGCGTGGCATGCTCCAAGCGATCGAATTGGCGGAAACATGCGGAGCGCAATAAACCGGGGTCAGACACCTATTACAGGTATTCGCGTGGCTGGTGTCAGACCCCTCGATGGTCAGACCGTTACATCGAACGCGTATCAGGCGGTCTGACTTCAGAGGTCTCGAATGATTTTAATGATTGATAACTACGATTCGTTTACCTACAACCTCGTCCAGTACCTGAGCGAGCTGGGGGAGGAGCTCCTTGTCAAGCGCAACGATGCCGTGACGCTCAAGCAGGTTGCGCGGATGGCGCCCGAACGCATCGTGATCTCGCCCGGCCCCGGCCGGCCGTCCGACGCGGGGATCTCCAATGACCTGATCAAAACGTTTGCAGGCCGCATCCCGATCCTGGGCGTCTGCCTCGGGCACCAGTGTATCGGCGAGGTCTTCGGCGGGGAGGTGGTGCGGGCCAACCGGCCGATGCATGGCAAGACGTCGCGCATTTACCACACCAAGACCGGCCTCTTCACGGATCTGCCGAATCCGTTTGACGCCACCCGCTACCATTCGCTCATCGTCAAGCGGCACAACCTGCCCAAGGCGCTGGCGATCACAGCCTGGACGTCCGATCAGGAGATCATGGGGCTTGAGCACCGCCGCCTGCCGGTGTACGGCGTGCAGTTTCATCCGGAATCCATCCTTACCTCCGTCGGCAAGGACCTGTTGAAGAACTTCCTGCGGCTCGCCCAGCGACGGTCCCGAGCGCAGTCGAGGGACCGTCGCTCCCCATGAACTATGAGCAGCCGCTGAACGCCGAGGCCATGAGCCGCGTCATGACCGACATCATGACGGGCCGGCTCGCGCCGGATGCAATCCGGGAGTTCCTGACAACGCTGGCGCGGCGCGGAGAGACCGCTGAAGAGATCGCCGTCGCCGTCGCGGTGCTCCGGGCCCACGCAGTGCGCGTGCCGCTCTCGCGCCCGTATGAGCTGTGCGACACCTGCGGCACCGGCGGCGACGGGCAGGGGACCATCAACGTGTCGACGCTCGCCGCGCTGGTCGCGGCGGCGGCGGGCGTGCGGGTGGCTAAGCACGGCAACCGCGCGGCCTCCAGCCGCTGCGGCAGCGCGGATCTGTTGGAAGCGCTCGGAGTCAACTTGGACGCCTCACCAGCCCAGGTGGCGCGATGCATTGAGGAGGTCGGGTTTGGATTCTGCTTTGCACCGACATTTCATCCGGCGATGAAGGCTGTGGCGCCGATCCGCAAGGCGCTGGGGATTCGGACGATCTTCAATCTCATCGGGCCGCTCGCCAATCCGGTGCCGCTGACGTTTCAGTTGGTGGGGGTCTCTGAGATACGGTTGATGCAGCCCATAGCGGAGGCGCTCGTTCGGCTTGGGATCCGGCACGGCATGGTGGTGCATGGCCGCGATGGGTTGGATGAGGTGACCACGACCCGAGAGACCGCGGTGCTTGAGGTTCGTGCAGGGGCTCTCACGGAGCAGCGGTTTCATGTGGAGACGTTTGGCGTGCCGCATGCGACGCTGGATGCGCTGCGCGGGGGCACGGCGCAGGAGAATGCCCGGGTGACCCTTGAGATCCTTGGCGGCAAGCACTCGGCTATCCGTGACATCGTCGTCGTCAACGCGGGCTGCGCGATCTACGTGGCGGATCAGGCGGCGACCATGCGCGAGGGGATCGAGCAGGCCGGTGAGGCTCTCGCTTCGGGACGTGCTCTCACGCTGCTGGAGCAGGTGAAGGAACTGACCGATGCTGGATGACATCGTGATGAGCAAGCAGATGGAGGTCGAGGAGGCCAAAGGCCGCCTGCCGTTCGAAGACCTCAAGGCGCGCATGGCCAACTACCTGGCGGAGCGCAGCTTTCGCAAGGCCATCGACGTGCCGGGCACGCTCTCACTCATCGCGGAGCTCAAGCGCAAGTCCCCGTCGAAGGGGATGCTCCGGGAGCGGTTTGATCCGGTGAGCCTGGCGCAGACGCTGCAGCAGGCCGGCGCCGCAGCCCTCTCGGTGCTGACGGATGAGCCGTTTTTCGGCGGGCATCTTGATTTCCTGCGCGATGTGAAGCACTTTACGGAGGTGCCCACCCTGCGCAAGGACTTCATCGTCGATCCGTACCAAGTCTATGAGGCGGCCTTCTATGAAGCCGACGCGGTCTTGTTGATCGCCCGCATCCTGACGGAAGAGCAACTCTTTCAGTGTATGCAAGCGGCCGATAAGCTCGGCATCGAGCCGGTGGTCGAAGTGCATGCGGAAGCCGAGCTGAAAAGGGCGCTGGGGGCCGGGGCGCACGTCATCGGGATCAATCACCGGGATCTTGCGACCTTCACGATCGACCCCACCCTCACCGAGCAGCTCATGCCGCGCATCCCACCCGGCAAGCTGATTGTCGCCGAAAGCGGCGTGCAGAGCGCCGAGGACGTCCAGCGGATGAAGCGGCTCGGCGTGCACGCCGTCCTCATTGGCGAGGCGCTCATGACCGCGCCGGATCCTGCCGCCAAAGTCCGGGAGCTGTTCGCCGGAACATGGTAAGCGACCGAAAAGTCAAAACTCAAAACGCAAAAGGTAAAACCACAAGGCAAAATTAAAAATTTTGACGTTGATGGTGACCAATCGGAGCATCCATTGGGTCATCAGCGTGCTCCAGCGCGAGGTGCGCCAGTGGCGGGAGCCCATCGTGGGGCACTACAAGCACGATCCGTTTACCACGCTCATCAGCTGTCTCCTGAGCCTGCGCACCAAGGATGAGACGACGCGGGGAGCCGCCGAGCGGCTCTTCCGGATGGCACGCACCCCGCAGCGCATGGTGCGGTTGTCACCCGCCGCGATCGAGCGACTCATCTTCCCGGTCGGGTTCTATCGCACGAAAGCGAGGACCATCCGCTCGGTGTGCCGCACGCTGCTCGATCGCTACGACGGTCATGTGCCCGGTGATCTGGATGAGCTGCTGACGATTACAGGGGTCGGCCGCAAGACCGCCAATCTCGTCGTGACGTTGGCGTTTCACAAAGATGGGATCTGCGTCGACACCCACGTCCATCGCATCAGCAATCGGTGGGGCTACGTCACGACCCAGACACCCGAACAGACCGAAATGGCCTTGCGGCGGCGTCTGCCCCGTCGCTACTGGCAACGGTACAACGACCTGTTGGTCACGTTTGGTCAGAATCTCTGCCACCCCACGTCCCCCTGGTGCAGCCGATGTCCCGTGGCGCGGCGCTGTCCTCAGATCGGTGTCACCCATTCTCGATAGATGGCTTTCATCTCGACAAGACCCCCACAGTTGGGTAAGATGCGAGCACCATGGCCGCAGGCTTAACGATCAGCGATCTTCCCGTCTCGGAGCGCCCGCGCGAACGGCTCACCCGCCTGGGCGCTGAAGCGCTCTCCGAACAGGAGCTCCTGGCGTGCGTGTTGGGTCGCGGGATCGCCGGTGAATCGGTCTTGGTGAGCGCGCGGCGGCTCTTGGCCGCGTGCGGGACGCTGCGCGGGATCGCCGAGGCCTCGGTGGAGCAGCTCGCCACGGTGCACGGGATTGGTCCGGCCAAGGCGGCGCAGCTGAAAGCCGCCGTCGAAATCGCCCGACGGGTCGCGATGACTTCGAATGGACGGCGGCCGGTGATCGACAGCGTTGAGGCGGCCGCCGCCGTCGTGCGGCCGCATCTCGTCGACAAGGCCAAGGAGCATGTGGTGGCGCTGTTATTGGATAATCGGCACCGGTTGATTCGCATGAGCCCGATTGCGGTGGGGAGCCTGTCCGCGACGCTGGTCCATCCCCGCGAGCTGTTCAAAGAGGCGATTGCGGCCTGCGCCGCGGCGGTCATCCTCGCGCACAACCATCCCTCCGGGGATCCGACACCCTCCGAACACGATCTGCGGTTGACGACCCGACTGGTCGAGGCGGGCGAGCTCTTGGGCATCGAGGTGCTCGATCATCTCATCCTTGGGGGCCGGCAGGTCGTGAGCGTGAAGGCGTTGGGCGTCCTCGACGGACCTCGGCCGCCGCGCGCGCCACGCCATCGCCGAGCCGTATCCTAATGTCTCGTGGAATTGAGGGAGGGCGTGACATGTCAGATGTTCGGTGCTGGCTCGTGAGCCTCGTGTGCCTGGTGGGCATCGCCACGCTGCCCGTGTGGGCCGAGACGCCGCCAGCACCCACCGGGGGCCAGGATCGCGTCGATGAGATGATGGGCCGCTACAACCTCCATCCCGCCTTTGAGAAACTGGGTCGTGGGGTGTCCAATGCCCTCGGGGGGTGGCTCGAAATTCCGCTCAACATCCACCAGCGCTACAGCAAAAGCGACACCGCGGGCAGCCTCCTGACCGGGACCGCCTACGGGCTGGTGAAAGGGAGTGTGCGCACCGGGGTCGGGCTCTATGAAACCGTCACCTTTTTCCTGCCGTATCCTGAAAACTTTGCGCCGATTTTGCCCACCCTTCCGTACTTCCAAAAGCACACCAGACGCGAACCCCTCCCCCTCGAGTAACACACATCAACGAACTCGCAACTCGCCACTCTCCACTCTCGACTGATCGATGAAGCATCTCCTGATCGTCGGCCGGCCTGGCGTCGGCAAGACCACCCTGATGAAGCGGCTCATCCAGTCGTTGCACAACCGTCCAATCGATGGCTTTCTCACCGAAGAGGTCCGGGAAGAGGAGCAGCGGATGGGGTTTTGGCTCAGCCCGCTGGATGGGCGGCAGGTCCTGTTGGCGCACCGGCGGATGGAGGGGGGCGTCCGGGTCGGGCCGTACACAGTCAACGTCTCGGTGTTGGAGGACGTCGCCGTCCCCGTGATCCGTCGGGCGATGCAGCATGCGCTCATTCTGTTCCTGGACGAACTCGGGCGGATGGAGCTCTGCTCGCCGGTCTTTGCGCAGGTGGTGCAGGAGGCGTTTGACCGCGGGCCGTCGATCGTGGCCACCGGCAGCGTCGCCCCCCTGCCGCTGTTGAACGCCTTAAAGCGGCGCAAGGACGTGGAGTTGATTCCGCTTTCGCCAGCGAACCGCGAGGCGGTGGAAGAGGAGCTCACCGTGCGGTTGGAGGCGCTCTGCGCGGAGGATGCCGCGGTCCGAGCGCTCCAGCGGCAGGCCGATCGCATCTGCGAGATGATTGTCTCCGGCGAGGCCGCGCCGATTGATATCGACATTCAGCAGGCGGCGCTGCGAGCGGAGATCGCGCGCCTGTTTCCCGACAAGCAGGCGCTCTATCAGTTGGTCTATGAGAGCCGGTTTCGCCGGCTGTGGCAGCAATTCCGGCATGACTAGACCAGTTCAATGGCTGAATGCGTGGGAGGGCCGATGAGGATGCCCCGTATCCGGCTGTTGACGCAGCGCGACGTGGCCCGGTTGGTGGATCTCCCGACGGCGATCCGCGTGGTACGTGAGGCGTTCAAAGCGACGGCGCGGGGTGACACGGTGATGCCGTCCAAGGTCTATCTGCCGCTGCCAAGCGGCAACGACTTCCGGGCCATGCCGGCGTACCTGCGACGTCCAGCGGCCTGCGGGGTGAAATGGGTCAACGTCCACGCCCGCAATCCCCGGCGCGGCCTGCCCACCGTGATGGCCATCATCGTGATGAATGACCCTGCCACCG
>CAYJWN010000011.1:0-30146 GCA_964373835.1 uncultured Planctomycetales bacterium
GCTC
This sequence comes from uncultured Planctomycetales bacterium, assembly GCA_964373835.1. Lineage (GTDB taxonomy): Bacteria > Omnitrophota > Gorgyraeia > Aquiviventales > Aquiviventaceae > CAYJWN01. The sequence goes on from CAYJWN010000011.1 coordinate 5, forward strand.
AAGGGGACGTTGACTTGGATCTCCTCCCACACTGGCGCCCCGCCCGTTTCCGCCGGGTAGAGCCGAAGGGTTAGGGTATACGGCCCCTCAAGCGGCACCCCATTCGCGTCCACCGCCTGGCCCTGGTAGCGGATGAGTGGTGGCACCTGGGCGTGGCAAAGTGGCGAAGTGGCGAAGTGGCGAAGTGAAGAGATAAGCAGAACCAGCATGAGTGTCCGGAGTGGTCTCATCAGGTCCTCCTGAGCGAGTGGGTTAGGCCGTTAAGCATTCGGTGTACCTCCTCGTACCCATCGGTCATGGCCCGGTGCGAGTCAACCGTGATGAGTTCACGGCGAAGTGCGAAGAGAAGAAGATATTGGGTCTCACGTACAGACCGGCGGGCGATGTTGATAAATTGAAGAAGCTCCTTCGTATGAGTCGAGGCGGATCCTTCGACAATATTCGCGGCAACAGAGAGGGCAGCGCGTCGGAGCTGGTTCGTTAGGTCAAAGAGGTACTGGCGGGGAAAGGATTCCGTGGTTCCGAAGACGTCATGGGCGAGCGCATCCGCCTTCTGCCAAACCAGCAATTCCGTAAAGTGCTTGATCATGGGCATCGAGTTGCCTCTCGTTGTTGCTGAATCACTTTGCCACCCAGCCACTTTGCCACTGCTATGGCGCGACGATCACTGCTCCATCCGCAGGGCTGGTGATGCTGAGTGTCGGCGGCGTGGTATCGAGCGTGATCGTGTCGCTCGCGGGCACCGACCAATTGCCTGCCGCGTCCTTGAACTTGGCATACACCGTCTTCACCCCGTCACCGGCGGTCAGCGTCCAGCTCTTGGTGGCGGCGTACGCCTCGGGCGCCGTGTAGGTGGTCCCATCGCTGGAAAACTGCATCTGCGAAACCGATCCGGAGTTGTCGGTGGCGGAGAGGGTCAGGGTCACCGTCAGACTGTTCGTGGCGGCGGCGGCGCCATTGATAGTGATGGTACCGGTCGGTGGGGTGGTGTCGGCCGGAGCCGTCGTGGTGAAGGTTTGATCAGCGCTCGATGCTGGATTGTTCGCTCCATCGGTTGAGCGAACCCTGAAGTGATAGAGGGTGGCTTCGGTGAGACCCGAGAGTGTGACGCTGTGGTTGGTCAGTAGCGCTGAATCGAGGGGCGTGAGCTGCCCGTAGCCGGTCGTGAGGCCGTACTCGACCTGTGAGGTCGCGGGCTCATCGGTTGTCCAGGAGATGGTCGCGCTCGAGGTGGTGATGGTGGAGACCGTCACGTTGGTGATCGCCGGGGGTGTGGTGTCCCCTGCCGAGATCGTGATGCCGTTGGAGTAATTGCTGTCGAAGAGCCCGGCGCCGTTGAAGGCGCGAATCCCGATGAAGTAGGTGACCCCGTTGACCAGGGTCAGTCCCGTGGCGGTGACCTCGGTGGCCAGACCGACGGAGGTGTAGTCCCGGATGATGGTCCCGTTGTTCGCATCCCGACGGATGCGGTAGCGGTACTCCGTGATACCCGACTCGGGGTCGCTGGCGCCCTGCCACGTCGCATGGAGCGTTGTGGTGGAGCTGGTCGTCGCCCCGTCGTCCGTGACGCTGGGTGGAATGGGGATGGTGGTATCCACCAGCACCCCATCGGAATCGGTGGACCACGAGCCCCACACGCCGTCCCCGTTTCTGGCGCGGACGTGATAGTAGTAGCGCGTGTTGTGCAGCTTGCCGGTGACGGCGAAGCTGGTCGCGGTGGTGGTCGACGTCAGCGTCGTCCAGACGCCGGTTGCGCCGACCCGCTCCTGCAGCTCGTAGGCGCTGACGCCGGATTGCCCATCGCTGGCCGCCGTCCAGTAGATGGTGTAGGCGCCGTCACTGTCATAATCGGCGTCGCTGGCTGAGCCTTCCGTCGGCGTGGCCGGTTGGGATGGGGGGCTGGTATCGGTGGCGGTCACACGAGCGCTCTGCGCCGGTCCGGTCCCGGAGGGGGCGGTGGAAGAACTGCTGGTCCGCAGGAGGAGTTTATCCACCTTAAAGCCATCCTCGCGCATCCAGAGATGGATGGTGTGAAGACCTGGGGAAGAGACCGTCAGCGTGGCAGGAGCGCTGTCGCTCGTATTTCGGCTCCAGGTCCAGCTGGCGGGAAACGAGCTAATGCGATCGGCAGAGGCCGGGCCGGTCCCATCAATCCCGGCATGGATCGAGTCATCGCTGCCGCTGCTGCCATAGCCCCGGATCCAGACGTAGTAGGTGCCAGTGGTGGAAAAGTTCACGTTGTATTGCAATTCCGGGCTGGCTGTAGTGTAGCCGGTATTGTTCTTGAGGTCGCTGTTGGGCAGGGCGGTGAGATAGCCGCTCCCCGAGTAGCCGGTTATGGCCGTTTCGAGCGTCCAGGTCTTGCCGCTGCGAGCGATGTTCGCATCGGCGTTCTCGGCCTCCATCACGACCTGGCCGGCGGATTCCTGGAAGGCTTGGGCGGCCCAGAGGAGGGGGGCGGGTGTCAGCAGCGCACCGCCGGCGATCAGAACGGGGATCCACCCCGCACGTGCGGGCCGTGTTCTCATCCAGTGGCTCATGGGCTCCTCCGTAGTTAGTTATTGACAAATTTAATTTGTAGAATAAGCATACCATCCCCCTGGGGGTCTGTCAAGGGAAATTTTACAATATTTGCAAATTTATATTGACGCAGCGAACCCGCTGTGGCACACTACCTCCAGGGCAGGGCAAGCCATCAGCTTAAGGAGGAGCACGCGAACATGGGCGGGACGGCTCTCATGAAAGCACCACGGGCGCGCAAGGCGGGTCATCCACCGGTTGACGAGACCGCCAAGTCGGTCGGGGCCAGACTGCGGCAGCTGCGCAAGTCGCAGGGGGTGCGGCTGCTTGAGCTGGCCAAGGCCTCCGGGGTCGATGCGGCGACGATCTCGCGGATTGAGAGGGGCAAGATGACCGGCACCCTGGAGTGCCACATCCGGCTGGCGACGGCGCTTGGCGTGAAGATCACCGAGCTCTACGCCGGCATCGAGGAAGCCCGGATCAAAGATGCGGTGACGCTACAGCCCCCGGCGCGCCGAGGGGACGTCTACGTCCATGAGGCGGGGAAGTCGTCTATCGCGATGCTCACCACCGACATCCTCAGGAAAAAGCTGATGCCGGTGCTCATCACGATCGAGCCGGGCGGCAGCACGCAGAAAGAGGAAGCGAAGGTGGGCACGGAGAAGTTCCTCTATGTGTTGGAGGGAACGCTGGAGGCCAAAGTCGGCGAGGCGGCCCATGAGCTGCGGCGCGGCAGCAGCCTCTACCTGGACGCCTCCATTCCACACAGTCTGCGGAACACCGGCGCCCGCACCGCCAAGTGCCTGTCCGTCGTCACCCCGCCGGTCCTATGAGTGGCTTCAATCCCTACTCTATTGTGCCGTTCGTGACGAGCATCGCAACCGGGACCCTTGGGCTATTCTGCTTCTGGAAAAATCATAGCTCGCGGGTCCATCAGCTGTTTTGTCTCGTGTGCCTCTCGGTTGTCCCGTGGCCATTTGCCGTAAGCGTTATGCTTAACCTAAGTGATCCCCACCAAGTTGTCTGGTGGACCAAGGCCGGCCACCTAACCTGTACAATTGCACCCGCGTTGTTTCTCGATTTTGTCGTGACCCTGACACACGCGAAAAGATGGCGGAAACTTGTTCGGTGGGGCTATACCTATGCCGCCGTTATGATCACAGGAATGTTGAGCACAGACTTGTACTTCCCTCCTGGAGATATCTATCGATACTGGTGGGGACCCTATGCAAAGGGTGGGATACTCGCAGGGCTCGATGCGTTATTCGGCTGTTTTGCGGTATTCGTCGCCTTCTCACTGCTGTTTGGGAAATTACGGGAGACCCGCAATTGCGGCCAACGCGCCGAATACAACCGTCTTCGCTATATCGGGTTGTCATTTGGCATCTTTTCCTTCGCGCTCCTTGATTACCTGCCGAAGTACGGCATCCCCATGCCCCCCATTGGGTCGTTCTTCCTGCTGGGTTTTGCTGGCCTGGCGACCTATGCGATCATCAAGCACCAGATTCTCGACTTCACGCTGGCGATTCGACGGACGGCCATCTACTCCATCCTCGCCGCCCTCATCACCGCATCGTATCTCGTTATGGTGCTGGTGATGGAGCGGCTCTTCCAGGGCTTCATGGGCTACCGGTCCATTGTCGGCAACGTGATCGCGGGGTTTGTGATCGCCTTGGGGTTCAGTCCCGTCAGGAATGCGGTTCAGGCGTTCGTTGATCGCTGCTTTTTCCGCGGCTCTCAAGAAGAACTGGCGGAGCAGAACGAGCAGCTCAGAAGGGAAGTCCAGCGGACGGAGCGTCTCAAGGCAGTGTCGACGCTGGCCGCGGGCATGGCGCATGAGATCAAGAACCCCCTCAGCTCGATCAAGACCTTCGCACAGTATCTGCCGGAGAAGTATGACGATCCGGCGTTCCGGGAGAAGTTCGCGAAGATCCTGGGGCAGGAGGTGGATCGGATGAACCACCTCGTCCAGCGCCTGCTGGACTTTGCGCGTCCGACACCCCCAGAGCTCCAGCAGGTCCGTCTCTCGCAGCTTGTCAACGAGACGCTGGAGTTCCTCCACGGCACCTTTCTGAACAAGCAGATTCGCATCGAGACCTCGTTTGATCCGATGGACGAGGTTGGGGCTGATCCGGGACAATTAAAGCAGGCGCTGTTGAACGTCCTGCTCAACAGTGTCGAAGCCATGCCGGGGCCCGGGCGGATTGCCGTCTCAACGGTGAGGGAGAACGGCTCGCTGGCTATTGTTGTGGCGGACACCGGCCCAGGGATCCCACGGCGGGAATTGCAGCACGTCTTCGACCCGTTCTACACCACGAAGCCGCATGGAACAGGGCTCGGCCTGTCGGTCGTGCATACGATCCTCCGGGAGCACGGGGGGCGTGTGACGGTTGAGAGTGAAATAGGGAAGGGTACGACGGTGACGATGCAACTGCCGATCGGCGGGACTCAAGACACAAGACTCAGGACTCAAGGGGGCAATGGGAAGGAACTTCCGGTCGATTAGGGCGTGGCAATTAGCCGATGACCTTGCCGTGGCGGCGTACGAAACCACGAAGACGTTTCCGTCTGAGGAGCGATACGGCCTCATCTCTCAAATGCGTCGAGCTGCAGTTTCAGTACCGGCCAACATCGCTGAAGGAGCAACGCGAGGTTCTCAACGTGAATATGTGCTGACGGTCAGCAGGGATTCGGTGTCGTCTCCCGGCTTGAGTCTTGGGTCGTGAGTCTTGTGTCCAAGAGGAGGTCCTGTCATGGCAAGAACACGCATTCTGATCGCGGATGATGAGGAAGGAATCCGGGAGTCGCTGCAACTGATCTTGGGCGAGGAGTATGACTTGGCATTTGCGAAGGACGGGGAAGAGACGCTTGCAAAGATGACCGGCGAGCCGTTTGAGCTGGTGCTGCTTGATATCAAAATGCCGAAGCTCGACGGGTTGGAAGTCCTCAGGCGGCTGAAGGACACTAACCTCACCACGCCTGTCCTTGTGCTTACCGCCTACCAGAGCGTTGAACTTGCCAAAGAAGCCGTCAAGTTGGGTGCCCAGAACTACCTCCCCAAACCCTTCGAGCGCGAGCAAATCCTGAATGCCGTTCAAGGAGCTCTTGCTCGCCAGTGAGGATGATGGATGTTCGAGAGCTGGCATCCGAATATTTATGTTTTCGCCTCGCTCTCTGCAGTTCTCTCTGGTCTTAGTGTAGCTGGGTTCGTTTACTACAGAGGGCACAAAACACCTGCTGCAAAACCATTTGCACTTATGTGTTTCTGCGGTAGCCTCTGGTGCCTATTTCCAACCGTATCTTCGCTTCCTCTGTCTGATCAAACGGTACTTAATCTTGCGCGCTTGACCTACATTCCCGGATCGTTTACTCTCGCAGCCTACTTGCATCTGGCATTTTCAATTAGTAACGATGAGCGTCAACGACTTCGACAAGGTTCGTTGTGCGTTGTCTACACGGTAGCACTGCTGTTCTCCCTCAACAGCTTCTCGCCGCATTTCATCTCTGGCCTTATTCGCTACGCTCCTCACTTTGCTGCAATAGGTGGTCCCCTCTACCATTTGTTCGTTGTGTTCTATTTTCTGTGTTGTGGTTTTGCGTTGATTGTGACCATTCGTAATCTCAAAAGAGCGGCCAATGAAAAGAAAAACCAACTCAAGTATTTCTTACTGGCATCGGCAATTTTGGGTGTAAGTCCTGCATTGCACTTTGGTGGATATTACCTGAGGTCAGAGCCGTTGCCTCACGATTTCCTCGTGCCAGCCTTTGTTGGGCTTGTGACTTATGCGATCATGAAGCATCAACTCCTTGACATTCAGATCATCCTCCGCCGCTCTCTGGTCTACTCGCTGCTCATCGCCTGCATCACCGCCACGTACCTGGTGATGGTGATGATCACGGAGCGCTGGTTTGCGGGCTTCTTCGGCTACCGCTCCTTCGTGGCGACGGGCGTGGTCGCTTTCCTCATCGCGATCTTCTTCAACCCCCTCCGCGATCGGATCCAGGCCTTCGTGGACCGGGCGCTCTTCTCGGCCACCCCGGCGGAGCTGGCCACCCAGCGGGAGCAGCTCTTGGTGGAACTCCGCAAGACCGACCAGCAGAAGGCGGTGGCGACCCTGGCGGCGGGCCTGGCCCACGAGATCAAAAACCCGCTCGCCTCGATCAAGACGTTTACGGAGTACCTTCGAACCAAGCATGCGGATCCAGAGTTCCGCGACAAGTTCCAGAAGATCGTGGGTAGTGAGGTCGAGCGCATCAACCTCATCGTCCAGCAGCTCTTGGAGTTCGCCAAGCCGGTGCCCCCGAAGCTCACGCCTCTGGTTCTCCCCCCGCTGCTGGATGAGACGCTGGAGCTTTTAAACAACGAGTGCCTCCAGCGCCACGTCGAGGTGAGCCGCCGCTACGAGGCCCAGTCGACCATTCTGGGCGATCCCCAGCAGCTCAAGCAGGTCTTCCTCAACCTCCTGCTCAACAGCCTCCAGGCGATGAATGGCGCCGGCCGCCTGGACATCCAGATGACCACCCGGGGGGCCGAGCTGGAGGTGACCCTGACGGACAACGGCACCGGCATCAGCCCCCAGGATCTGCCGCACATTTTCGAGCCGTTCTTCAGCACTAAGTCAACGGGTACTGGCTTGGGACTTGCGGTCGTCCAGGGCATCGTGAAGGAGCACGGCGGGCGGATTGAGGTAGTAAGCCAGCCTGGGCAGGGAACCTGCGTCACGCTGAGGCTACCGGCCGCAGCGTGAGCGTTCGACTAGACGCGAGAGAGGCTGAAGTTGGCGGTGACGGGCACCAGACGAGTAGCGTGGAGGTCTTTGAAGTACTTGGTGAAATTCAGGATGGAAAACCCCACGATTTTCTTGGTTTTAGGATCGAAGCGGATGAACACATCATCCCCAACTTCGCGTGAGATGGCCGCACGGGGTTTGCCGAGCGAAATCTCCAGAATATCACCGTCTTTATCGTACGAGAATCTCAGGGTTTGGGCCATAGGAGCTCTCCGTGTTTGACGGTGTCGGTAATGTAATAGGTCAACACGTGGGGCCGAGCATCAATTCGGGCAACGGCAAGGAGATATTTGCCACCGAAGACGTCGGCATAGAATCGGTAGTACAACCACACGTGCGGGTCGCGCCGGCTTCGTTTAACCCACTCGGGATGCCGCACGACTTCTCCCAAGCGGCGGAGATAAGGCCGAATCTCCGGATGGTCCGCGAGGATATGACGCTGATGCCGCGGATCGAAGTGGAGATCGTGCCCGAACACATCCTCAACGACCTCCACCATAACGTACTTATATCACAGGGTCTGGAAACATACAAGCCGTGCCCGACTGGCACCGGCTTAAGCCTGGCCGTCGTCCAGGGCATCATGCAGGAGCACGGCGGGCGGATTGAGGTAGTAAGCCAGCCCGGACAGGGAACGACGGTGCGGCTCTCCCTGCCGATTGCGATATGACCCCTCTTGCTGCGTCTGGGTTTCTCATTGCCATCACCTGCTTTCCACTTGCTGCATGGATCTATCTCAAGGCTCCCCGGTCGCTGCACAATACCCTGATGGTGGTCTTTAACGCCTGTGTGGGAGTATGGGGTCTTGGGACGATGTGGGTGGGTGTGGCCCACACACCGACAGAAGCGATTTGGGCCTGGCGAGTTGCCCACATCGGTGGATTTTTCCTCGGCGTCGTATTCTTTCATCTGGTCCTCATCCTGTGTCGGCGCAGCAGGCCGCGGCTTCTGCAGGCCGCCTACCTGTTCGCCGGCATCGCGGTGGTCCTGTGCCTCAGTGGTCCGGCCATGTCCCAGACCACCTGGATGTTCAACAGCCTCCATTACCATCAAGCGAACGCGCTGTACATGGTGCTTTGGGCCGTGTGGCACGCCATCGTCCTCCAAGGCCATGTGGAACTGTTGCAGGGCTACCGAAGAGCGCAGGGCATTGAGCGGACCCAACTACTCTTTGTGTTTTACGCGTGGACGACGGGATTCATCGGGGGTGTCTCTGTGCTCTTTCCCATGTTCGGCATCCCGCTGTACCCGTTTGGGAATTTTTCTATTCCACTCTATTCCTTAATCCTGACCTATGCGATTGTGAGGTACCGCGTCGTTGACATCCGCATTGCCATCACACGAACCGGTCTGCTGCTGGCCACGTATCTGTGTGTGTTAGGGATCCCGTTTCTCGTAGGCTGGTGGGGGCGTTCATGGCTTGAGAGCTGGCTGGGCAGTGAGTGGTGGCTGGTTCCACTAGGGTTGTGCACAGCACTGGCGACCGCGGGGCCGTTCGCCTACGCCTACTTGCGGCGGCAGGCGGAGGAGCGGCTGCTCAGGGAGCAGCGCCGCTACCAGCTGGCGCTTCAGCGGGCCGCCCGCGGGATGACGCAAGTGCGCAGTGTCAAGAAGCTGGCTCGTCTCATGACCCGCGTCGTCAGCCGCTCTGTGCGCGTGACCCATGCCTCGCTCTTTCTCTGGGATAAGACCCACCGGCGATACGCGTTGCGAGCAAGCCATGGCCCGAAGCGGCTGGCGCTTCAGTCGCGCTACGGGCTTGAGGCCTCGCATGAGCTCGTCCGATGGCTGACGCAGCATCGACGGGTCTTGACGGAGGAGCTGGACCCGCCCACAGCGCCTTCTATTAGCCAGGAGTTGGCGCATCTGGAGGCGACCCTGGTCGTTCCAGGGCTCATTGAGCGCCGCCTGATCGGATTCCTGGTGCTGGGACAAAAGCTTTCGGGAGCCGGCTACTCCGCGGATGATCTCCATGCCTTTACGACATTGGCCAACGAGGCGGCCATCGCGATTGAGAATGCGATGTCCTATGAAGAGCTGCTGAAGACCAATGAGCAGTTGAAAGCCGCCTCCGAGCGGTTGCTGTTCCAGGAGCGGCTGGCGGCGGCCAGCCAGTTTGCCATGGGGATGGCGCACGAGGTCAAAAACCCGTTGTCCGCCATTAAAACCTTTGCCCAGTACCTGCCGGAGAAGTACGCCGACCCCGCCTTCCGGGAGAAGTTCTTTCGCATCGTGCAATCGGAGATCGACCGCATCAACACCATCATCCAGGAGCTGTCCGATTTCGCCAAGCCGGCGCCGCTGCAACTTCAACCCGTCCATCTGGCTGAGTTGGTCGAAGAGACGCTCAGCTTGCTGTCGAACCAGTGTTTGAAGCAGGCGGTCGAGGTGCAGACCTCGTTCGGGGAAAATGGCATTCGGATCCAAGCCGATGCCTCCCAACTGAAGCAGGCGGTCCTCAACCTCTTCCTCAACAGCCTTGAGGCGATGGAGCAGGGTGGGCGGCTTGAGGTGGCAACGCGGGTGACCGGCGACACGCTGAGCCTTCAGATCGCAGATACCGGATGCGGCATGAGCGCTGAAGATCAGCGGCATGTGTGGGACCCTTTCTTCACCACCAAGGAACGAGGGATGGGGCTTGGGCTGGCTATCGTGAAGGGTGTCGTCGAGCGTCACGGGGGCCACATTACCCTTTCCAGCGCTCTGGGGAAGGGTAGTATGGTTCATATCTCCCTTCCATTGGCTTAGCTTTCAGGTTTTTGATCCTGCCTGGTAGTTTCCGTCAAAATTTTGCTTGACGTTCTATCGCTGTCTTTATATAATAACGGATAATAACAAATAACAGCAGATACCTTTCCATGGCTATCGCCACAACAGACACGGATATTCTGACGCTTCAGGAGCTGCACAGCTACCTGAAGATCCCCAAACCCACCCTCTACGCCTTGGCCCAGAACGGTCGCATCCCGGCGGCCAAGGTGGGCAAGCACTGGCGCTTCCGCCGCGCCGATATCGATGAGTGGCTGAAAGCCCAGCAGTGGAACCGCCCCCTCCAGCGCAGATACCGCCAAAAGAAAGATGCCGATGCCCCTGCCCAATAACCGTGTGGCGATCACAGGCTTAGGCGTGATCACGGCGATCGGAGCCGGCAAAGAAGCCTTCTGGGAGGCGCTCAGGGCCGGTCGCTGCGGCATCAAGCTGGTGAACAAGTTTGACCCCTCGCCCTATCCCACCCAGTTTGCCGCCCAGCTCAACGGCTTTGATTTCAGCGCCTACATCGATCCCAAGTGGTCTCGCCGCATGGACTTAACCTCTCAAATGGCGGTGTCAGCCGCCAAGATGGCGGTCAAAGACGCGAAGCTTGACCTTGATCAGGAGGATTGCGAGCGCATCGGGGTCGTGGTGGGCACCGCCATGGCCGGGCACGCCTTCATTGTCGAGCAGGCGGATGTGTACCGGCAGAAGGGGCCGATGAAGATCAACCCCTTCACCGCGCTTACCGTGTTCCCGGATGCGCCGGCCAGTTTCATCTCGATTGAGCTCGGGCTCCACGGCCCCAGTTTTTCCCTCGCCACCGCCTGTTCATCCGCCCTGGATGCGGTCGGCTATGCCTTTAACGCCATCAGGAAGCGGGAGCTGGATGTCATCCTGATGGGCGGCGCTGAGGCCACCGTGTTTCCGCAGGCGTTTTCCGCCTTTTGCATGCTGCGCGCGATGTCGCAGCGCAACGACGACCCGGAGCGCTCCTCGCGGCCGTTTGACAAGGAGCGGGACGGCTTTGTCCTGGGAGAAGGGGCCGGCATGCTCGTGCTCGAAGATTTGGAGCATGCCAAAAAGCGCGGCGCGCACATCTATGCGGAGATTCTTGGCTTTGGCATGACCTGCGACGCCTACCATATGACGGCGCCGGAGCCTTCCGGCCGCCAGGCCACGCGGGCGATCCAGATCGCCCTGAAGGACGCCGGGGTCAAGCCCACCGACATCGATTACATCAACGCCCACGGCACCTCGACTCCGCTCAACGACAAGACCGAAACGTTCGTCATCAAGCAGGTGTTCGGCCAGCACGCCTACAAGGTGCCGGTGTCCGCGACGAAGTCGATGATCGGCCACCTCATCGGAGCGGCCGGGGCGGTGGAGCTCATTGCGACGACCCTGGCGCTTGAGCACCAGATCATCCCGCCGACCATCAACTACGAAATTCCGGATCCGGAGTGCGACCTGGACTACGTGCCCAACGTCGCGCGCAAAGCCACGATCGACTTTGCCTTGAAGAATTCGTTTGGGTTTGGCGGTAAGAACTCAGCGCTCGTCATCAAGAAGTATGATAAGTGAACGATCATTGTCATGATTACGCAGATTCGCGAGTTGGTTGATGGCCAAAGAGCTGATTACACAGATAGAACCGGTTCTATCTGTGTAATCTGTTTTCAAAATCTGTGTAATCAAATGGAAGTTCTTACGGGGTGCAAATAAATGGCCGCAAAATGTCCTCTCTTCCAGAACGGCAAGATCCTCTGCCGGGTCAAGCCGGAGAGCCAGCACCGGTGGGTCGGCACCGAGCGGACGTGGTACATCCGCAACTACTGCGAGGCGGAGTACTACGTGGACTGCGAGGATTTCGAAGCGTACCTCGAGCAGCAGGCGATCATCAAGGGCAAGATCCTCGTGGTGGATGATGAGACGACGATGCTGGAGACGCTCAGCAGTTTCTTCGGGAATCGCGGCTACCAATTGATGACCGCAGCGTCAGCCGAAGCGGCGCTGAAGCTGATCAAGGAAGAGCAGCCGGCGTTGGCGCTCATCGACATCAAACTCCCCGGTATCAACGGGCTTGAGTTGTTGAAGATCATCAAACGGGACTATCCAGTGGTCAAGACGTTCGTCATTACGGCGTATGATGAGGAGAACAAGAAAGCCGCCGAAGCCATCGGGGTGGATGCTTTCTTCGCGAAACCTATCGGCCTCGATCAACTCAAAAAGCAGGTCATCGACGTGCTCTCGGCCACTGAGCGGCGCATCAAGACGATCATCAAGACGCAAGTGCTCGAGGGCATGCCGGCGGCCAAGCTGCTGTTCGTGCTTGAGGTGCTGCCCAACGAGCAAGACCGTTTGGGTCCCTACCTGCGAGAGTGTTTTACCGATCAGGCCCGCTGCGGCGGCAAGTACGAGGTGGATTTCGCGCACTCCATCAACGAGGCGCAGCAGAAGCTGATGTCATTCAAACCGGACATCGTGCTCATCAACTTCGACTCGCTCTATCAAATTCCCTGCGGCCAGTTGGCGTCTCGCATCGTGGAGTCGCCCTACCGGCCGAAGGAAGTCATCGTGTACGGGCTGAACCTCGAGGCGGCGGATAAGCAGACGATCGAGCAGCTCGGCATCCAATACGTGGACCAGCGCCGCTCCTTCGCGAAGCTTGTGACGACGGTCAAGCAGACCACCCTGCGTCACGGCTTGAAAGCCAACGCGTAGTGCGCTCCCTCAGGGGGACGATGGACAAACAGCGTATTGTGATCACCGGCATCGGGGTCGTGGCCCCCAACGGCATCGGCAAGCAGGAGTTCTGGGCGAACTGCGCCGCCGGTGTGTCGGGGATCAAGCCCATCACCCTCTTTGATGTGTCGAAATACCGCTGCCGCTACGCCGGCGAAATCAGCAACTTCCAGCCTGAGCAGTACCTCGGCCCCAAAGGCCTTCGCAACCTCGATCGCACGACCCTCCTTTCGCTTGTCGCCGCGAAACTTGCCATTGACGACGCGAAGCTTGAGATCACCGATGAGAACCGCAATGACATCGGCGTCGTCCTCGGCTCCACCATGGGCAGCGTCCACTCCATCAGCGAGTTCGACAAGGAAGGCCTCCGCGAAGGCCCTCGCTACGTCAACCCGGCGCACTTTCCGAACACGGTCATCAACTCTCCTGCAAGCCAGGTGGCCATCCGCTTCGGCCTTAAGGGGCTGAACGCCACAATTGCCACGGGTTTTACCGCCAGCCTCGATGCCATCGGCTATGCCATGGATATGCTGCGCCTTGGCCGAGCAAATACCCTGCTGGTCGGTGGGGTGGAAGAACTATGCATCCAAACGTTTCTTGGGTTCTATAAACTTGGATTGCTGGCGAGATCTCTTAACGGAACACCGCCATCTTTTGCCCCGCTTCATGGTGCGGGTCGCGGAACACTGCTCGGCGAGGGAGCGGCGTTTTTCGTCTGCGAAACCTCGGAGCATGCCGACGCTCGCGCTGCGGCGCATCTTGCGGTGGTTGAGGGATACGGCACCTATTTCGATCCGACCGCCGTGTACCGCTACGATCCCGAGGCTAGGGGAGCCGCCGAGGCCATCAACGCAGCGCTGTCAGATGCCGGTGTCGGTTCCAAAGAGATTGGCGCTGTCAGCTCCGGGGCCAACGGGTTTCCGGCGTGCGATCGGTCCTGTTATGCAAGTATTCGTCGGGTGTTGGTTGATGAGGCTGTGCAGGTTAGCGCGCCCAAAGCGCTTCTGGGTGAAACGTTCAGCGCAGACGGCGCGCTGCGTCTTGCCGTTGCTCTCGGAGGAGATTTCGGGAGCAGCCCTCAAGAGATGAGCCGTGTTCTTGTGGAAAGCTCCGGCCCTATCGGTTCGTCATCGGCCGTCATCCTGCAGCTGCAACCGGTGCGTACATCCACCCGTTTTCGCAGGGTGAAGGCTGCGACCCATGCCTGTCGTTAAGACGAAAGAATCTGTAGAATCTTCCAGGTTGCTGGAAGGTAAGTCGGTGCTTGTTACCGGCGGCAGCCGGGGCATTGGACGCGCCATTGTGGAGACGCTTGCAAGGTGTGGCGCCAAGGTCGCGTTCACGTACGCAAGCCGAAAGGATGAGGCGGAGCAGCTCACGGAAACGCTAAGCGCAGCAGGCGCTGAGGTCCTTGCGTTCCAGGCGGATGCGCGCGACCTGAAGCGCGCGCAGGAGGTCGTCGGTGAATCTACCGAGCGGTTCGGATCGCTGAACGCCCTCGTCAACAACGCCGGGATCATCCGGGACAAGGCGCTTATGCTCATGGACCCCTCCGATTGGCATGAGGTCCTGGAGGTGAACCTGACGGGGACGTTTAACCTCTGCCGCGCGGCGATCGTCGGCTTCATGAAGCAGCGCTTTGGCCGCATCGTGAACATCACCTCGGTGGCTGGACTGAGCGGTTCCGCGCGTCAGGTCAACTACGCTGCCAGTAAGGCCGGCATCGTCGGGTTGACGAAAGCACTCGCAAAAGAGGTGGCAGGGTACAGTATCACCGTCAACGCGGTGGCGCCTGGCTACATTCAAACCGACATGACGGCGGAGCTTGAGGGGAAACGATTAGAAGAAGTCTGTCAGCGCATTCCGCTGGGGCGGTTTGGGCGACCGGACGAAGTCGCGCAGCTTGTCGCGTTCCTTCTGAGCGAATCCGCAGCCTACATCACCGGGCAGGTCTTTGTGGTCGATGGAGGGTTAACGCTGTAGCGAGGGACAGGCATGGCCGAGCGTACGATTGATCAGGATGTCTTGGAGTTGATCGCCGAGATCATCGAGATGGAGCCGGGGAAGATTGACCCCGATGCCCACCTGGTGGAAGACCTGGGCATGGACTCGATGATGGCGCTGGAAATTCTGGCGTCTATTGAAAAGAAATTCCGTATCAAGGTTCCCGAGGAGGATCTCCCGAAGATCACCACCGTCAACCGGGCCATTGAGCTGGCAAAAAAGTATGTCAAGTGAGACGGTCACGACCAAGACGTTGGACTTTGAGCAGATTAAACAGATCATTCCCCAGCGGTTTCCATTCCTGATGCTGGACCGCGTGATCATCGCGGAGCCAGGAGTACGTGTCGTAGGCATTAAGAATTTGACGGGGAACGAGTGGTTCTACCAAGGGCATTTCCCGAAGCGTGCAGTGACCCCCGGTGCCATGATCTGCGAAGCCGTCGCCCAGACGGGCATCGTCTTTTTCCATCTCCAGCAGCCCGCGACTCAAGATGTGACCTACCTCTTAGGCAGCATGAAGATGCGTTTTCTCCATCCAGTTTGGCCGGGTGATCAGCTCAGGATCGAGGTGACCCCGATTCGACTGATGCGTGATGCAGGTCTTCTCAATGGAACCGTCACGGTGGGTGAGCGCGTGGTAGCACGGGGAGAATTTGGTCTCAGCGCGAAGCCGAACGGCGAATTATGAAACAGCGGGTTGTCGTTACAGGATTAGGGGTCGTTTCCTCCATCGGCATCGGCTGGCGAGCCTTTTGGGACTCGCTGCTTGCCGGTCGCTCTGGAATTTCGAAGATCAGCTACGTGGACACCGCGGACTATCCCACGCAGTACGGCGGAGAGGTGAAAGATTTTGACCCGCTGGAGTTCATGCCGGTGGATGAGGCGCGCCGGCTGGGACGAGGCGCGCAGATGGCTATCGCCGCAACCAAGCTGGCGATCGAAGATGCGCGATGGCCAATGGAGTCGCTGAAGCAGCTTCGCGCCGGCATTTGCCTTGGCACCACAATGGCGGATATCCAGGCGTTGGAGTCTGCCGATACCGCATGGGTCCAGAGCGGCGAGCGGCATATCCGGGGAGCGTGGGCGAGGCAGTATCCCAGCTGCACCATCAGCGCGCATGTCGCGCGACACTTCGGCCTGACGGGCCCGAATTACATGATTCCGAACGCCTGTGCGGCGGGCAACTACGCGATCGGCTATGCCTACGACTTGCTCCGCCTTGGTAAAGCCGAGGTGATGGTAGCCGGAGGAGCCGATCCCTTCTCTCGTATAGCATTCATGGGATTCAACCGCATCTTCGCTGTTGCGCCTGAGAAGTGCCAGCCGTTCGATAAGAACCGTCAGGGTACGCTGATCGGCGAAGGGGCTGGCGTGCTGCTTCTTGAGCCGCTTGAGCGAGCGCAGGCGCGGGGCGCCACCATCTATGCCGAAGTGCTCGGGTATGGACTGAGTTGCGATGCCCACCACATGACCATCCCACATGTCGATGGCCTGACCCGTGTCATGCAACGAGCCCTCCAGGACGCTAACCTTACCCCGGAAGACGTCGATTACATCAGCGCTCATGGAACCGGAACCCCCGCGAATGACCGCGCCGAGTGCACCGCCATCCATGAAGTCTTTGGCCCACGCGCGGCTCAGATTCCTGTTAGTTCCATCAAATCCATGCTCGGCCACACCATGGGTGCCGCGAGTGCTCTCGAAGCGGTAGCATGCTGCCTGGCTGTCCAAGACGAAAAGCTACCACCGACAGCTAATTACGATGAATGGGATCCAGAGTGCAACATCGATTGCGTTCCCAGGACCAGAACATTGCAAACGAAGACCGTCCTCAATAATTCTTTCGCTTTCGGGGGGAATAACGGGTGCCTTGTGTTAGGGTGCGCGGAGGGGGCGTTTGCCAATGATGAGCGATAAACCCCAAGCCCTTCCCTATCTTCAGCAAAGCGCAAAGAGTATCTGCGATTATTATGATGCAGTAGTCATTGGGACAGGAATTGGAGGACTGTCTTGCGCGAGCTACCTGGCAAAGGGTGGCCTAAAGGTCCTTGCGGTTGAAAAGCATTATGTCCCAGGAGGCTACTGTAGCTCATTTTGGAGAAACGGATATTATTTTGACGCTGGAGCTCATTATCTTGGGAGCTGTAGGAGGGGAGGGCAGATCGGTCGACTACTGAGTGACCATGAATTGGAGGATAGGATCACATTTGTCAAAACCGATCCCTCTGATACTCTTGTAACAAGTCACCACGAAATTAGAGTGTGGCAGCAATACGACCGCTTTGTTGAGGAGCTGCAGGAACAGTTTCCCAGGGAAGCGAGAAGCATTCGCCAGTTTATGGACTACGTAGCGAAGTCAAACCCGCTTCAACTGTATGCAGATTTGAGAAGGAAAACGTTTGCGCAGTTATTGGACAGTTATTTCACAGACCAAGAGCTGAAGTCTGTCTTATCGATACCTCTAGGAAATATCGCCATACCTTCAACCCAAGCATCAGCGCTGACAACCATCTTTCTGTACAGAGAATTTGTGTTGGACGGTGGTTATTATCCCAAAGGTGGAATGCAGAAACTGCCTGATCTCTTGGTCAAGCGATTTCAGGAATACGGTGGCGACATTGTGTATCTTACGTCGGCCGAAGAGATTCTCACAAAGAATGGGATGACTGTCGGCGTAAGATTGAAGGTCTGCGGTAGATCTGAGGCTGAGGTTAGAACACGGATTGTCGTGGCGAATTGTGATCCGCATCAATTAGTGAATCAGCTCCTTTGCAATACAGATATCACAGAGCTAAATGGGATCGGTGAGTTGCTGCGAAGAAAGCCGTCTGCTTCTGCGATTATGGTCCATCTTGGTGTGAAGAAGGAACTAAGGGGTATTGCAAAATACGAATCCAATGTTTGGTCCTATCCAGGAACCAACATCAACGATTACTATGCTGCAATTTTTCATGGAGAATTGGCCCTGGAAAAGGGATTTCTATTCTATAGCATACCATCTATGCACGATCCTGAATTGCTTCCCAATGGAAGACATTCTATCCAGGCAATCATTGGCGCGCCCTTTAAGCCTAGGAGTGAATGGGAAAAGGGGGGTCTCAAGGAAAGAATTGCGGAGGAAGTTGTCCGTCGAATAGAGCGCTTTGTACCAGGCCTTTCAGAGTGGATTGAGGTTAAGATGGTTGCTACGCCACCCACACTAATGAAGTATACCTCCAATTATGAGGGTGCGATGTACGGATGGGCTTCTATTCCTGAGCAGGTTGGGAATCATGCCGTGAGTAACTCCTTTGGTATAGAAGGACTTTTCTTAGTCGGGCACTGGTCGGATATACCTACCGGCCACAGCGGGATAGCGACGGTTGTTGCGTCAGGGCGGAGCACCGCTCGGGCAATCTTAAGAAGTCGAAAGGCATTGGTGAGTACCTGACATGGAACTAGCAGAAAACATGGGGAGGTTGCGCGAATGAGCGGAACTGTCGTGGGCAATCCGCAGCTGGTTCGGGAACCCGTATCGTCCAGTACCGAGTTAGGGGAAGTATTGGATTCGGTGAGATCCCGCGTTGCGAGGGAAGTTCGGGAGTACGTTGAATACCTCCGCGCTGCTGAAAGCAGAGTAGGAGAGCGAAAACCCACTAGGCAGGTCCTTGATAGAGTAGTCCCCGCCTTCAGCAAGCGCACAACGGGAGTCATAGAGCGCTGTGATCGGATAGTTCAGAGCGTGCGGGATAAGCGGGCCCGCCAACTCATCAAGAAGGAGTTTAGAGCCCAGATTGCGCACTGGACGAAAGGAAATCCATTCATCAGTCGGGCTTTGAAGAAGCCGAGGGGGTACGCGGGAGACTACTTAATGTTGGAACTCGGCTATGCGAACAATCCGAAATATGCCGGAGGACTTTCAGGGATATTTGACAGGTGTTTCATCGATACGCTCTTTTGTGTTGGATACCGAAAGGACAAATTGAAGGAACTTATCCGGTTGCGCCTTGAAATGCCGAGAAAGAAGGGGCGGGTGTTCCGTATGCTATCGCTCGGCTCGGGTCCTTGTAGGGAATGGTATGAACTGGAGCGAGAACTAAGGCGAAGCGAGGTAGCGCCTCGGCAGGTCGCGCTGAGTTGCCTGGATCAAGATATCGCCGCGCTAGGTTTCGCAAGGTCACGCCTGAGGGGGAACTGGCTCTTGGCTTCCACAGAATTCGTTCAGGGAAATCTACTGAACTTTACGGTGCAGCCAAGGTGGACGGAGAGGCAGGAGAGCTACGATCTGATCTATGGCTTGGGCATCGCAAATTACTTCTACAACGAGTCACTCAAGAAGGTGATTGGTGGGCCGCTGCCCTTACTAAAGGTAGGCGGGGAACTGGCGATTACCCACAAGGATGCAGACCGGTTTAGGTTTCCTATTGCGGACTGGCTCTGCGACTGGCTCTTCATTAAGAGGTCGGAGGAGGAGTTTCTCAAGGTAGTCCGAGAGAGTACCTTGGACGTGCCCGGCAAGTATGAAGCGCGGATCGAAAGGGAAGATTGCGGTGAGATCATGTTTGGGATCGTTAGGCGGGAGCAGTATACCGCTTCATAATTCCTGCCTCTCTCCTGTCACCATCGAGCTATGCTAGTATTGAAGGTGTAGACTTGTCGATGTTGGCATATGGGGAGGAGGATGTCACGGGAACCTCTATTTGTCGCCCTCGTGTGTATGGCGGTGGTGACGTCGGTCTTGGCAGGACCGGTGATTCGCATGATACTCAACTCCACAACCATAGGGAGAGATCATTTAGCGCCGGATTGATAATGGGGTGTTCGAAGATGCTGCGGAACCAGATCCCAAGATGAAAGAGCTGTACGCATACTCTAGTCTTCTCAACGTATTGACGTGTTTGGTCATCATTGTCGCTGTGCTTGTTAAGAATCCACGATCCGTGCTGGTCCGGCTATTTTGCGTCTTCACAGGTATCATGGGGAGCTGGGCGTTTCTCTATTTTAGGTGGGTTACAAGTCCCACTGTGGAAGCTGCGGAGTTCTTCGTGCGTTCTCTCATGATCTTTACGGCATTCATGGGTCCCTCGTTTCTCCATTTTGTCTCGGAGCTTTCAGAGCGTCGCCTGTCCTGGCGGCTGCATCTCGCCAATTACCTTGTTGGAATAGCCCTCGCCTCTACGGTGTACACACCGCACTTCGCCGCATACGGTTCAAAGCCTTTTCTGGCATTTCGGGCGTGGCCCACAGCTGGCCCAATGCTCTACGTACAGCTCATTCACTTCTTGGTGGGCTTTGGTACAGGTCTTCTGATGATGTATAGCGTGATCAGATCGGGAGAAGGCTTGTTGCGAACAAGAATCATTGCGGTGTTTTGGGGAACCCTGGTCGCCGTAGTGACGGGTGCAACCAACTTTCTTCCATGGTTCAAGATTTATGTCCCGCCAATCTTTCCACCGTTCCTGTCTCTGTTTGTATGTTTCTATGCCTATGCAATCGTGAAGCACCAGCTGATGGACATCGAAGTCATTGTTAAGCGGACGTTGCAGTTTGCGGGGTTGGCGGGGTCCGTGGTGGCGGTGGTGTCGCTGGTGGCGTTCGTGTCGCAGGATGTGCTGGCGCGGTTCGTGCAGGTTCCGAAGTGGCTCTCGAATGTGTTTGCGGCGGCGATCATCGCCGTCCTGTACGAACCTCTCAGGAATTGGCTGACGAATGCGACGGACAAGTATTTGTTTCAAAAACGGTATGACTACAAGGAGTTGCTGAAGAAGTTTACGGATGAGGTGATGGTGGTGCTCGACTTAAAACAGTTGGTGCAGATGACGGTGAACACGCTGACGGAGACGGTGAAGCTCGAGGCCTGCAGCCTGTTGCTGCTGAATAAAGACACGAGGAAGTACGAGTTGATGGCCGCGAAGGGGGTCAACGGGCGGCCGATCACGGTGGAGGAGCGGGAGCCGTTCATCACCTTCTTGAGAGAAACGAATGAGCCGATTGGCCAGGACGGGCAGTTGGGCAAGGTCCGGTTTCCGGAGTCGGTGACGGAGCGGCTGAAGCAGCTCAACGCGCGGCTGTGCCTGCCGCTGCATGTGCATGACGATTTGATCGGGGTGCTGTGCCTGGGGAAGAAAAAATCCGACGAAGAGTTTGCGAAAGATGATCTCGATATCCTGCTGCCGCTGGCGAGGACGCTAGCCATTGCGGTGAGCAACGCGCAGTTGGTGACTGAACTGCAGGTGACGCAGGCGCAGGCGGCGCAGAAGGAGAAGCTGGCGGTGATCGGGACGCTGTCGGCGGGCATCAACCACGAGATCTGCAACCCGCTGGGGATCGTGAAGGCGCAGTGCGAGGCGTTCCTGCTGGATTCGGAGGATGGGATTTTGATCGGGAAGTCGCAGCAGGACGTGCTGGAGCGCACCTCCAACATTATGCGGGTCGCACTCAAGCAGATCGACCGGGCGACGGCCATCACGCAAAAGCTGTCGAACTTCGCTAAGCCCATCAGAGAAACGGTGACGCAGCCGGTGTCGGTGGAACAGGAAGTGGACGAGGTGCTGCTGTTGGTGGGGCATGACCTGCAGCTTGAAAAGATCACGGTGCAGAAGGAGATTCAGCCGGATCTTCCGCCGATCATCGTGGACCGGCGGCAATTCCAGGAGGTCCTCTTCAACCTCATCCGCAACGCGGGGCAGGCGATTGCGCCGCCGGGCACGATCTGGGTGCGCGCGCATGCCGAGGGGGAGAAGCAGGTCCGCATCGAGATCGCCGATACCGGCGGCGGCATTCCCGCCGATAAACTGGAGAAGATCTTCGATCCCTTCTATACGACGAAGGAGCCGGGCAAGGGCACCGGGCTGGGCCTGTTCATCGTGCGGCAGATCGTGGAGCGCAACAAGGGGCGGATTTTGGTGGAGAGCGTGGTGGGCAAGGGCACGACCTTCTTCCTCGACTTTCCGGCGGCGAAACCAGCGGCCGTTGCGGTATGAACGGCAGGGCTCTTTGATTTTCACTGTCGTTGATCAATTCAAGCGGACGATTCGCTTAACCAAGAAATGCCACCTCCATATTGTGGATCGACCGGAGATGATCGGGCAAGAGGCCCGGATTCAAGAGACGATTGCACTTCCGGATGTGATCAAGGTGAGTCAGCATGATTCACGCGCTTTGTGCTACTATCGATGGCATGAAACCACGCCTGTGACCAGGAAATATCTCTTGTGTGTGGTCAAAGTGTTGGATCATGAGGGGTTTGTCATCACGGCGTTTTACACCGATCGGCTCAAGGGAGGCAAAGTAGAATGGCAAAGGTAAAAGTGTGGTATGACCGAGAGGGCGACTACCTCGAGCTCAGCACTACTCGGAAAAAAGGATACTTTAAGGATGTCGGCAATGATATCTGGGAACGGGTCGATGGGAAGGGTCACATCATTGGTTTTGCGATCGCCAACTTCACCAGGCGTCTCTCTCACAAACACGAAGAAGTTGAATTGCCGATGGAGATTGCGTTCCACGAGTGAGACTCGGTGCAACAGGGCGGATTTCCGTCGAGAGCCCGGTGGGCAAGGGCACGACCTTCTTCCTTGATTTTCCGGCTGGCAAACAGGCTGCGGTGAGCGTCTAGCGCATGGCGGGGATGGAGGGCAAGGGGCGGATCGTCGCCATCGATGATGAGCTGGAGTTCACCAAGACGATCGACCAGTTCTTCAGCGCGCGCGGCTACGAGGTGCACGTGGCGCTGACCGGGACCTCCGGCATCGAGCTCGTGGACTACCACCAGCCCAACGTGGTGCTGGTCGATCTGAAGCTGCCGGGGATGGATGGGGATCAGATCCTTCAGCATATCCGCAAGACCCATCCGAAGACCAAGGTGATCATCATCACCGCCTACAACGACGGGGGCAAGACGCGGGATCGGCTGCTGTCGTTAGGCGCCTTCGCGCATTTTGACAAGCCGCTCTCCTCGTTGCGGGATCTCGCCCAGACGGTCAAGAACGCGCTGGCCGCCTCGCATTAACTCCTCTCGTATGACCGCCGGCTTCTCCTGGCTTCGCCCGAAACGGTTGCTGGTCGGCCGGACGGTCGTGCTGATCGGGCTGTATGCCGTGGTCTTCGCGGTCCCCTCCGTCGTCGTGATCCTCGGCTCGGAATGGTTGAAGCGCAGCTTCGAAGCGTTCTGGTGGATCGTGCCCACCGTGCTGGCGGGCCTCTTGGCGACGTTCGCCCTCATGGCGTACCTGGCCTTCATCCGCCGGATGGAAGGGCAACTGCTCTCCGATCAACGGCGCTACCACCGCACCCTGATCGCCGCCTCAAGCGGCATGACCCGCATCAAAGACATCAAGACGCTCTGCCGCCTCATCGTCCACGTCGTCAACCGCGCCGTCGGCCTCACCAACACGGCGCTGTTCCTCTATGAGCCCAAGGAGCAGCGCTACATCCTGCAGGCGGTGCGCTACCAGTCGCTCCTGCCGGCGGGGTTGATGGTGGCGCAGAGCGATCCGCTGATCGAGCTGCTCCAGGAGGAGAAGGACCTGTTGGTGACCGAGGAGCTCCAGGTGGAGCTGGACGCCAAACCACCGAATGAGCGGACCAAGAAAGCCGCCTGGGCCTACTCGTGGCTGAGGAAACTGGAAGCGAGGCTCGTCGTGCCCAGTTTCTCCGGCGAGCGGCTGCTGGCGTTTCTGATCCTGGGCGCCAAGCTGTCGGGCGAGCGCTACACGACCGATGACATCGCCATCTTCTCGGGCCTGGCCAACCAGGGGGCGCTGGGGATCGAGAACGCGATGTTCTTTGAAGAGCTGCGCAACAACGAGGCGTACATGATCCAGTCGGAGAAGCTGGCCAGCCTCGGCCAGCTGGCCTCCGGCATGGCGCATGAGATTCACAATCCGCTCACCATCATTTCCGGCGAGGCGCAGCTCTACCTCGAGCGGTTCAGGGGGCAGGACGGCAAGGTGGATGAGGTGCTGCACAGCATCATCGAAGAGTGCCAGCGGGCGGCCGACATCACACGCCGGATCCTGCGGTTTGCGAAGCCGGCACCCTCGGAGCTGGTGCCGCTGGACCTGAAGGCGACGTTGGAAGAGACGCTGACGCTGGCCGGCTACCAGGTGCGGATGGAGAAGGTGGAACGCCTCATCGACCTGCCGGCGGATCTGCCCAAGGTGCGGGGCAACCAGAACCAGCTGCAAGAGGTGATCCTCAACCTGATCCTCAACGCCTGCCAGGCGATGGGCGAGGCGGGGGGCAAGCTGATGGTGCGGGCGAGCGTCGTGAACGGCTCGAGCGTCCAACTGCAGGTGGTGGATACCGGACCGGGGATCCCGTTCAACAAGCTGACGAAAATCTTTGACCCGTTCTACACGACGAAGCAGGCCGGCACCGGCTTGGGCCTGTTCGTCAGCCAGCGGATCGTGCAGGCGCACGGCGGCACCATTGAGGTGGAGTCCAAGGAAGGCAAGGGGGCGTGCTTCACCATCCGCCTGCCGGCCTGCAAGGACAAGGCAGCGGAGCTGGCCGCTCCCAAGGCGGCCGGGTGAGCCCTGGTGAGATTATGATTTGCCAGCTTGGCGGCCGTTCAGGTATGGTTATAGTGAGGCCCTGGACATTCAGGCGACATGGTCAAACTCCTTGTAGCTGACGACGAGCGGAAAATCTGCCGGCTGCTGGAGTCGTTTTTTTCCGAACGCGGCTTTGAGGTGGTCGTGGCGCACGACGGGAAGGCCGCCCTCTCCTGCATTCGCGAACAACGACCCCACCTGGTGTTTCTCGATTTGCACATGCCGGGCCTGGACGGGCTGGAGGTCCTCAAGGAAGCCCGGCGGGTGGATGAGACGATCAAGGTCATCGTCATCACCGCCGTCGAGGATGAGGAGACGATCCGCACGGCCAGGGCGCTCGGGGCCTCGGACTACGTGGTCAAGCCGTTCAGCCTGGAATACCTGAAGGATGAGGTGCTCGCGAAAGTGAGCACCTCGTTGTATGAGGACCTGCGCGCCGCCAACGAGGAGCTGAAACAGTCGCTCGAGGAAATGCGGCAGGTGACCCGCGGCATCGTCTCGGCGTTCTCGATGGTGATCGCGAAGATCGACCCGCACTATACCCACGAGCATGTCTCACGCAGCATGGAGTACGCCTCGAAGATCATCGCGAAGCTGCGCCAGATGGGCATCTCCTTCGGCGACATGCAGGAGGAGGTGCTGCTGGCGGGGATCCTGCTCCACGATGTGGGGAAGATCTTCACCCCCAAAGAGATCCTGTTCAAGCCCGGACCGCTCTCCGATGAGGAGTGGCGGATCATGCGCCGCCACCCGGTGGACGGCGCCGAGATCCTGGAGCAGATCGCGGGCTTGAAGGAGATGGCCAAGATCGTGCGCTACCACCAGGAGGCGTACGACGGCTCCGGCTACCCCGAGGGCCTGAAAGGGGAAGAGATCCCCATCGGCGCGCGGATCGCCACGGTCGTCGATGCCTTCGATGCCATGGTGACCGACCGGCCCTACCGCAAAGGGATGTCCGTTGAAAAGGCCGTCGAAGAGCTCAAGCGAAACAAGAGCACCCAGTTTGACCCGGTGGTGGTGGAGGCCATGGTGGCGTTTTATGAGGAAGGCAACCTGCTCCCCCTCCAGCTGCCGGACCCGGCCAATCCGCCGTCCCCAGCGTGCGCCGCCGCAGCCGCGCACGCCACGCACACGCCTCAGCCCACCGAGACCAACGGCTCGCCTTGAGGCCGGCCGGACCATTTCCCGCTTGTGTTGGCAGAACGCCCCCCCTATAATACGGCCCATGCTCCTCGCCGATCAAGTCGCCATCATTACCGGCGGCGCCCGCGGCATCGGGCGGGAGATTGCGCTCGCCTTCGCGCGCGAAGGCGCCCATCCGGCCCTCTTCGACGTCAACCCCGAGCCGCTTGAGCAAACCGTCCAGGAGCTGCGCGCGCTGGGCCGCCGCGCGGAGGGGTTCGCCGTCGATGTCACCGACGGAAAACAGGTCGAGGACGGCGTGGCGAAAGTGCTTGACAAACTGGGCAGAATCGATATACTCGTCAACAATGCGGGCATCACCAAGGATGGTTTGCTCGTCCGCATGGATGATGCGCAGTGGGACCGGGTGTTGAACATCAATCTGCGAGGCGCCTTCCTCTGCACCCGCGCCGTGAGCAAGCACCTGCTGAAACAGCGGCGGGGCCGTATCATCAGCATCGCCTCCATTGTCGGGCTCATTGGCAATCCGGGGCAGGCGAATTACGCGGCGTCCAAGGCCGGTATCATCGGCTTCACCAAAGCGGTGGCCAAGGAGCTGGCCGGCCGCGGGATCACGTGCAACGCCATCGCCCCCGGATTCATCAAAACCGAGATGACGGAGGCGCTGCCTGAGCAGGCCAAGCAGCGGCTCATGGAGGCGATTCCCATGGGCCGGCTTGGCGAGCCGAAGGATGTGGCTGAGGCCGCGCTGTTTCTCGTGAGCGACGCCGCGCGGTACATCACCGGCCACGTGCTGGTGGTGGACGGCGGCCTTGCGATGTAAGACGGCACGACGAGCACAAGGAGGAGTGTATGGCAGAGGCTGTCACGGACCGGGTTCGAGCGATCATCGCCGAGCAGCTCGGGGTCAAGCTGGAAGAGGTGACCGACTCGGCTTCATTCATTGAAGATCTGGGGGCGGACTCGCTGGACACCGTGGAGCTTGTGATGGCGCTCGAGGAAGAGTTCGGCATCGAGATTCCCGATGAGGATGCCGAAAAGATGAGCTCGGTGGGAGACGCCATCAAGTACATCGAGTCCAAGACTGCCGGCGCGAAATAGCCTCGCCGCACAATTGATTCGTCTTCACAGGACGTCCCGCCAGGGCGGGACGTTCGTGTTTTTTGGAAGATGATTACACAGATTCGCAGAGAAGGAATGCTGACGAACTGCAGATTACACAGATATTACGGACGTCTTATCTGCGTAATCAGCTTTTATAGTCTGCGAAATCAAAGGTAAAATCTTTGGGTTAAAAAAATGAGGCGAGTCGTCGTGACAGGACTGGGGGCGGTGACGCCGGTGGGCAACGACGTGCCGGCCATGTGGGAGGCGCTCCTGTCCGGCCGAAGCGGCGTGGACAGGATCGGCTGCTTCGACGCCAGCCCGTTCGCATCCCAGATCGCCGCCGAGGTGAAGGGATTTGACCCGGCTCCCTATTTGAGCCCCAAGGAGACCAAGCGCAGCGAGCGGTTCGTCCAGTTTGCGGTCGCCGCCGCCAAGCAGGCGGTGGCGGACGCCGGCCTGCGGACCGATCACGAAGATCCCTTTCGCTGCGGGGTGGTGATCGGCTCCGGCATGGGGAGCATGCATCTGATTGAAGAGCAGCACAACGTGTTGCTCTCCCGCGGGCCCAAGAAGCTGACGCCGTTTATGATCCCGATGCTCATTTGCAACATGGCGCCGGGGCAGGTGGCGATCAGCCTTGGATTCAAGGGCCCAAACTTCTGCACGACGACCGCCTGCGCCTCGGGCGCGCACGGGGTGGGCGAGTCGTTTCGCATCATCCAGCGCGGCGATGCGGAGGTGATGCTGGGCGGCGGCGCCGAAAGCTGCATCAGCCCGATGGCGGTGGGCGGGTTCTGCGCGCTGATGGCGCTCTCCCGCCGCAACGACCATCCCACTCAAGCGAGCCGCCCCTTCGATAAAGGACGCGACGGATTCGTGATCGGCGAAGGCGCAGGGGTGCTGGTGCTCGAAGAGCTTGAGCACGCCAAACAACGTGGGGCGAGCATCCACGCCGAGATGGTCGGCTACGGCCGGACCAGCGATGCCTTCCACATGACCGCCCCGGATGAAGACGGCGCCGGCGCCGCGAAAGCCATGGCCTGCGCCTTGGAAGATGCCACGCTGGGTCCTGAGCAGGTGAGCTACATCAACGCCCATGGCACCTCGACGGAGCTGAATGATAAGATCGAGTCACTGGCCATTCAAAAAACGTTCGGGCCTGCCGCCAAGCACGTGGCGGTGTCCTCCACGAAGTCCATGATGGGCCATCTCATCGGGGCTGCCGGCGGGGTGGAGGCGGTCATTTCCGTGCTGGCGATCACAGCGGGCGTCATGCCCCCCACCATCAACTATGAAGCG
The DNA here is from genome assembly GCA_964373835.1 of uncultured Planctomycetales bacterium. Taxonomy (GTDB): domain Bacteria; phylum Omnitrophota; class Gorgyraeia; order Aquiviventales; family Aquiviventaceae; genus CAYJWN01. Next base: position 27,900 of record CAYJWN010000011.1, read on the forward strand.
CGCGACCCCGCATGCCCCCTCGACTACATTCCGAACCAGGCGCGGCAGGCGGCCGTTGAGGTGGCGCTGTCCAACTCCCTCGGCTTCGGGGGTCATAACGCCACCGTGATCTTCAAAGCCTTCCGCGGCTAACCGTCCCTCCTGACTCAGAATGTGGCTCCGTCCCTTGTCGCCGTCTCGCATTGTGTGATATCCTACACAAAGAGTTCAGGTTGTAAGGAGCGAATGGTCAAGCCCTCAAAATCCAGCGTGACGTTGGGACGCAAACCCTTGCTTGGGGAGTTGTTGATCGAGCAGGGGGCCTTGTCGTCTGCGCAGCTGCAAGAGGCGCTCGAGGAGCAGGGCCGGACGGGGGAGCGCCTCGGCTCGATCCTCGTGCGGCGCGGCTTCGTCACCGAGCAGGCCATGATGGCGGTCTTGGCGGAGCAGCTCGGCCTCTCCCATGTGGCGTTGTCGACGACAGCGGTGCAGCCTGAAGCGGTCCAGCGGGTTCCGGCCGCGATCGCCACCCGCTACCAGCTCATGCCGATCGAGTGGAACGGCCAGCGGCTGAAGATCGCCACCGCCGATCCGCTCAACGTGCAGGTCTTCGATGAGCTGAAGCTCCTGCTGGGCTGCGAGATTACCCCGGCGCTCTCCAGCGTGCGGGAGATTCAGCAGGCGATCCAGCGGTACTACGGCGTCGGCGCCTCGGCGGTTGAGCGGCTGCTGGATACGGGGGCGCATGACACCGTTCGCGTGAGCTTCGCGGAGGACATCACCGCGAAGGCCGATGAAGCGTCGGTCATCTCGTTCGTGAACCAGTTGATCCTCTCGGCGGTGCGGGAGCGGGCGACCGATATCCACATCGAGCCGTTCGACCAGGTGCTGCGCATCCGCCAGCGGATCGACGGCGTGATGTACGAGATGCCGGTGCCGCAGGATCTCGTGAAGCTGCACCAGGCGATCGTCTCCCGCATCAAGGTGATGGCGCAGCTCGACATCGCCGAGCGGCGGCTGCCCCAGGACGGACGCATCAAGGTGCGCCTCGACAGGCAGGAGCTTGATCTGCGCATCTCGATCTTGCCGTCCAGCTTCGGCGAGTCGGTGGTCATCCGCGTGCTGTCCTCGGCGATGCTCTTCAGCTTGGAGCAGCTCGGCTTGAGCGGGGATCACCTGCCGCTCTTGCTGGATCTGATCCAGAAGCCCCACGGCATCATCTTCGTCACCGGGCCGACAGGCTCCGGCAAGACCACGACGCTCTACGCCTGCCTGCAAAAGCTGAACGCCCCGAACCTGAAGATCCTGACGATCGAAGACCCCATCGAGTACCAGCTCCAGGGCATCACCCAGCTGCAGGTCCATCCGAAAATCGGGTTCTCCTTCGCCCAGGGGCTGCGGAGCATGCTGCGCCACGATCCGGACATCATGATGGTCGGTGAGGTGCGCGACCCGGAGACGGCCGAGATCACGATCCGCAGCGCGCTGACCGGGCACCTCGTGTTCTCGACGCTGCATACGAACGACGCGGCCGGCGGGGTCACGCGGCTGCTCGACATGGGAACCGAGCCGTTTCTCGTCGCCTCCTCCGTCCTGTGCTTCATCGCGCAGCGGTTGGTGCGGGTCATCTGTTCCGTCTGCCAGGAGGAACGGCCCGCCGCGACCGCGCTGCGCGAGCAGTTCGGCGTCGTCGGGACCCTGCCGGCGATGCTGAAGTACGGACGCGGCTGCGCCGCGTGCAAGGGCACCGGCTACAAAGGCCGCACAGCGATCTATGAATTTTTGGTCGTCAGCGAGCCGATCCAGCAACTCGTCCTCGCCCGCGCCTCCTCGCACGAGATCGTCCGCGCCGCCATGGCCACGAACCGGATGCGGACCTTGCGCCAGGACGGCTGGCAGAAGATCGTGCAGGGCCTGACGACGCCCGAAGAGGTCCTGCGCGTCACCTAGCAGTAAGCAATAAGCAGTAAGCAGTAAGCAAGATCCGAAAAACTCTCTCCGGCTGTTCGCAGCCTTACTTGCCTTTCCTTACTGCTACCGATTCGGATGACCATCGATACTGCTTAGAGCGCCTATCAAAAAGACCATGGGCGCTCTGGCTCCGGGCTGGGGGCTCTGGGCTGTGGGTCGGTCGTTGCCCTGAGCCCAGAACCCCGAGCCCTGAGCGAAGGTCATTTTGTGAGGCGCTCTGATATGAACCGAGGCGGATGTCGCTCGCTAGCGGGCCCCACCCTTGACAAGTTGCCGGAGGATCAGATAGGGTTGTAG
>CAYJWN010000012.1:0-15077 GCA_964373835.1 uncultured Planctomycetales bacterium
CAGTCCAAGGATGACGAAGATGAGCCGCCACGTCGCCAGCACCGAGAGGCCGCCGGCGGCGCCTGTCTGCGCTTCTTGGCCAGCGGTCGGAAGCGCCAGCGCATGGTCTGTTGATGGATTGAGCGCCGCCATGACCATCAGCTGGCGCAACGAGACCAGATCCGTTTCGACCATGTCCAGCGTCTTCAGGTTCTCCCGGTAGCGGGTGATGTGTTGGACCGGGTGGTAGAACGGCTGGTCTTGACCCTCCTCCACCTCCGCCAGCCGCCGGTCAATCGCCTTGGCGAGCATCTCTCCGCGCTCGTGGTACGGCGTCCCCTCGAGTCTGGCCAGGATCTCGCTCACCTCCCGATGCAGGGAGGAGAATCGCTCCGGGGCGATCACCCACACATCCTCGAGCACCACCTGCTTGGTCACCGATTCCTTGGGCTTGAGCGTCACCTTGCCCACCAGCACGTACACCCCCTCGCGGGCATCGTAGTCCACCTTCAATCCGTCGGCATCCAGGACGTGCTCCGGCTTGACCTCCGGCGGCAGCGGATTGCGGATGTCGAACTCCTTCACCTCGGTCTCAGAGGGGTTCACCACCAGGAGCTTCATGACCAGCTCCGCCCGCGCCGCCATCGGCAAGCACAGGACCAGCAACCCTCCAGCCACCAGGCCACGCATGATGCGAACCACTCGCTGCGTCATGTTGTGTGCTCACTATTTATAACTATACCATACTCTTGCATAAAAGATGCCAGACGTGGGTTTCCACGTCCGGCTTTGGTTTCTGTTTTGACTTAGAGCTCCTATCAAAATACCGCGCGAGCCGCGTTGCGCGCGCCCGGGCCTCGCGGCCGAGGCGCGACGACGACGGCGTAGTCGCAGCACTACGCCGAGGAGGAGCAACGCCGGCCGCGGGCCCGGCCGCCGCAACCCATTGGTCGACAACAGGCTGGGCCGATCTGCGTCGGCCCGCCACGTTGCTCGTCGCTCGCGTACTCCTCTTCGAGTACGCCACGCTCCTCGCGCCTTGCGGGCCTGGCATCTCGGCCCAGCGCGGCCGCGGGGTATTTTGATAGGAGCTCTTAGTGCTTAGTGCTGTGTGCTTAGTGCTACCGTGGTTTCCTACCGCGCCTCAAACCACGTCTTCATGATCGGCTGGTTCATGTTCTTTTCGAGGATCGCCCGCTGCACCTCGAGCAGCGCCTTCAGCTCTTCGACTTGATTGCGCATCGTCTTGACGTCCGTGGACTGTGTCTGGCTCATCTCGTACAGTGAGTCGAACGCATAGCCTTTATCCGAGGCGAGACCCTCGGCCTGCTCAGCCAGCTTCTTGATCTGCTCGGCCAGCTCCGCCTCGCCGGACTGCTCCGGGAAGACCGTCACCACCTGCGAGACGCCCTGCGTCACCTGGGTGATCTGGTCGCCGAATTGGCCCAGCAGCACGTGGGCTACCGCTGAGCCGGCGCCATTAGCGCGGATCTGCGTCTGCAGCTGCTGCAGGATCTTCAGCGCCTCGCTGGCCGCGCTGTAGGCCGCCTGGGAGAGCCCGACCGCAGCACTGCTGCCCTGCGCCGACTCGACGGCCTGTTGCAGCGCGTCCAGCCGACTCAGCAGCGTGGCGGCATCCGCGCTCGATGCCGCGGTCTTGGGCAGCCCGGCGAGGTCTGTCTTGAGCGCGTCCACGGCCCCGCTCAGCGAGTCGAGCGCCCCATCGATCGCCGCGAAGTTCCCGGCGTGGTTCGCGGCCGGCAGCGCCTGGACCTGCGTCCTGATGGTATCTAGGGTAATGATGGCGTCTTCGAGCCGGCTCTTCTGCGCCGAATCGTTGACCACCGTCGAGAGCGCCGTCAGATCGTTCTGAAGAGCGGCCAGCTGTGGGCTGTAGTTGGTCGCCCCCGGAATCGCCGTAATGTCTCCCGCGAGACTCCCGGTGGCCGGGGTGCCGAGGGTCGTGGCCAGGGCGTTCACGCCGCCCTGCAGCGCGGTGAACTGACTCGAGTAATCTGTCGTCGGGATGGCCGCCACGGCCGCCTGCAGCGTGGTGAGGCTATCCTGCACGGCCTGGATCGCTCCCGCTTGCGCCGGCGTGCCCACCGCCGCCGTCAAGGCGGTCATGCCAGCCTGCAGCGTCCCCATGGCCGTCACCACCGTCTGCACGCTGGCCTCTGTGGCCATATCAGTCTGGATGGTGGCCAGCGCCGTCAGCGCCGCATCGAGTGCGGCCTGCTGGGCCGGATCGCCGATCCGCGCATCCAGAGCCGCGAGCGCCGTGATCAGCGTCCCGACGCCGGTCGTGACGGTCTGCAGGTCGACGCCCTTCGCCATGTCCGTCTGAATAGTGCTCAGCTGCGCGAGCGCCGTGGCCAGCTCCGCCTGTTGGGCCGGGGTGCCCATCGTGGTGCCGAGACTCGTCAGCGTGGCATCGAGGGCGTTAAACCGATTCGTGTAGTCGGCGGCGCTGGGCATATTCGCGATGGCGGTCTTCACGTCCGCGAGATCCGCCGCAAGGGAGCCGAAGGCCGGCGTGCCCACTTTGGCATCGAGGCCGGTGAGCGACGTCTGCAGGGCATCGAGGCGGCCCAGCGCCGTCTGGAGGTCCGCGTCGCGCGCCATGCCGGCCTGGATCGCGTTGGCCGTGCTGAGGAGCGTATCCACGGACGCCTGCTGCGCCGGCGCGCCCATCTGCGTCGAGAGGCTGGTCAGGGCGGTTTCCATCGTGTCAAACCGGCTCGAGTAGTCGAGGGCGCCGGGGATGGCGGCGATGTCGCCGGCAATCGTACCAGAGGTGGGCGCCCCGAGCTTGGCGTTCACATTATCGACTGAGGCTTGCGTCGCGAGCGTCGTCAAATCGGAAGTCTTCGCCAAGCCTGCCAGTTCAGCCGATTTAGCCACGGTGGCATCCTGAGCAAGCCCGGCCAATGAGGCTTCCTTCGCCATATCGGTCTTCATCTGGCTCAAGTCCTGGACGACCGTGGTGCCGGATGGCGTCCCGATCGCTGCCCTGATCGCATCCACCGAGGTCTGGATGGTGGTCAGGTCGCCGCCACCACCGCCACCAGAACCACCGCCGCTGATCGCAGCGACGGCCGCCTGCAGATCGACCAGCGCCTGGTCGATGCCGTCAAACCGGCCCGAGTAGTTGATCGCGCCGGGGATCGCCGCGATGTCTCCCGCGAGACTCCCGGTGGCCGGGGTGCCGAGGGTCGTGGCCAGGGCGTTCACGCCGCCCTGCAGCGCGGTGAACTGACTCGAGTAATCTGTCGTCGGGATGGCCGCCACGGCCGCCTGCAGCGTGGTGAGGCTATCCTGCACGGCCTGGATCGCTCCCGCTTGCGCCGGCGTGCCCACCGCCGCCGTCAAGGCGGTCATGCCAGCCTGCAGCGTCCCCATGGCCGTCACCACCGTCTGCACGCTGGCCTCTGTGGCCATATCAGTCTGGATGGTGGCCAGCGCCGTCAGCGCCGCATCGAGTGCGGCCTGCTGGGCCGGATCGCCGATCCGCGCATCCAGAGCCGCGAGCGCCGTGATCAGCGTCCCGACGCCGGTCGTGACGGTCTGCAGGTCGACGCCCTTCGCCATGTCCGTCTGAATAGTGCTCAGCTGCGCGAGCGCCGTGGCCAGCTCCGCCTGTTGGGCCGGGGTGCCCATCGTGGTGCCGAGACTCGTCAGCGTGGCATCGAGGGCGTTAAACCGATTCGTGTAGTCGGCGGCGCTGGGCATATTCGCGATGGCGGTCTTCACGTCCGCGAGATCCGCCGCAAGGGAGCCGAAGGCCGGCGTGCCCACTTTGGCATCGAGGCCGGTGAGCGACGTCTGCAGGGCATCGAGGCGGCCCAGCGCCGTCTGGAGGTCCGCGTCGCGCGCCATGCCGGCCTGGATCGCGTTGGCCGTGCTGAGGAGCGTATCCACGGACGCCTGCTGCGCCGGCGCGCCCATCTGCGTCGAGAGGCTGGTCAGGGCGGTTTCCATCGTGTCAAACCGGCTCGAGTAGTCGAGGGCGCCGGGGATGGCGGCGATGTCGCCGGCCAGCGTCCCGGTGGCCGGGGTGCCGATCAACGAGGTCAGGTTGGTCAACTCGCTCTGCAGGTCCTGGGCACTGAGCGTCCCCCACTTATCCAAGAGCTGTTGCGCCCGGTTCGCCGCCGTATCGGCCGCAACTGTTGCAGCATCCGCCGAAGCCTGAATGGCCGCTGCCTGGGCCACGAGACCGTCCAGCTTCGACTCAATCGTGCCCACCTGCGTGCCCAGACTGCTCAACAAGGTGCTGATACCCGTCACGCCCTGCGCCGTCGCCCGCGGCGCGACCGCCGTGAGGACCGCGCTGTCAATAGTGCCCGCGGAGTCAGCCGACGACGGCTCGGTCACCATCACGCGGTACTCACCCTGCTGCATCGCGGAGAGCGTATACTGCCAGAGGGTGGGAGCGACCAGCGTCATCGGCGCCGTCACCAACCCGCCCAGCGGATCGAAGATGCTGATGCTCGGCGGCATGGCGTCAGTCACCGCGCGGTAGCGGATGGTCGCGTTCTCTCCTTGTTCCAGCTCGAGATCCCGCTCCAATAGCCCGCCGCGGCGCAGTGCGCGCTGCTGCTCGAGGAGCTTCGGCAAGCCGGAATCCGGATCCGAGAGATACGCCTGCACACCGTCGATCTTCGGGATCACCTGCGTGCTGATCAGGTCGGTCTCGGCCTTAATGGCATCAGCGGTCGCCTGGACGGCGGCCACGTCGGTCTGGATCGCGACCTGGGCGTTGGCGATGTCAGCCTGAATCGCGCCCTGCGCATCGGTGAGCTGCTGCGGCAGCGGGATCACGATCGTCTTGATCTGCTCCAGCGTCGAGGCCGGTCCGACGGTCGCCGATTTGACTCCGCCCAGGTCGGTGGCAATCGGCGCCAGTTCCGTCTGGAGCTCGGTCAGCGTCACCCCGGTCCCCGCGCCGCTGCCGGTGCTGCCCGTCAGGATCTTTTTCGGCACCGTGATGTTCAGCGCCCCGCCAGTGGAGAACATCCGGCCCAGGCGCCGGATGATCGTCTTCGCGAAGTAGGTCTTGCCGTCCGGCGCGTCGGTGCCGTCGGCCCGCTTCAGGTCCCATATGAACCGGAAGTTCCCATTAGGATCGGCTGCCAAACCGGGCCCTGAGGCCATCGGCTGCGGCAGTGTCCGGATGAGCGCACCATCCTCATAGAGCTCCACGAAGCCATCGGTGAGGAAGGTGTCCACGACCTTGCCGGACTTCTCCAGCCACACCGAGATTTCCACCGTATTCGCCGCCGCATCGTAGTGGGACTGCGAGCGCACCTGCCAGGTCACGGTGTCGGTGGTCACCACCTCGATCAACACCACGCGGGTCTGATCCCGGTCGCTCGCCCAGATATCCAGCGGCTGCGGCTCCGGGTCCTGCAGCCGCTGCGAGAAGTTTGAGGCGCCGTTGTTGTTGGCCAGCGACCACAATGTCGACACCTGCGCCAGGAAGGGATAGTAGCGGGTCTGCAGGCCGCTCAGATTGAACTCCGGGGCGTTGGTCCAGCCGGTGGAGTCGGTCACCTGAAGGTTGCTGAGGATCGCCGTCGTGGACACGTCTCGGATCTCCCAGTCCACTTTGAAGTAGATGACGTCGAAGCTCAACGACACCGCCGGCGAGGCGGGATGCCCGGCCGTCTCATCCGTGAGGCGCAGCGTCACGGGACGGCTCGGCGCCAGCTGCGGATCACCCAGGGCCGCTACGATGTCCGGGATCGTCCAAGCGTGCGTGGCTGTTTCCTCGGAGGTGCCCGCCATGGCCTTGAGCGCGAGATCGGTGTAGGTGGTGCCGTCGGTGGAATACGCCAGCTTCACCGACGTCACCCCGCCACCGGTCACGCTCCAGCCCACCGGCTGCTGGGAGTTGACCGCCCAGCGCTCCCCGCCCACCGGCGCGGCGAAGCTAAACTTCGCGCCGACCTGAATCGGCGGCAGGCCGGCGGTGTCCGAACGGCCCTCCGTGTAGGGGTGCGTCGCGCCCGGGTCGATGCCGTCGGCGTCCACCACGCGCACAAGCATGTTGTTCGACACGACGGTCGTGGGCACAGGGTTCCACCTGAAGTCGTTGTTGTTGGTGATGCCGGTGGCAATGGACGTCCACGTGCCGCCGTTGTCCAGCGAGTAGTCCACACGAACTTTGGTGATGGCGCCGACGGTATCCCACCGAATCCGCATCTCGCTGCCGACCAAGAAGAAGTTTTTCGGCGGCTTGGGCTCTTTCACGGTCAGCTTGCCGGCGATCCCGAAGGCGTTCGACACCCCGAAGGCCTGGCCGCCGGCGTCCGCCACGCGCACGAGGACGTTGCGCGACAGGTCGTTCGGTATGGTCCAGGTGTAGCTGCCGGTCGGACCGGTGGACACCAGCGTGCCGCACGGCAGCGTGCACGCCGCCCCGGCCATGTCCTTCCAGCTCGTGCCGCCATTCGGGGAGTAGGCCAAGCGCACCTGGCTGCCGCTCAAGCCTTCCTGCGCCCAGGAGACGGCCAGCGTCGTGCCGACGATGTACGAGCCAGCCGGGACCTGATCGACCGTGATACCCGTAATCGAGAAGATTCCAGACTCCTGACAGGCGTCCGGGTCTGCGCTCGGGAAGTCGCTGTCGCAGATGCGAATCTTGGCCTGCGCCGTCGCCTGGGCCGGGGTCCAATTGAACGACCCGGTGTTCGGCTGATTGGCGATGATCGTCGAGGTCGATCCGCGGGCCACATCGATTAGGTAGAGCGCAACCGAGGGCACCGAGCCGGCCGGTGTCGTCGTCCAGGTGACGGCGGTCTGCACGTTGGCCGCCACCCCGCTGATGGGGGCCAGTTGCAGCCGCCCATAGACCTTGAAGGGACCCGCGGTGTGCGACGCGCCGATCTGCGGATCGATCCCATCGCGGATCAGGATCTCGGTCGCGGGCGAGCGCGCTTCAGGCGGCACCGTCCACGTGGCGGACGCCTGCGCCGCATTGTCGCCAAGCCGGATCGGCTGCCACGCGCCGCCGTTGACGCGGTAGAGCAGATCAACCGTCTGCAGGCCGGTCTGGGTCCACTGAATCGTCTGCCCGCTGCCGATGAGCCATACGGATGTTGCGCTTGGCTGCGTGAGCTGCACTTGGCTGAGCACGACGCCGGCTGTCGCTTCGGCCGTCGGATGATTCGGCGTAGCATCAGCGACCCGAACGGTGGAGGAGGCGGACGGGCTCGCCGGGGTAAACGGCAGGCTCATCGCGCTCGTGGGCGAGCCGGGCATCTCCGCGCCGTTCAGGAATACTGTAAACTGGCTCATCGGGCCGACGGCGGCCCACTGGATCGTCTGCGGCGCGCCCACCGGCCAGCGCGGCAGTCCATCTGTGTAGCGCGCATCGGCGGCCGGCTGAAGGAGCATGACCCGCCCGGCGATGTTGAAGAAACTGCCCTGCCGGCTGCCGCCGGAGTAGCCCAGGACGGCCGAATCGGCCCGGTCGGTGATCTTGATCTTGGCCTGCGTCGAGATCGCATCGATCGGAATCAGCCAGGGGTAGGGGTTGGCGACATCCGCGGCCGAGGCGATCTGCGTGTAGGTCGCTCCGCCGTTGGTCGTGTAGCTGATGGTGACATCGGCGGCGCTGGCCCCGCCAACCGGCGTCCAACTGATCTGCTGGCTCGTGTTGACCGGCCAGCTCGCGCCGGCGGCGGGCACGGTGATCAGGTAGGTCTTCACGAAGTGCCGCTTCGCGCTCACCAACCCGGCCACCGCCTGGGCCACCGCGCTCAGGTCCGCCTGGGAGCGGGCTCCCTGCGCACCGATCCCGTTTGTGCTCAAACTCACGCTCATCTCATCGGCGACGCCCGAGGGCGCGTCCAGGTTGTCCACCGAGCCCTTCAGCGTGAAGTCGGCCGGCGTGCCAGCGGGCAGCGTCACGCCGCTCAGCGTCGCGACGACCTTACTCGGGGCGCCGGTGGACGGGTTGACCGCGATCGTCGCCGCAAGCGGCGTGGGCGACGCGCCCTGGTAGAGCGCGAGCGCCGTGAGGTGCGCGGCGTCGATGCCAACGACAGACGAGAGATCGAATGTCAGGCTCAAGAGGTGCACATCCTCTCCAGCCGGTGTGAGGCGGAACCGGTACAGCTCGGCGCCCATCACCGTCGGCAGCTCCACGAACGCGTTGGCCGGCTGGCCGCTCGCATGCTCCGCCAGCGTCAGCGCGCCGGTCACCGTGAAGGCGCCGGAGGTGGCGCTGATCGGCTGGCCGTCGGTCTGCTCGGTGCCGCGCAGGCGGATCTGCGCAGCGCCCGCCGCGCTGGCCGAGAGGCTCGTCGGAATCGTCCAAGCGCAGCTGCCCGCGCTCAGGGTGCAACCGGCGATCGCGCTCCACGTGGCACCGCTATCGAGCGTGTACTCGACCGCGGCCGGCGCGTTCGCGTTGACCGGCGTCCAGGTGATGGAAAGCGTCCGCCCCACGGCGATCTGGTTGCTTGCGCTGAGGTCCGTCCCGTCGAGGCTGATCGTGTAGGTGGAGATGATGTGCGTCTTGCTCGTCACCTGGCCGCTGGCCGAGATGGCGATGCCGGACGTCGCGCCCATCGGGTTGACCAGGCCAGCCGTCGTCATCCCGATCGTCATGCGATCGCCCACGACCAGGCCGCCGACCTGCGCGCGGAGGGTGAACGTGCTGCCAGCCGGTCCCTTGGCGATCGTCACCGGCTGAGCGACCGCAATCGAGCCCGGCGCCGGGGGGAAATCGCTTGCCAGCGCGGTGACCACCGTCCCATCCTGCCACAGCTCAAAACCGCTCAGGTCGCTCGTGGCAATCCCGGTGCCGCTGAACGTGAACGCCAGCGAATCGATGGTGACATCCTCGCTGGACGCCGTCAGCTTCACGCTAAAGAGATCCGCGACGGGCGCGGCCGGCAGGATCGTCAGCGCGTTCCTCGCCTGCGCCGACGGCTCGCCAAGCGCCAGCGTGCCCGGCACCAGATGCGCAGCGGGGGCAACCGTCCCGGTGACTGACGCCGAGGCCAGCGCGACCTGGGAGTCCACGCCTATCAGGCCGCCGAAGTCCGCGCTCGACAGGCCCAGCGTCATCGCATCGCCGGGCGCGAGGTTGACGACCGAGCCGGTCAGGACCGCGTTGCGCGCAGCACCCGTGGCGATCGTCACCGGGCTGGCAAACGTCAGCTTCAGTTGCGTCGCGCTGAGGTCCGTCGTGAACGTCGCGGGGATGCCTCCGATCGTCAGCGCCAGGTCCCTGATGTCGCTCGCCGCCGTGTTCGTCGGAATGATCCCGTTGACGCCGGAAAGCTGGAAGGTGATCGAGCCCACCGTGATGTCCTCGCCCGTCGCCCTGAGGCTGAAGCGGAACAGCGGTCGATTCGTGACCGCGCCATTCGTCGGGTTGACGAGGGCGTTGGGCGCCTGAGGCAGCGTCGTGTGCGCGCCCAGCGCCAGCGTCCCCGGCACGCGATGGGCGGCGTTCTGGCCGATGGCGCCGGTGGGCGTTATCGCCTCGAGGGAGCGCGCGCCGATCACGCCTCCGAGATCCGACGGGCTCAGGCCGATCGCCACGGCCTTGCCGGGCTGGAGGTTGCGCATCTCGCCGGTCAGGATGAAGTCAGCCTCGCCGGCAGGCGCGCGCAGCGGGCTCGTCGGGAACGTGATGACGATGCGCGGCTGCGGCGCGCCAAAGACCTCGTAGGTCGCATCCGCCGGGATCGTCACGCCCGCGCCGGCCGCAAGCGCAAGCGAGGCAGCCGGGATGTCGGCGACCGGATCCAACCCTCCGGCCAAGCCGGAGAGCGGCAGCGTGATCGAGCCGAGCGCCACATCTTCCCCCGTCGCCGTAAGCCGCAAGCGGAGCAGCGCAACACCGCTCACCGAGGAGCTCGCCGTAATCAGGGCGTTCGCGGCTTGGCCGGCGGCATGCTGCGCCAGCGTCAGGGTGCCCTTGACGGTAACGCCGGAGGAGAGGCCCACGTGATCGGGCCGTGCTGCGTCCGTGACCTTGAACTGCGCCGCAGCAGGAGCGGTCGCGGCGTTCGGAAACGTGAACGCGCAGGAGCTGACGCCCGTCTGTCCGATCGTGTCGCACACCGGACCGATGACCGCGCCGCCCACCAGATAGTCGACGGTGACTTCGTCGCCCGGATCGCCGACCTTCGTCCAACTGATCGTGACGTTCTGGCCGATCGTGTAGGCCGCGGTGGCCGGGCTGAGCGTGACGAGGTAGCCCTTCACGGTGTGGGTCATCGACGCGAGCGTCCCGTTCAGCGCGCCGAGCGGCCCGAGGTCCGCTTGTGAGCGGTTGCCCTTCGGTCCCCCAAGCGCGTTCGTCGTCAGCGGACCGATCGTCATCGTCTCTCCCAGCTCGAGGCCGGCGACGTCGGCCTTCAGGACGGCGTCGACGCCGCCTTCAGGAATGCCGATTGCGCCAAACGTGATGGCGCCATTCGTGGGCGGTTGGCTCGGGCTGTAGGGCGTTGCGCCGACCAGGAGGAGGATGTTGCTCAGGTCCGTAGCCGTCACGCCGCTTCCGCTCCAGGGAATCGTCAGCGATGACAGATCCACCGGCTCGCCGATGGCCTTCAACCGGAATTTGTAGAGCTCCTTACTAGACACACTCCCAAGGCTGAGCGCGTTGCCGGCCTGGCCTTGGCTGTGCGGCTCAATGGCGAGCGTACCGGCGACCGTGAAGGCCGGCGACTGACCTTGATAGCTGGCACCGGCATCCTGCACCACGAACTGCGCGGCGCCGGGATCAGTGGCCGGGCTTGGCATCGTGAAGGTGCACGATGTGGCGCTCGTCGGCTGCGTGCCGCAGTTGCCGCGGTCCACCCCGCCCACCACGTAATCGACAGTGACGGAGCTTCCGGCGCTGCCGTACTTGGTCCACTTCACCAGCACCGTTTCGCCGATCGCAAACGGCCCGGTCAGCGTCGTGGTGTCGGCGGAATCCCGGATCACGACGTCGTAGCCGGAGACCGTGTGCGTCTGACCCGCCACGGATCCGGTGACCGCGCCCAGCGATTTGAGGTTGACCCCGGACAGCGCCCCCAGCGGCGTGACGTTGCGCTCGTCGGTCAGCTCGAAAGTCATCGAGTCGCCAAGCGCCAGGTTGCCCACGTCGCCTCGCAACACGAAGTCTTGCGCTCCCGCCGGCACCGCCACGCTCCGGAAGCTGACCGTGCTGGCATCCATGCTCACAGGTATGTACTCGGTCGCGCCCCGGATGAGCGTCACGTTGCTGAGGTCTCCGCAGCGGTTGGCCTGAGCGTCGTACGTGGCGCAGACGATCCCGGCGCTGCTCCACTCAAGCGTCAGCCAATCCAGCATCACGCCCTCGCCGGTGGCTGTCAGCGCAAACTGGTAGAGCGCCTTGTTGCTGACGCTCGGTATGCCGGTGAGCGCATCGGGCGCAGGCCCAGCACTGTGGGCGCCGAATTGCAGCGTCCCGGCGATGGTCAGCGGCGCGGACAGCCCAAGGTAGCCGGCATTCGACGCGTCAGTAACGCGCAACTGGGCGACGCCAGGAGCAGTGGCGGCAGCCGGAAACGTGAAGGCGCAGGACGGTGACGTCTGGCCGGCGCTGCCGCACGTGCCGCTGGCAACGCCATTCACCAGATACTCGACATTCACCGCATTTCCGGGTGTCCCCACCTTCGTCCAGCTGACCGTCACGGTTTCCCCAATCTTGTAGGTAGTCTTGGCCGGCGTAAGGGTCACGTCGTAGCCGGCGGTAAGATGCGAAGCGGTCGTCATTGTCGCGCCGCTCACCGCGCCAAGCGCCACAAGGTCGGCTTGGGAGTCGGCCCCGACGACACTGCCCAGATCGGCGGCGGACATCGGCCCCAGCGTCATCGCATCGCTGACCGCGAGCATGTTCACCGTCGCGCGCACCACGAAGTCAACAGCCGCTCCTGCAGGCACGGTCACGACGCCGCCGAAGCTGATCGTGCCGGTGCCCGTTGCGGGATCAATCGCCACAGCGCCGCTGCCACCCACCGCCGTCAGCGTGGCGCCGTCGTCGCGGAGCAGCTGCGCGCTCACCTCAGCGGTATCGATGCCGCTGACGCCGGAGAGCGTAACGGTCAGCCCGGTGACGTCCATCGCCTCGCCGGTCGCCCGCAGCCGGAAGCGGAACAGCTCACCATCGGTCACGGTCGGACTCGTCGTGAAGGCATTGGCTGCCTGCGCGGCCGGTTCCTCGAGCGCGAGCATCCCGGCGACCGTGAAGTTCGGAGAGAAGCCTTGGTTGATCGCCTTGTTGGCGTCTTGCACGCGCAAGACCGCCGCGTCGCGTGCGGCGGCCGTGTTGGGGAACGTAAAAGTGCAGGAGGTGGCCGTCGTGGGCTGCCCGCCGCAGTTGCCCAGGTCGGTGCCGCCGACGAGGTAGTCCACCAGCACCGAGTCGCCGGGACTGCCCAGCTTGATCCAGCTCACCGTGACTGTGTCGCCGATCTTGTAGACCGCCTGGGGCGGGTCAAGACTGACGCCGTAGCCGGAGGCCGTGTGAACCGCCGAGCTGACCGCCCCGCTCAGCCCTCCTACCGACGCCAGATTTACGTTGCTGTCGGCGCCGCGAGGCGTGAGGAGCCCTGCCGTGTCCAGACCGATTGTCAGCGCATCGCTGAGCGCCAGGCCTACCACGTCGCCCTTCAGCACCAATTCCTGCGGCCCGGCCTGCGCCTCGACCGGCACGCTGACGGCGCCGAAGGCGATCGTCCCGCCGGTGGTCCCGGTGATCTGCGCCGCTCCGCCGACCGGCGTCTGGCCGAGGGAGAGCGTGAGGTTGCGCAATTCTCCCGCCGCCACGTTGGTGCCGCTCCAGGTGAACCTGATCCCGCTGAGATCGACGACCTCGCCGACCGCCTTCAGCCGGAAGCGGAACAACTCCTTGCCTGTGACCTGGGGGATCGTCGTGAAGGCGTTCTCCGCCTGGCCCTGGCTGTGCGCGGCAAGCTCCAGGGTCCCGGCGATCGTGAAGAGCCCGCCTGAGACGTCCTGGACCGTGGAGTCGGCCAGGTGGGTGATGCGGACCTTGACCTTCGTGCTGACCGCATCCGGGATCGTCCAGGGCTCGCTGCCGTCGTTCGGCGTCGACGCCAGGATCATCGTCCACACGGGGCTGGCCACTGTGCCGTCCGTGGTGTATTCCAGCATGACGTTGTCCGTGCCGGCGGGATATGTGCCTAACTTGTCCCACGTGATTGTTCGCGTCGCGTCCCCGACCAACCAGGTCTCACCGCCGACCGGCGCGATGAGTGTGAGCGAGCCCTTGATTGCAAACGCGCCCGAGACGCCCTTCACGAACGGATCGGTCGTGTGCGTGATCCGGATCGCCACCGTCTCGGACACCGCATCCGGAATCGTCCAGTTCTCGGTCCCGTCATTCGGGGTGGCGGCGTTGATGATGATCGTCTGCGACTCATCGGCAAAGCCGTTCGTCGAGTACTCGAGCGTCACGGTGCCGCCGATGGGCGCGTTGCCGATGTCAATCCACGTGATCTTCACGTTGTTCGCTTGCACCGTAAACGGCCCGCTCAGCACGGTGTTGGTCGTCCGGTCCTTGAGGGCCACCGCGTAGCCGGCCTTCGCGTGCGTCACCAGGCTGACCGGACCGCCGGACAGCCCGGCCGGGACGCCGGACGTCGCACCACTCGTCAGGACGCTGGCCGAATCCATCGTCAGGCTGATCGGCAGGCTGTCGCCGGAAGCGATGTCCGACAGGCTTGCGCGGATGAGATAGCTGGCGGTGCCGCTGATTGTAAACGCCGTGCCAAGCCGCATGCGGCTGGCCGCCAGGCTCACCGTGCCGGCACTCACCACCGGCTCGCCGGCATCCGCGATGCCGTCCGCATCCAAATCCTTGATGAGCTCGACGCTCTCGAAGTCGCTGTCGGTGAGCTGCTGGGAACCGGCCAGCGCGAGATCCATCTGCGTCACCTGCACCGCGCCGTTGGCGGCGCTCAGGGCAAAGCGATACAGCAGCAGGTTGTCGAAGGGTGCTACCACTGTCGGGAACGCGTTTGTGGCCTGCCCCGCCGGATGCTCAGCCGCGACGAGGGTCTCGCGGACGGCGAACTGCGACGAGACGCCTTTCGCTGTTGTCTCGACAGCGTGCGTCACCCGGATCTCAACCTGCGTGGACAAAGCCGCCGCGGGAACCGCCCAACTGAAGTTGCCGTCGTTCTCCACGATTCCGTCGTTGGGCGTGCCTTCCGTTTCTTGGACGAGGCTGTACGTGCCGCCGCCATTCGTGGAGTACTCGAGCTTGACGTTACCGCCAATCGTGGGACTGCCGACCGCGGTCCACGTAATCGTGGCCGAGGAGCCGGCATCGAGCGTCGGGTATCCGGCGCCGGAGACGCTGACCGTGTAGCCGTTTGCGGTGTGCGTCACCGCGGCCACCGGCCCGCCGTTCACCGCGCCGGCCACCGAGGTCAAGAGAACCCCTGAAGTCGATCCGGTGGACGCGCTGAGCGCGCTGGTGGCGAAGTTGCTGATCGTCATCGAATCGCCAAGGACCAGGCTGGCCACATCGCCTTTGAGCACGCAGTCCTGAGTCCCAACTGGAACGCTGATCGCTCCAAACGTCATCGTCGTGTTCGTGATCGGGCTGCTTGGCGTGTAGGTCGATGCGCCGACCATCAAGGTGACGTTGGCCACATCGGCCGCGACAACACCGCCGCCCGCGCTGCTCCAGGAGAATGTCAGGCCGGACAGATCCACCGGCTCTCCGGCCGCGGTGAGCTTGAACTTGAAGAGCTCCTTGTTGATGACCGCAAACGGCGCCGGCGGATCTGCGGTGGTCGTGAAGGCGTTCCCCGCCTGCGGACTGAAATTGCCCAGTGTAAGGGTTCCGATGATGGCGAAGGTCGCGGACAATGCGGGATCGGTCACGGCGATCGCCGAGGCGTTGAGCCCGGTTAGCTTGACCTGGACATCCGCGCTGGGGCTATCCGGAAGGTTCGTCCAGCGGTAGCAGCCGCTGGCCGCGCCGAGGGTGCAGGCCCCATTGGCCCCGGTGGCGGTGGCGGTGCTGGTCAGCGTCGTCCACGTCGGAGTGGCGGCGGAGGCGTTAGTGGAGTACTCCAGCTTCAGGTTCG
>CAYJWN010000012.1:15177-29402 GCA_964373835.1 uncultured Planctomycetales bacterium
TCGCCGTGATCGTCCCGATGATGGCGAAGGTCGCCGAGAGCGCCGGGTCGGTGACCGCGACGGCCCCGCTGAAGCCGGTCAAGCGGACCTTCACATCGCTGGAGATCGCATCCGGGAGGTTCGTCCAGCGGTAGCAGCCGCTGGCCGCGCCGAGGGTGCAGGCCCCATTGGCCCCGGTGGCGGTGGCGGTGCTGGTCAGCGTCGTCCACGTCGGAGTGGCGGCGGAGGCGTTAGTGGAGTACTCCAGCTTCAGGTTCGGGAAGGTGCCGGTCTTCGTCCAGGCGATGTCCTGGCTCGTGCCCACCGCCCAGCGGCTGGCCGCGGTGGGGCTGTTGATCGCCGTGATCGTCCCCTTGATCGCAAATTGGGGCGACAGTCCCTTCGCGGTCGTCTCCGTGTTATGGGTGACCCGAACCCCGACTGTCGAGCCGATGGCATCCGCAACCGGCCAGACATAGCAGCCGCCGTTGGGTGGGGCGGTGCAGGTCCCGTTTTGATTGGAGCCGACGGCGGCGGCCGTGCTGCTGATCAACCCGTTCTGTCCCTCATCCGCAAATCCGTTCGTCGAATACTGGAGCGTCACGGTCCCTGTTAATGGCGGGCTTCCGCCCGGGGCCCAACTAATCGTGACATTGTTGTTGACGATATAAGGCCCGGAAGGCGCCAGGCTCACCGTGTAGCCATTGAAGGTGTGGGTCTTCGTGATGCCTACGGCTACCGTCACGGCGCCGGGCACCGTTTGAAGTGCCGTCACCCCGGAACCCGCCGGGGGCGCGGCCCCGTCCGCCTCGAGGCCTCCGCTCGCAAGGTTGACCGTGAGCGTGTGACCAAGCGTCAGGCTGGCAAACGTTCCCCGGAGCGTGTAGGTCTTCGTCCCATCGGCCGCCACGGAGAATCCAGTCATGGTGGTGAAATCCGCGCAGGTGGCGCCGCCTGCCAGTGTGCAGGTGTTCGTCTTGGTCGTCGTCCCATCTGTCAGCTCAAGGCTCTGGATGTTCGTCCCCCACGCGATGCCACCGCCCGTGCCAGCTCCGATGTTTACCCGCTTGACATTCACCTGCCCGCCAGTGGCTGTCACAGTAAACTGAAGCAGGGGCACGCTCGAGGGCGCGCTCTGTGTGAACTGGTTCGCCGGCTGTGAGAAGACGTTCCCTACCGACACGCTCTCTACCACCTGGATCGTCCTGGCATCGGTGGCTTCCGCCGTCGCATCGCCCCAGACGTCCAGCCCCAACTGCCCCGAGCCGATTGCGGTGAAGCCCGTGAACTGCAACCCGGCTATCGTGATTGTATTGCCCGCGGCGAAATCAGATCCGGTGATGACCGGGACGACGAGCGTCTTATTCGCGTCAGCAAAACTGACCGTCGCGGTGCATGGATCTGCACCACAGATCTTGCTTGCGCCGCTTCCGCTGATCGTCGCCTGGGTCGAGGCGGAGTTCCACACAAGGGAGGAAAGGCTGCTTGGGATGCGGATTCTGATGTCGAGGGTATCGTCGATGACCCCCGCGCTGTCAGTGATTGTCAGAGCAGAGATCGTTTGCGGGCTGGCGGTGTTGTAGACGAACTGCTGGTCCGCGGCGCTGCTGATCGTGGGCCACGGCTGATACGATTTAAACGAGCCGTCAAACGGCCGGCCCAGATGATCTTGGGAGCCGGCCTTGTTCGGAATATTGGCGCTGTTCAGGCGCACGCCGGAGCTGGTGTCCCATCCCGTCCCCGGGATATAGACGGCCGCTACGAGATAGGCTTCGGCGTTGGTGGGGAGATTCGACGCCAGGAGCAGCAGGTTATTGCTGTTGACGAATGGTATCAACTGGAACGACTTCTCTCGGCCAGCGGTGGCCACGCCGAGGAACGGCGATTCGAGACCGCCGCTCCATCCCGCGCCGTCAGTCCACGCTGCGTAATCGATGAAGTTTGAGGTAGCGGGCGAGCCGCCATAGACGAGGAGCGCCCGGCCCGCCCCGGCCCATCCGACGCTGAGCGGGAAAATCCCCTCATCCGCCTCCGCGTTCGTCATGACGTTTGAGTCGATCGTCTTCAGATCAGGCACTCCCGAGCCCCCCGTGGTGGCATTCAGCCAGGCGCTTCCACTCCACAGCCCTGCGTACATCTCGGCAGGCGTTGGCGCTCCGAAGGTTCCCAGGGCGATGCGGTCGGTGCCAGGCTCGCTGGAGAGCTCGATGAACTTATTGACGCCGGTCGTGATGAGCGTCCCCATGGAAAGCTCGCTGCTCCAGCTCGTCCCTGCGCTGCGGGTGATGGTGCGATACCGAAGGGTGCCGGAGCTCTGGGCAGGATAGACGAGTAACGCATCGCCGCTTTGCTGCTCGAACGCGATGTCGAACATCCGCAGTTGAACGCCGCTACTCGCGCACGCCGTCGACGGGGTGCTCACTGAACCCCAGGTGCCGGTCCAGTAACTTGTTTCGAGCACCGTTGACGCGGTGTTGTCGCTGGCGGCCAGGAGCAGTTCGTTGGAGCTCGGGCGGGGCTCCAGCTCCACCCACCGGACTCTCGCGCTGGCGGCGAACGCCACAGTGGTCGACGCCCCGCTCGCCCCGCCGGGGTTGACAAATCCCCCCGCGCCGCCGTTGGCCGCTGGGTCCCACACCCAGTAGTACACGGTATTCGCCCCTTTGCTGGCCGCCAGGACCACGCGGCCGGTGCTCTGCTCGATCTCCAGATCAAAGACGCGGAAGAAGCGTTCCGCGTTGTTGGACGTCACGCCGTCCACTTCGATCAGCTGGCTCCATCCGCTGGCGCCGAAGCGAAACAGCGCGACCCGAACGGTCGTTGAGACATGCTGAATGGCGACGTACTCCTCGTTGCGCTTCAGGTGCGCGCGGTGCACCACATGGAGGATTTCGGTCGGGCCCGCCGCCAGCGTCGGCCCTGAGCCGAGTGCGCTCCAAGCACTATCGCGCACCTTCTGCTGGGTGACGAGCGGGGTGCCTGTTTCCGCCCACACGACGCGGGCCTCAGTGTGGTCGAGACTCTCATTTGGTGTCGCGGCGATCACGGCCCGCCCGAGCGCGTAGAGCGCCCCGCCTATCAGCAGCCCCAATCCCGCATACCGGACGGCGCGATGGCTCAGGAAGCGAAGCGGGAGGCGCGCGACCCCGGCGTCAAAAAAAGGTGTCAGGCACTTTTTCCAAAAAAAGTGCCTGACACCGGCCTTGAGCCGACGCCACGCGCTCATCGGCGGGCCCTCACGGGGATGGGGCATGCGGCGGGGAACGTGAGGAGGCCGGCGAGGCGATCGCGCAGCCACCCCAGCCACTCAGGGAGGTGTGTCGTATTCAGAAGAGCTGAGGGCGTTCGGAACATCTCCTCTCGCCAATCGTGCGTCAACCCAAAAAACGCCGAGCCACCGAACAAGACGACATCCGTCCTCCTTCCGTCTCTTCGGCAACCCGGCGATCCTACAACCGAAAACGGCGCCCCGATCGGAGCGCCGTAAGCTTAACTGCCGTCATGGACCTCTTCGGCAGCTCGGCGGTCCTTCTGTAGGACCCGTAGCTTTCCGGCCCCGGATTACTCCCCCTCGCTCATCGCTCGGGACGTCGGCGACACGCGCTGCGCGCCGCCTCCGCGGGTGTGGCTTTATCGGGAGTGTTGCACGTGCGTTAAATTGTCACTTTAACCTTACCTCACGCCAAGCGCTTACGTCAAGCCTAATGGTAATTTTTTGTTAATTTTTTGTAGCCTGTTCCCAGACATAGGTGACACGCCGTCGGAGAGATCGGTGTGATACCGTGCCGTCGTCTTATCAATGGGACGCCTGTCTCTTCCGTTTACTCCTAGAGCTGCTTCTGCAGTTCGCTGGCCAGATCGACGCCTGTCTCGACGAAGGAGCCGTGGATCTTGCGCTTGATAATCCCCTGCGCATCAATCAGATACGTCACAGGAAAGCCGTTGACGTGATACAGCTCGGCCAGGTCCACCCCGCCGGGGGCCTTGGCCTGCTCGGCGGCATCGATGACCGGGTAGGTCACGTGGCGGTCTTTGACGAACCGATCCAGCGCCTCGCGCTGCTCATCGAGGCTCACCGTCACGATCGCGACCTTGGAATGCGCCCGAAACTGGGTGTAGAGCGCTTCGATCTTGTGGGCGTCCGAGCCGCAGTGGGGGCACCAACTCACCCAGAAGTGCAGCACCGTCACCCGGCCCTGAGCCGCACCCCCCGGTCCGCCGTTCATATTGGCCGGGGCGGGCAGCGCCTGGGGGTTGCCCTGGATGTCGCGGACCTGAAACGGCGGGGCGGCCGCGCCCTCCACCAGCGCCGGCGGGAGCGGCTTGCCGTTGATCGATTCGATGGAAGCGCGGGGCAGGCTCACCAGGACGCCGTCGTCGCTCACGCGCACGACTTTGCCCTTGACCGTCGTCTTGTCCTTCAGGCGGATGGTGGCCGTCCACCCCGACGGAGCCGTGACGCAGAACAGGCTGGCCGCTGCGGCCAGCACCAGAGGTCGTGACACGCTGCGCGTTTCCATGGTCTGCTTTAACGGATACCTCATCGGCCACACCACGTCAAGGGCACCGGCGGAACGGCTCGAGCGCCTGAGCGGCGAGATCCGCCTACCGGCCGCTGAGCCAGCCTTGGAGGAGGCGCCGGAAACAAGGGGGACGGTTCTGTTTTCCTCGGAACCCGGTGTCAGGCCTCAGATCCATTCGGTACCAGGTACCGGTCTACCGTTGCGGTACCTGGTACCGGTTTATTCACTCAGTAAGCCAGCGCCAGAGGAGTTTCGAGCTGCTGCGGGGCAGCCCTTGGACGCTGGCGGTGCTCTCCAGCGCCAGTTGGGCGGGATAGCCCGGCGGGGCATGGGCGGCGTGGTGCGCCCATTTCTGCTGGTTCGGGATGAAGCGGCTATAGATGAAGGCGAGCTTGGCGTGCACCATCGGATGATCCTCATGCCTCAGCGAACGCTCGAAGGCCTCGGCGGCCTTGGGGTATTGGTAGTGCGCCAGATGCAGCTCTCCCAGTTGGCGATACCGCAGGGCTTGTTGGTGAGTGTCCCCTCCTGCTGCTGGCACATCAGACTCAGGGGAAGACATGAACGCCATCTGTTCCACCTCGTGTGACATGGCGTCCATTCGTTCTGTAAGCCTTGCGGCCTCCTGCCGCTGGCGAGCAAACGCCTCGGACAGCTGCTCGGCTTCAGCGAGCGTGAGCGAGCTGCTGGCGACCTGAGCGAGCTCGGCTTCGGCTGCTGCCCGACTTGCTGCTTCCTCCATGACCTTTTCACGAAGCGAGGCGAACTGCTTGTGGAGCGCCTGCTGCTTGTCAGCGGCCTCCTCCACCTTGTGCTGGAGGCTGGCCCGTTCATTGGAGAGCGTGGCCAACTCCGTCCTCATCTGGGCGGAGCTCTGAGTGAGCTGCTGCAGCGCCTGATCGGTCTCGGCCCAGCGGGCCTTGAGCGTGTCATACTCGTCGGAGACTCGGTGATGTTCCTCCTCAAGCATCGACAGCGACGCGCCCTTGGTCTCAAGCTGGGCCGCCGTCTCCTGCAAGCGCTTCGTCGTGGCGCGCTGCTCTTCGCGCAGTCGCATGACCCACCAGCCCCCTGCACCGACGGTGATCGCAACGAAGAGGAGACCCAGCGTCAGCAACAGAGCTGCTCCGGCTCGGTGCGTCATCGGGCGGGAGGAGCGGAGGGCCAGTCGACCCGGGCCGTCGACGCGATGGGCGTGACGAACTCCTCGCCGGAAATGATCCGCGGGGTCATCAGGATGACCAACTCCGTCTTTTGGATGCGGTCCGACGCATTGCGAAACAGGGCGCCGAAGATAGGGATGTCGCTGAGGACGGGGATCGACTGGCGGCTTTTGGTGATCGTATCCTTCATGAGCCCGCCGATGATGACCGTCGTGCCGTTTTTCACCATGACCCGCGTCTCCGCTTCGGTCGTCTCCACAATCGGAATCGTGTTGCCCGTCGAGGTCTTGAGCGTCGAAGCGACCGAACTGACTTCCGGACGGATCTTCAACTGGATGTACTCGCCCTCGTTGATGGTCGGGGTGACATAGAGCTTGACCCCCACATCAATAAACTGGATCGTTTCCGCCGTCGTCGCGGTGGACTGGGCCTGCGTGGTCGTCGAGGTGACATAGGCCTCGCGGCGGCCCACCAAGATCCTGGCGTCCTGGTTGTTCATGACGGCGATGTGGGGGCTGGAGAGAACTTTCGTGTCGCCGAACGTCTTCAGGAGGTTGAGGGTGGCGGTCACATCGTTCTCAGCCACCGTCCCAACCACCAGCTTCAGGGCGTTGGTCGCGTCGCTCGCGATGGGGAGCGAATTGGTAATGGTGACATCGGGAAAGTTCTTGCTCTCAGACACCCAGTTCCACGCAATGCCCGTGTCGAAGTTGTCGTTCAGCGTCACCGAAACGATCGTCGATTCGATGTAGACCTGCCGGTTACGGGCATCAAACGCCTTGATGAGCTGCTCGATCTGGGGCAGGCGGGCGGGCACGTCGCTGACAATCAGCGCGTTGGACCGCTTATCGAGGCGCAGCTGCCCGACGTTGGGCGTCAGGGCGGCGTCGATCTCGGGCTTGACCTTCTCGGCGTCCGCGAACAGCAGCGGGATGACGCGGGTTTCAAGCGGCAGTTGGCGCTGCACCGTCGGCAAATCGACGTTGGCGATGAGCGCCTGCATCTGCGCCAGGACGCCGGGCGTATCGAGCATCGCCACCGTCGCGGTGGTTTCATCGACGATGATGCGGCCGACGCTGGACTTCATGTTGCCCAGGAGCGTGCTCACCTGGGCGGGATCCGCGTACTTCAACTGGAGCACGAGGCTCTGGCGCGGATCGCCGTAGCGGTGGCCGTAGAGCTGCTCATAGGTCTGGCCCGACATGACGTAGAGGATGGTGCCGCGCCGCTCAATGGCCAGGCTGTTGCTCACCAGGATGATATCGAGGGCGTCGCGCACCGTCACATCGGTCAGCGTGAGGGTGGCCCGCCCCTGCACGTCGGCGCCGGCGACGATGTTGAAGTTCCCCTTCCCTGCCAGGAACTTCAAGACCTCCACGACATCCATCCCGCGCAGATCCAGCGACACCTTGTTGGCCAGCCCAGGAAAGACCGTCTCATCCAGCGCCTGCTGCCCGGTCAGGAGCGTCGCGCCGGACGGCGCCGCGACGGACGGTGCGGCTTCCGCCGCCACCAAGTGGCTGAGTGGCAAAGTGGCTAAGTGGCTAATAAACAGTGACCCCATGAGGAGGCGACCCAGTGGCCGAAGAATATTGTGCCATTTCGTCACCTTGCCACTGAGCCACTGAGCCGCTGAGCCACTAGGCTTCATTAAAAGAGCTCCACGTCCTGCTCCCCCATCCGGAGAATCACGCGGTCCTGGTGAATGTCCTTTACGGTGAAGCCGGCGATGGGATCGCCGACTTTGAGAAAAAACGTCTGCTGATTCTGCTCAATCATGGCGGTGGGCTCCTCGCCCCACGAGATCCCCACCAGGCGTAAGCCGGACACCAGCTGTCTTGGATCGGACGCCAGGGACCCCGGCGTCACATCCGGTGCGCTCATCGACGATGGAGCGCGCCCGACGCGAAATGGATCCTGCTCAACGATGCGCGGCAGGTACTCCTCGAGCGGCCGCAGGCCTTCCAAGGGCGCTGCCACCGCGGGCACCGCCCGCTCCTCGACGCGGCTGAGGAGCCGGTCCACGCGCGGCCGCATCACGAAGGGGCTCAAGGCGCCGACGCCCATCACCATCATCACCACCGTCAGCGCCCGGTTCACCCTCGGCAGATCGAGCGGTCCAATGAGCGCCGCGAGCCATCCGCCGAGGCTCGCCAACGACAGGGCTTGGGCCCGGGTGCGGAGCGGGGAGGCTTTCGCCCCCTGGATCACCGCGAACAACTTCTCCTCTGGCGTCGGCTTTTGCGATGGCATATCCACTGTCCAAGTCAAAAGTAAAAAGTCAAAAGGTAAAACCACAACCCAAAATTCAAAAGTGTCTCACGGGAAGTTCTGGTTTTTGGTTTTAACTTTTGACTTGTGGTTTTGACTTTCCTTTTGAGTTTTGACTTTCTATACAGGTACTTGCGCTGCGTGGATCTCCCGCTCCTTGCCGATGAGCGCGCGGATGAGCGAAGCGGTCACCACCGGCTGGTGCTCCATCACGAGTCGCTCGAGCGCATCGTGGCAGAGCAGCGCGATGCGGCGGGGATACCCTTGCGTCGCGTAGTAGATCTCGCGAACGGCCTCGTCGGCGAACAGCGGCTCCCGATCCTCGAAGCCCGCCTGTTTCAGGCGAAAGAGGATCAGCTCCCTCGTCTCGCGTTCATCGAGCGGGTTGAGGACGTACTTCAAGCTGATGCGGTCCCACAGGTTGCGGATCGCCCGCAGCGCCGGCTGCCACTCAAGCTGCGCCATGAGGATCAGCTGGAGCAGCTTCGTATCGTGCGTCTCGTAATTGAGCAGGGCGCGCAGGAGTTCAAGATTAGAGGGGGAGAGCTGCTGGGCCTCATCGATGAGGAGGGTGACGGTCCGCCCTTCCTCCATCCCGCGCGTAAATAGGAAGCGCTCGATGGCGGAGAGCATGACGCGCAGGGGCGGCAGCGGCGTCGGCACCTCCAGATGGAAGGTCTCCATCAGGGTGGCCAGAAACTGTTGATCCGATTCGAAGTACGGGTTCAGGATGACGTGCGGATCGATCGGCCCGTCGTCGGGCAACAACTGGGCGAGGCGGCGGCTGAGGGTGGTCTTGCCGGTGCCGACATCGCCCAGCACGAGCGAGAGTCCCCGCTGCAGGCGAACGGCGATGCGCAACCGGTAGAGGGCGGCGCGGTGCGCCGCGGAGAGGAAGAGAAAGTGCGGATCAGGGCTGGTGGAAAACGGCTCGCGTTCCAGCCCCAGCAGTTTGTAATAACTCATTCACCCCGTTGTAGCGGGTCTCACGGAAGCGCTCCCACACGCTCCTGACAACGTATTGTAGGCGAGCGGGTTAAAGCATGTCAAGATGAAACGAACGATCAGCGGGGCCGCCAGGCGATCACGCAGCGCGCACCCTCCGGTGGCGCAGGAGCGCACCTATTGCGGTCGATCACCGCATCGAGACGGATGGAGCCGGGAATGTCGCGATGCGTCGCTTCGACCGGCACCGTGAAGACGGTCGAGGCATATCCCAAACCGAGCGGTGGTGGGTTGTCCTCGCTGAACGGCTGCTTGGCCTGCTCGCGCTGCGCGACGAACTGTTCGCCAGCAAAGCCCAGCGCGTCGAGCACGGTGGCGGAAGCGGTGTTCGCATTGACGGTCTCATTGCCATAGACAGTCACATGGGGCTCAAGGGCTGCAAACAGCGCAGGCGTCATTCCCGGCAGCAGCCGCAGCTCATCAACGGTCTCCAAGTGGCCGTTGTGGCACGCTGGTGAGGCCCCGGCGCAAAATGCACCGCCGGGTTCATCGCGCCAGTCGCCGATGGCCTCGGCGATCGCCTGGGCATCGACGTCACCTCCGCCGATGAGTTCAAGCAACCGTTGTAGATGCTCAGGGGTGGCGACGTTCAGGTTGAGCTTGCGCTCTTCATCCACCAAGCCAACTAGAAACTCCTCCTGACTCATGACGCCCACAGAAAATGCGCCCTCGCCAAGCGGAACCTCAAGGAGGAGCTGTGTCTCGGTTTCTCCGTCGACGCCAGTTGCCCAGGTTTCATTCAGGTGATCCACGGCAGGGTCGTCGCGCTGCATCATGACGATCGCCTGCTGGACGGCAGCCTGCGCGATCGCCTTGCGCTGGAGCGATGCGAGAGGGATGCGTCCCAGGCGGAGCTCGTGGGTTGAGCGCACTGCCAGCGCCCCGATCGCGACACTGACGATCCCCATGACCCATAACACAATGACCAGAGATTGTCCGCTGAAGGCTGAAGGCTGAAGGCTGAAGGTAGGGGTCGCTCCCTTGAGCCTTGAGCCTTGAGCCTTGAGCCAAATGCAACGCTTCATGGCTGTTCCACCACTGGCAAGTTGCCGGATGGACTGCGAATCACTCGACTCAGGTGAAGCGTGGGCTGACCACCGATGGCGGGCAAGGTACAGGTGAATCGCACAAGCCGCGGAAGCCCGTCTTTCGTCCCATCCCACTCGCTCTCCCAGATCAGTTGTTTCTGCGCGTCTAGACGGCCAAACGCAAATTCACCGTCGCTCAAACGCATCAGCGTTTCACGCTGGAACGGCTCCTCCGGTAGTCCTGCCTGACGCCACAGAAACTCCTCGCGGATCAACGCGCGCTCTTGGCCGTCCGTGCTCACGCGATAACGCACCCGCAGCCACTCCGGACTTGGAGCCGCCTCGTTGATGGATCGCGTATCGACCCGCGCAAACTCCACTTGAGACTCCGCGCCAGTAACCGGCACGCCAAAGAAGGGCTGCATCGCTTCCAGATCCTGCTCCATGCGGTTCAGCGCCCGCTCCATCTGTTGGTACGGCTCGACCGCCTGCCCCCACTTCGCCTGGGCTTGCAACCCTGACTGGAGCAGGCCGCCGACGGTCGCCATCAGGGATGAGAACAGCGTAATGGCCAGCAGGAGCTCGACGAGTGTCATCCCCTCCAAATACGCTGTAGGCTGTAGGCTGTAGGCTGTAGGCCAGAACCGTTCTTGCCTAGAGCCTGGAGCCTGGAGCCTTGAGCAGCCGAACTGCTTACTGTTCTGCAAGGCGGCGATACGTAACCACATGGGCTTCGTGGCCGTCATGGGCAACAGCCAACGTGACGTGGGTTAAGGGGTCCGGTGACGCATCCGCATATTCGAGAGACCAGCTAAATGTTCCAAGCGGCTCAGGGAATGCCCCCTGTGTAGGCGTGTCGTCTGCAATCTGGTCACCCAGCAGCGCGAGTTGGTTCGCAAGCAATTGCGTCGAGAGTGCTTGCTCAATGCGAAGACCCGCGCTTCGATTCGCCGCAACGAGCCCGCCGACCAGCAGCGCGGCGGCTGCAGCCGCCACCACGGAGGCCATCAGCAGCTCAATCAACGAGAAGCCTCGCTGAAGGCTGAAGGCTGAAGGCTGAAGGCGAGAGCCGCTGCCTTGAGCCTTGAGCCTTGAGCCTTGAGCGCTTTTTCTCATCGGACGAGTTGGGTCATTTGAAACACCGGCAGCACCATCGCCAGCACGCAGAATCCAACCAACACCCCCATGACCACGATCATCAGCGGCTCGACAAGCGCGGTGGCGATGCGCAGCGTCTCATCCAGGAGCCGCTCATAATAGGAGGCCATCTCATCCAGCACATCGACCAGGGTGCCCGCCGACTCCCCCACAGCGATCATGTGGGTCACGAGCGGCGGAAAACACCGGGCTGCCCGAAGACTGTCGGCGATCGACTCGCCGCGCTTGACCTGCTCCTGCGCCTTTTGCATGCGCGCTTCCATCGCCGCGCTGCCCAGTGTCGGACGCGCCGCGTCCATCGCCTGAAACACCGGCAGGCCGCTGTGCAGCAACAGCTGCAGGGTGCGGGTGAACCGGCCGACCTGACGAGCTTCCAACAGATCGCGCGTCAACGGCAGGCGCTTCAAGACACGTTCGGCCAGCGCGACGACGATGGGCAGACGTCTGGCCCGTTGCAGGAACAGGCCGCCGCTGACGATCGCGACCAGCGCCCACGGCCAGTCGCGTGACAATCCCTCGCTGACTGAGATCAGCATCCGTGTCGGCCAAGGCAAAGCGCCTCCTAGTTGAGCGAAGAGCCCCGCCATGCGCGGGACCACGATCCAGATGAAGAAGCCCAAACAGCCCACGCCAACCAAGAGGAGGAGGATGGGGTATGCCAGCGCCCCTTTCAGGCGGCTTTCAAGCTGCTCCTGCTGCTCGTCAAACTCCACGAGCTTCAGCAGGACGTCGTCGAGCTTTCCCGCCGCCTCTCCCGCGCGGATCGCCGACAGAAACAGCGTGGAAAAGACGCGCGGATGCCTGGCGACCGCTTCGGAAAATGGGTGACCTTCCCGCATCTGCTGTTCCAGGTCATCAAGGAGAAGCCGCACCGCGCGCGACGGGCTCTGATCCTTCAAGATGGTGACGGCGGGCACCAGCTCCACCTTCGCCCGCAACAGGCTCGTGAGCTGGCGCGTGAACATCCGGCGCTCCTTCCCGCTCATGCGAAGGCGCCTTGTGCGTTCCGGATGCTCATCGAGATGTTCCGCCGTAATGAGGATCGCCATCGGCACCAGCCCTTGGCTCAGCAGCCGGCTAACCACCTCGTCCTGGCTCGTCGCCTGGATCGTGCCTTCGACGACCTGCGTGGGACCTTGTTTCGCCTGGTACGTATATGTCGGCATGATTCGCTCAGAGGTCAGAAGTCAGAAAACAGAAGCCAGATTTTCCGATACGCTTGTTCTGACTTCTGACGTCTGACATCTGACTTCTGTCCGTTTCAATCGTCCATGGTCACGCGCAGGACCTCTTCGGGTGTCGTCTGGCCCATTGCGACGCGCTGCCAGCCATCCTGGCGCATGGTCTTCCATCGTTTCGCCAACAGCTGCTGCTTGATCGTCTCTGCCGGCGCCTTCTGCATGACGAGCTGCCGGACCTCCTGATCCATGACCAGAATTTCATAGATGCCGATGCGGCCCCGGTAGCCGCTCATCCGGCAGGCCTCGCACCCTTTGCCTTTATAGATGGTCGGCGGGATCTTCTCGTGCTTCGGGGTCTGGATCACCAGCGGTTCCTGATCCACCACCTTGCAGTCGGGGCAGATGACGCGCACCAGCCGCTGCGCGATGAAGGCCAGGATCGTCGAGGACACGAGATACGGCTCGATCCCCATATCGAGCAGGCGGGTCACGCTGCCCGCCGCATCATTGGTGTGCAGCGTCGAAAATACCAGGTGCCCGGTCAGCGCCATCCGGATCGTGATGTCCGCCGACTCCTGGTCGCGCACCTCGCCCACCATCATCACATCCGGATCGTGGCGCAGCATGCTCCGCAGCCCCTCCATGAAGGTGAAGCCCAGCTTCGGCGCCACCGGAATCTGGGTGAGCCCTTTGAGCTCATACTCGATGGGG
The DNA here is from genome assembly GCA_964373835.1 of uncultured Planctomycetales bacterium. Classification (GTDB taxonomy): domain Bacteria; phylum Omnitrophota; class Gorgyraeia; order Aquiviventales; family Aquiviventaceae; genus CAYJWN01. Next base: position 28,197 of record CAYJWN010000012.1, read on the forward strand.
TTCTCGATGGTGATGATCTTCCGATCCGGCGTGTTCAAGCGTGACAGGCACGCGTAGAGCGTCGTCGTCTTGCCGGATCCCGTCGGCCCGGTCACGAAGATGACTCCGTGCGGCTTGGCGATCAGCTGCTCCAGCGTCTTGAGCTCATCCGGCAGCATGCCCAGCTTGTCCAGCTCGAAGAGCATCTTGATCGGCAGCAACCGCAGCACGACGTTCTCCCCGTAGAGCGACGGCATGATGGAGACGCGCAGTTCCAGCTCTTCGGAGCCCACCGTCACCTTGATGCGCCCGTCCTGCGGCAGCCGTTTCTCGACGATATCCAGCCCGGACATGATCTTGACGCGCGAGATGATCGCCTGGTGGAACCGGCGGAGCTCATCGGGCACCGGCACGTCGTAGAGGACGCCGTCGATGCGGTAGCGGATCTGCAGCTCATCGCGGAACGGCTCGATGTGCACGTCCGACGCCCGCGCCCGGTACGCTTCCAGCAGGAGCTGGTTCACCAACCGGATCACCGAGGCGTCCCCCGCCATCCGCTCGATGTCGGTGGTCTGATCCTCGACCGCCACGGGAACCGGGGCGCCGCCGTTGTGCGGCGCCGCGTCCAGAATTTCCCCCACGGTATCGGCGCCGACGCCGTAGTAGCGCTGGATCGCCTCCTGGATCTCCGCTTCACTCGACAGCACAATGTCCGCCTCTAAGCCGTAGTGGACCTTGAGGTCGTCGACGGGCCGCACCTGCAGCGGATCGGACATCGCCAGCGTCACCACCTTGCCGGAGAGGCGCAGCGGCATGCACCGGTAGTGCCAGGCGAACCGCACCGGCACCCGCTTAAGCGCCTGATGGTCAACGGAGAACTGCTTGAGGTTGACGATAGGAATCTGAAGATGGTCCGCCAGCCCCTCCAGCAGCTGGCGCTCGCTGATGTAGCCCAATCGGATCAGCGTGCGCCCGAGCAGCTCGCCGCGCTTTTTCTGTTCGAGCAGCGCGTGTTCAAGCGCCTGCGGGCTGATGAGCTTCTTCTCGAGCAGGATTTCACCAAGACGCCGCGTGGCCATCACTCACCTCCCCTCGGTAAACCGGTACCAGGTACCGATGCGCCGCATCGGTACCTGGTACCTGGTTATGGTCATTGTTCTGATAATGCGCCGATCATGTAGAACGCCTCTTCCGGACGCTCATCGCACGCCCCGGAGAGGATGCGCT
>CAYJWN010000013.1:0-25872 GCA_964373835.1 uncultured Planctomycetales bacterium
CATGAACGAGATTTGGTTTTAACCTATTTTGAGGACAACAGATACGAAAGCAGATAAACCAGGGTGAAAATCTCTGGACGGTTTCGGGACCAGAAGGTCGTGGGTTCAATCCTTCGACTCGGCCTGTGGCCTCGCTCAGGATTGTGGTGAGCGAGCGGAGCGAGTCGAACCACAAATCCCACCTCCCCGATAGGTTTTGAGGTTAACCGGTGAAAGTCTCTGCACGGTCGAGCATGAAAAAACGGGTCCATGTGTTCTACTCGGGACGCATCCAGGGTGTCGGGTTTCGGGTCACCGCCGAGGAGACGGCGCACCGCTTCGGCGTGCTGGGGTGGGTGAAGAACCTGCGCGACGGCCGGGTGGAGCTGGTGGCGGAAGCCGAAGAGCCAGCGCTCCAGCAGTTCCTCGATGCGATCCAGACCAGCGCCATGAAGAACTTCATCAAAGAGGCGGAGATATCCTGGAGCGGCGCCTCCGACACCTTCGACGAATTTGAAATTCGGTATTACTGAGGGGCCGCCTGCGCCGACGCTGGAGTGGCGCACGCAACGAGCATGCGGTATGCCGTCTTGTCCGATGTGCACGGGAACCTCGAAGCCCTCACCGCGGTGCTCGCCATGCTGTCGTCCTATCGCATCGATCGCTACCTCTGTCTCGGCGATGTGGTGGGCTATGGAGCCGAGCCGGCGGCGTGCCTGCATCGGCTGCGCGCGCTTGACGCGGTGATCGTCGCCGGCAACCACGAGCAGGCGTGCATCGGCAAGCTGGATCTCAACTGGTTTCACGAGGCCGCCCAGGCGGCGATTCTGTGGACGCGCGATCGGCTGAGCATCACCGAGTTGGATGTCCTGCGCCGGTTGCCGCTCACCGACACCACCGGTCCCGTCACCTTGGTGCATGCGACGCTCAAGCATCCCGAGCGTTTCGAGTATCTGGTCGATATCGGCCAGGCGGTGGACGCCCTGACCCTCTGCCGGACGCTCATCTGCGCGGCCGGCCATACCCATCTGCCGTGCTTCCTGGAGTATGATCGGGCGCAGCGCCGCGTCCTGCGCGTGCTGACGGCGCCCAATGATCTCGAGCAGGTCGCGTTTGTCGATGATGCCCAATCCCGGCGGTATCTGCTGAATCCCGGCAGCGTGGGCCAGCCCCGCGACGGGGATGCCCGCGCCAGCGTGGCGGTGATCGATACGGACGCGAAGCGGGCGAGCGTCCATCGCGTGCCCTACGACGTCGCGGCAGCGCAACAGAAAATCCGGCAGGCGGGTCTGCCCGCGTTGCTCGCCGAGCGATTGGCGCTCGGCCGGTAGGGTCGACTGGGATGACGTCCTCTTTGGCCCACCGGATCGAACGGTTGCGGAAGCTCATCCGCCATCATGACTATCAATATTACGTCGCCAACCAGCCTGCAATCTCCGATGCGGCATACGACCGCCTGTTACGCGAGCTGCAGTCGCTGGAAGCCCAGGCGCCGCAGCTGGTCACGCCGGATTCTCCCACCCAACGGGTCGGAGGCATTCCGGATGAGGCCTTTCGTCCCCTCCGCCACGCCACCCCGATGCTCTCGCTTGACAACGCCTTCAACGAGGACGAGCTGCTCGCCTGGCAGCAGCGGGTGGCGAAAGGGCTCCCGCGCCTGACACCCACCTACACCGTTGAGTTGAAGATTGACGGCGTCGGGCTGGCCCTGAGCTATGAGCGCGGGCAACTCATCCAGGCGGCGACCCGTGGGGATGGAGTCACCGGCGAAGATGTGACCACCAATGCGCGGACGATCCGGGCCATTCCGCTGCGGCTGCAGGGCGAGTGCCCCCGCCGGTTTGAGGTGCGCGGGGAAGTGTATATGACGATTCGCGATTTTGAGCGGTACAATGCGCGCGCAAGCCGCCAGGGCGAGGAGACGTTCGTGAATCCCCGCAACGCGGCCGCCGGCAGCCTTCGGCAGAAAGACCCCTCCGTCACGGCCACACGGCCCCTCCGGTTCTTCACCCATTCGTACGGGGCGGTGGAGGGCGTGCGGTTTGCCACCCACTGGGAGTTCCTTCAAGCCTGCCGGCGACTCGGGCTGCCGGTGAATGAGCACGCCATCCGTTGTGAGTCATTCGATGCGGTGCGCCACTCCTGCCGCCGGTTGGAAGCGCTTCGGGAGCGATTGAACTACGAGGCGGATGGCGTGGTCATCAAAGTCAACGAGCTCGCGTTTCAGGATCGCCTGGGCACGACCATGCGGTCTCCCCGCTGGGCCATCGCCTACAAGTTCCCGGCCCAACAGGCCACGACCCAGGTCTTGGACGTGCTTCATTCGGTGGGCAGGACAGGCACCGTGACGCCGGTCGCCAAACTCAAGCCGGTCTTCTGCGGGGGCGTCACCATCTCCAGCGCGACGCTCCACAACTACGAGGAGGTCGAGCGGCTCGGCGTCAAACGCGGCGACTGGGTGGTGATCCAGCGGGCCGGTGAAGTGATCCCCCAGGTGGTGAGCGTCATCAAAAACCGCAGGACCGGCAAGGAGCGGGCCATCAGACCGCCAACCACATGCCCCGAATGCGGCGGAACGATTGCGAAAGAAAAGGAAGCCGAGGTGGCCTACCGGTGCATCAGTCCGTCCTGTCCGGCGCAGCTGGCCCGTGCAGTGCTGCATTTCGGCAGCCGCGAGGCCATGGACATTGAGGGTGTGGGCGGCGTCATCGTGGAACAGCTTGTCAGCCAGCAGGTCATCCGCGATGTGGCGGATCTGTATCGGCTCACCAAAGAGGACCTGCTGAAGCTGCCGCTCGTTGCGGAGAAAAAAGCGGAGAACCTGCTCGAGGCGATTCGCGCAAGCCAAACACGGGGACTGGCCCGTCTGTTGTACGGGCTCGGCATCCGCCATGTGGGCGAGAAGGCGGCGATCGACTTGGCCGAAGCGTTTGGGTCGATGGACGCCTTGATGGAGGCCGACCGCTCCCAACTGGATGGGGTGCCCGGGGTGGGGCCGGTGGTAGCGGACACCGTGACCCAGGTCTTCCGTCAACCGCAGACACGCGCCTTGATCAGGAAGCTCGTGGCGGCAGGGCTGAAGATGACGGAAGAGCGCCGCCGAGGCCCGCAGCCGCTGGCGAAGATGACCTTTGTGTTCACCGGGGAGCTGTCGGAGCTGAGCCGCTCTCAAGCCGAAGCGCTTGTGCGGCAACGGGGAGGCCAGGCGTCCTCGAGCGTCAGCCCACTGACGACGTACCTGGTTGCCGGAGCTGCGCCGGGCTCGAAGTTTGCAAAAGCCAAGAAGCTGGGAGTGAAGATCATCGATGAAACACAGTTCAAGAAACTTATCCACCAGCAGTAGGCACTTGGCAATCGGCAGTCGGAAAATTATCATCACCGTGCTTACTGCTTATTGCTTACTGCTTACTGCTGGGTTAACGGGCTGCGAGTCGCTCCAGAGGAAGTTCACGCGTAAACCCACACAGGCCCCCAAGCCCCCCACGCCGATCATCACCTTTCAGGATTACAGCCGGGCGATGACGCCGTTGGACCGCTATCGGAAGCACTCTCTGATGTTCGATTACTGGAACGACGAACTGATCGAGGCGGTGCAGGGCAGCACGCCGAACCCCAAGCGCTTGAAGCGGGCATCCGAAGAAGCGCTGGCCGAACTGCACACCATGAAAGAGCTCCTCGCCGATGACATCGCGGTGCGGCTGGATCCGTTGATCGAGGAGCGGGCCAAGATCCATCGGCAGCTCCACAGCCCGAGCTTTCACACCGGCTCGGCGAACGTGATCGGGCGCATCTTGGAGTCTCAGACGCGCCAGATTCAGCGCGAGTTCTTTTGGCGCGACGTCCAAGATCACCTTAAAGCGCAGGAGTCTGCGCCGTGAACAGACATATCCAGGAGTACCTTGCGTACCTTCAGCTGGAGCGGGGCCTCAGCCCGACGACCCGTGCCAGTTACGCGCTGGATTTGGCACTCTTTGAGGCCTTCTCGCGCCAGCGGCGCCTCGGTTCGTGGAGGCAGGTGCAGCCGGTCCACGTGCGCGAGTTTCTTCAGTCGCTTCGCGCCACGCGCAGCCCGGCGACGATGGCGCGCAAGCTGGCCGCGCTGAAGGGGTTCTTCAAATTCCTCGAAGGCCAGCAGGTGATCGCCCGCAGCCCGACCGCGTTTATTGAAACGCCGCGCTTGTGGCAGAAGTTGCCGCACACGCTGAGCCTGCAGGAGGTGGAGCGGCTGCTGGGCGGGGTGCCGGAGGAAGGGTTGGGCCGCCGGGATCTCGCGATGCTGGAGCTGCTCTATGGGACCGGGCTGCGCGTGTCAGAGCTCGTGTCGCTCAACGTGGGCGACTGCAACTTTGAGGCGGGTTTCCTCCGGTGCATCGGCAAAGGGAACAAGGAACGCATCGTGCCCTTGGGCCGCAGGGCTGTCGAGACGGTCCAGCGCTATCTCCAGGCGGAGCGGCCGCGGCTCATCACGCGCCGCCCGGATGTGGCGGCGCTCTTTGTCAACCGCCGGGGCGGGCGGCTGACGCGCCAGCGGGTCTGGCAAATTCTGCGGCGGTACGCGAGCGCCAACCGGATCACCAAGACGATCGGGCCGCATGCGCTGCGCCATTCCTTTGCGACCCACCTGTTGGAGCGCGGGGCGGACCTGCGCACGGTGCAGGAGCTTCTGGGGCATGCCAACATCAGCACCACGCAGCGCTATACCCACGTCGAGCGGTCCCGGCTCAAGGCGGTCCATGAAAAATTCCACCCAAGACCCTGAAGTGTCAGCACACAGCACACAGCACACAGCACACAGCATTCAGATTCCGAAGCGGGTCGAGCCGCTGCTGCGAGAGGTCGGGCGGATCGCCGATGATCACGGCGTGAGCGCCTATGCGGTCGGCGGCTGCGTCCGCGATTGGCTGCTGGGACGTGCCGGCACCAGCGATCTCGATGTGACGGTTGAGGGGAGCGGCATCGAACTCGCGCAGGCTGTCTCACGCGCGATGCGCGCCACACTCACAACCCACCAACAGTTTGGGACCGCGACCATGCAGGTTCACCCCGCCCTTTCCCGAAAGGGCGGGGTGAACCCCACCGGGCGCACGAGACCTCTCCGCGTGGACTTTGCCTCATGCCGACGGGAGGTGTACACGCGGCCGGCCGCGTACCCCTCGGTCTCGCCGGGAACGCTCGAGGAAGACCTGTGTCGTCGGGACTTTACCATCAACGCGATGGCGCTGGCGATCTCACCGGGGCGGTTCGGCATCATGATTGACCCCTCCCATGGCCTGCAGGATCTGCGCCGCAAGGTGCTGCGGGCGCTGCACGAGCGCAGTTTCCTTGATGATCCAAGCCGCATCCTCCGGGGCATTCGGTTCGCGCAGCGCTTCGGGCTGCGATGGGAGCCGCGCACCGAGCGGGCGGCGCGGGAGGCGATCGCTGCCGGGGCGCTGGGCCGGTTGAATGCCGGCCGGTTTGGCAAGGAGCTGGACCGGATGTGTGACGAGCCGGATCCCAAGACATGCTTCGAACAGTTAGCCGAACTCTTGAACACCGAAGCTCAGGGTTCTGGGCTCAGGGCTCTGGGCACGGGTCGTCGCCCCCAGCCCCGAGCCCCCAGCCCGGAGCGGTCTTGAAATGGTCGTGGGGCTCCTGCGCCTTGAAGTCCACCTGCCGAACGCGCAGTCGCTGAAGGACAAGCGCTCGGTGATGAAGAGCCTGCGCGACCAGTTGCGCGGCCGGTTCAACATCGCCGTCGCGGAGCTGGAGCCCAACGAGAAATGGCAGCGCGCCATGATCGGTATTGCCACGGTGGGTGCTGAGCGGCCCTACGTGCAGGGGCTGCTCACGGAGGTCGCCGACTGGCTCCGCGCGACCCAGCTCGTCCACCTGATCCGAGTCGACGAAGAGTATCTTTAGGGACGTGAGGGAACGGATGCGAGGAGATCGGACGGAGCGGCTCGCCAATCAACTCCAGCAGGACATTGCGACGATCATTCACCAGGAGCTGAAAGATCCGCGGTTAGGATTTGTCACCATCACGCGGGTGGATCTCTCGAAGGATCTGAGCCACGCCAAAGTCCTCTTTAGTTGCCTGGGGGGACAGGACGAGCGCGCGCGCTCCCAGGACGCGCTGGATCATGCGGCGCGGTTCATCCACGGCCTCATCAAGAAGCGGTTTCGTCTGAAAGTGATTCCAACACTCGTCTTTCGCTACGATGAATCCATCGCCGGATCCATCGCGCTCTCAGACACGCTCGAGCGGCTCAAACAACCGCCGCCAGCCTCTCATGGTTGAGGGACTGCTCCTCGTCAAGAAGCCAGCGGGTGTCACCTCGCATGATGTGGTGCAGATTCTCCGCCGCAAGCTAGGGCTCCGTCGCATCGGGCACGCCGGCACGCTGGACCCCATGGCGGAGGGCCTCCTCGTGCTCCTCGTCGGGGAAGCCACCAGACATCAGCAGGCCCTGCAGGGGCATGAGAAAGTGTATGAGGCCACGATCCGGTTGGGTCTCAAGACCAACACCGGGGACGCCATGGGCACGCCCCTTGGCACCGCCGCCGTCCCCCTGCTCGAGCGGGCCCTCATCAGTGAGGCGCTCGCCTCCTTCGTCGGCCCCCTGTCCCAAACGCCGCCGGCGTTCAGCGCCGTCAAGGTGCACGGGCGCCCCGCCTACTGGTGGGCCCGACGACAGCAATCCGTCACGCTTTCCCAGCGCACCGTTCAGGTGTTCGAGCTGTCGCTGCTGGACCATGGCCCGGACTCCTTGGCCATTCGCGTCCACTGCTCCGCAGGGACCTACGTCCGAACGCTGGCTGAGTCGATCGCCGAGCGGCTGGGAACCGTGGGGCATCTCACCGGTCTCGTTCGAACGCGCATCGGCGCGTGGAGCCTTGAGCAGGCGAGGCCCCTCTCGTGGTTTCTTGAAGCCAGCGCCGGCGCGATCATTCAGCAGCTTGTGCCCATCCGCCGCTGAGGATCGCCACGAGTGCTGATGACAGCGACGCAGGTGTTCCTCGGGCTTCGTGCGGTGACGCGCCCCCCGGCGCGTCCCGTCGTGACGGTCGGCGTCTTCGACGGCGTTCATATCGCCCACCAGCAACTCCTCCGATCGACCAGCGCCTTGGCCAAACGGTTGAAGGGCACCAGCGTCGTCGTCACATTTGACCCGGATCCTCACGTCGTGCTCAATCCGGATCATGCGCCGCTGGCCTTGATGCCGTTACACGAACGCGTGCGCTGGTTGTCCGCGTCGGGGGTTGACTGGATTTGGGTGATTCGCTTTACCAGGCGCTTTTCCCGCATGAGCGCCGAGCAGTTTGTCCGTCGCATCCTGGTTCACCGGCTCCACGCTGCGGCGGTGGTGGTCGGCGAGACGTTTGTCTTCGGCAAAAACCGCGCCGGCGACATGGGCACGCTGCAAAGGCTCGGTCCGCCTCATGGGATGCGGGTGGTGTCGGTGAGGCCGATTCGATGCGGCGTCCGGCCGGTGTCCAGCTCGCGGATCCGCTGGCTCATCGCCCGCGGAGCGCTCGCCGAGGCCCGACGCCTCCTCGGTCGCCCGCCCGCGCTGTACGGCACCGTGGTTCGCGGAGCCGGGCGGGGTGATCGTCTTGGGTTTCCGACGGCGAATATTCGGTTGATTCCCCACGTCCTGCCGCCGCAGGGAGTCTATGCGGTGATCCTACGGCGTCGCGGCAGCGGTCGTACCTGGCAGGGGGTGATGAACCTCGGCGTGCGCCCCACGTTCGGGCCGGGGCCGGTGGTGTGCGAAGCGCATCTGTTCGGGTTTCGCGGCCCGTTCGACTTCGTGCCTCGACTTCGCTCTGGACGCGGCAGCCTCTTAGGCCGCCAGGTGGCTGTGTCGCTGCTGCAGCGGCTGCGCGGCGAGCGACGCTTCGCCAGCCCTGACACCCTGATTGCGCAAGTCCGCCGGGACATCGCCCGCGCCCGGCGCCTGTTCTCCCGCTCCTCGTAGTTTCTCCTCTTGCTCCGTCGAAAAGCCCCTGGCAGGGCGAATGCGGAGCCGGCAGATAGAATTGAATCCTACGTACTCTTGCGTAAATTCTCATGGTTTTGGGCTTGACAAGCGTGGTGGGGGAAGGGTATAGTTTGGGCGTCGTTGTGGCAGGAAGTGGAAGAAAGTGGTAGATACGCAAGTGACGAACATTCTCGTAGCGTCCGCCGGTTCACCCCCACGTCAGGATGCAGGGTATGGGGGTTCACGGAGACGCAGAGTCACAGAGCGCGGCAAGGAGGCCGCGCCCCATGTTCTATGGGGAGTATGCACACACCATTGACCGCAAGGGCCGCCTCATCGTGCCGGCGCGCTTTCGCCAAGCGCTCAAGGAGCATGACGTGAAGACGCTCTTCCTGACGCGCGGGCTGGATGGGTGTCTGTTCCTGTTTCCAGAGTCTGAGTGGCGGCCGGCGGAGAGCCGTTTCAGGCAGATCCCGTTCACCAAGGGTGAGGGACGGAAGTTCAACCGGCTGTTCTTCTCGGGGGCCGCGGAGGTCACGGTCGATGGCCTGGGCCGGCTGCTCGTGCCCAAGACGCTCAAAGAGTTCGCCCAGATCAAGCAGGATGTCGTGATCGTCGGCGTGTCCAACCGGATGGAGATTTGGTCCAAAGAGAAGTGGCAGGCGTTCTACGAGAGTTCACGGCAGAGTTTTGAAGAGGTTGCGGAACGCGTGATGTTGGAGTAGCCAATTGCGCAACCACACGCCACACCACAGAGACACGGGATTCCACAGCATCACAGAGAAGGGCTCATCCTGGTTTTCCTCTGTGCCGCTGTGGCGTTTCTGTGGCGCTGTCGTGTTATCTCATGACGATCGCGATCAGAGACAGGGAATGACCGCGGGCCCGGCAAGCGGGTGGCATCGGCCCGTGATGGTCGACGCGGTCCTGCACTATCTCAATCCGAGACCCGGCGCCGTCATCGTTGATGGCACGGTGGGCACGGGCGGCCACAGCCTCGCCATCCTCCCACGGCTCCTGCCTGATGGACGGTTGGTTGCGCTCGATCGCGACCCCGCCTCGCTGAAGGTGGCCGCCGCGCGCCTCAACGAGTTCGATCCCCTCAGCACCCTCATCCACGACAATTACCGCCATCTGCCGCAGGTGTTGGCGCGGCTTGGGCTCGATCAGGTCGATGGGGTGCTGCTGGATCTGGGGATGTCCAGCGTCCAGGTCGACCATCCCGAGCGGGGCTTTAGTTTTTCGAAAGAGGGCCCCCTGGATATGCGCATGGATCCCGATGAGGATACGACCGCTGAAATCCTCGTCAATACCCTCACGGCTGACGAGCTGGCCGGTCTCATTGACCGGTTTGGTGAAGATCGTTTCGCAAGGAGGATCGCCCGGCGGATTGTTCAAGAGCGGCGCAAAGCCCGGATGACAACCACCACGCAGCTCGCCCGCATGATCGCTGCGGCCGTGCCGGGTGCTGCCCGGCGGGGCCGCCTCCATCCCGCCACGCGGACGTTCCAGGCCCTTCGGATTGCGGTCAATGACGAACTCGGGGCGCTGGAGGCATTCTTGAACCATGCGGATCGCGTCCTCGCTCCCGGCGGTCGCGCGGTCATCGTGACCTTTCATTCACTGGAAGACCGGCTCGTGAAACACGCCTTCCGCGCAGGCGAACGCGAGGGCCGCTGGATTGTCCTGACGCCAAAACCTGTGCGTCCCACGGCGGAGGAAGTGTCAGGCAATCCCCGCGCTCGATCGGCCAAGCTGCGCGTCGTGGAGAAAAGCGGATGAAGCTCTCCCACTGGTTTTGGCTGGTTGGACTCACCGTGGGGCTCGGGTGCCTCCAGGTGGCCCAACGCAACGCCATCTTTTTGACAGCCTATGCCATCGGCCATCGGATCAAGCAGGCCCATGGACAGGAGACGCGTGTGGGGTGGTTGAGCGCCCGAGTCACGGGATTGAGCGCTCCAGGACATCTCTGTGAAGAGGCCGGTGCGCGGCGGCTGAACCTCGTCGCGTGGTCGCCGCTGACACAGGCATCGCCGCAGGGAAGTCTGCGCACGTTGCCTGTGACGCGCGTCGCCTCGATACAAGACGATGCACAGGATTAAATGGCGCGCCCGACCAATGACCGCATCATCGTGGTCCTGCTGGTCGGCCTCGGTCTCATGGGCTTGTTATGGGTCCGCTGTCTCTGGCTGCAGGGGGTGGCGGCCCGCCGCTATATCTCGATGGCCAACGCCCAGCATCGCTCGACAGAAACGCTTCGGGCCCGGCGCGGCGCCATCTACGACCGGACCGGCCGGCCGCTGGCGGTCAGCGTCATGGCGCCGTCCGTCTTTGCCAATGCGCGAAGGGTGTCAGCCAAGCGGGATGTGGCGCATCAACTGGCTGGCGTCGTCAGGCGGGATGCCCAGATGATTCAGCGGCGTCTTGAAAAGGACAAGGGGTTTGTCTGGGTCGCCCGGCAGGTGGATCCTTCCGTCGCCCCGTCCATCTTGACGCTGCGCGATGCCGGCGTCGGGATGGTTGAAGAGCCGAAGCGCCTGTATCCGCAGGGGCGATTGGCCGGGCATCTGATCGGGTTTACCAATATCGATCAACAGGGATTGGAAGGTCTTGAGCTGGCAGTCAACGGCATGCTCAACGGCCAGGACGGGTGGCGCGCCACCTTGCGCGATGCAAAAGGAGACGTGCTCATCGGTCCCTGGACGACGGAGACGCGACCCGTCGATGGCTACGAGATGGTCTTGACCATCGACAGCGTCGTGCAGCAGGCCGCGGAAGAGACGCTGGCCTGGGGCGTCAAGAAGTACCATGCCAAAGGCGGTTCAATCACCATCATGGAGCCGCACACGGGCGACATCCTGGCCATCGCGAATGCGCCCTCCTACGATCCGAATGCGCCGGCCGACGCCCCGGCCGATGCGCGCAGAAACCGGGCCATCACGGATCTGTTTGAGCCGGGCAGCGTCTTCAAGGTCATCACGGCCGCGGCGCTGTTGGAGGAAGGCCGCGTCACGCTCGAGGAGCCGTTCTTCTGCGAGAACGGTTCGTTCCCCACCGTCGGACGGCACGTGCTGCACGATCACCGGCCGCACGGGATGCTGTCCTTTCATGATGTCCTCACTTACTCCTCAAACATCGGGACCGCCAAAGCGGCCCAGCGGCTGAAACCGGAGGAGCTGTATCGCTATCTCAAGGCGTTCGGCATCGGCCAGAAGACCGGCATTGACCTGCCCGGGGAAGTGAATGGGATGCTTCAGTCCCCCGCGCGGTGGTCGAGGCTGTCGCCGTTCATCATTCCGATCGGACAGGAAGTGGCGGTGACGCCGATGCAGTTGGCCGTCATGACCGCGGTGGTGGCCAACGGCGGACTGCGGGTGCGTCCGCGCGTCGTCGATCGCTTTCAGACCGCAGAGGGCCGCCTCGTGCGAGCCACGGCGCGTCAGGCCCCTGCGCGGGTCATCAGTCGAGAAACCGCCGCGGTCCTCCAGGATGTGTTAACGAGTGTTGTCGAGTCGGGCACCGGTCGGCTGGCGAATGTCCAGGGCCTCACGGTGGCCGGTAAAACCGGGACGGCTCAGAAGCTTGAGCCAACCGGCCGCTACTCCCACAGCCGTTTTGTTGCCTCCTTCGTCGGCTTTGGGCCGGTGCCTGACTCACGATTTGTGATCGTCGTGTCGATGGACGAGCCGCGTCCGCTCTATTTCGGCGGGGTGGTCGCCGCGCCGCTCTTCAAGCGGATTGTCGAGCGGCTTTCCGGCTACTGGGAATTGCACCGACCCTCGATGCCGGAGGCCGTGGCGCAGCTTCCATAGGGGGATACAGCTCGGATGAATCTACGCGATTTACTGCACGGGGTGACGGCGGAGCCGATTGCGCAAGTGCCTGTCGCCGGGATCGCCTGTCACTCAAAGCAGGTGAGGGCAGGGGATCTCTTTGTCGCGATTGAAGGAGCATCCGCGGACGGTCATGCCTTCATTGAAGAAGCCATCGCCCGCGGGGCTTCAGCAGTCGTCGCCCAGCGGCCGCCGGCCTCCTACCGCAGTGCCCATCATGGTTCGGGGACGGTGTCAACGCGCCCGTGTCCGTGCGTTGTCGTGAGGGATACCCGGCATGCGTTGGTGGTCATGGCCACCCGGTTCTACGGCCATCCCTCGCGGAAACTGCGGCTCATCGGGATCACCGGCACCAACGGCAAGACCACCACGACCTATCTCCTCAAAACCATCCTCGAAACATCGGGCGCCCGCGCGGGACTGCTCGGCACCATCGTGTATCAGATCGGCGGCCGCGTGGTGCCTTCCACCAATACGACTCCCGGCCCGCTTGAGCTGCAGCGCTACTTCGCCCAGATGGTGGGGCAGGGCCTGAAGTGGTGCGCCATGGAGGTCTCCTCCCACGCGCTGGCGCAGGGGCGGATTGACGGCCTTGAGTTTGAAGCCGCGATTTTTTCGAACCTCGGATCCGACCATCTCGACTATCACAAGACGATGGAGGCGTATGCGGCGGCCAAGCGCCACCTCTTCGACTACCTGCGCCCCAACGGCTACGCGATTATCAACACCGACGATGAGTACGGCCGCGGCCTGGCCGAGACGATCCCCAACCGCGCCGTCGTGACATTCGGCATGGAGCGTCCCGCCAAAGCGTTCGCCAGGCACGTCGCCTGCACGTGGGAGGGCACCAGCCTCATCCTTGACACGCCGTGGGGCGTGGTGCCGGTGACGACGCCGCTGTTGGGTCGGCACAATGCCTGGAATATCGTGGCGGCCTCGACGGCGCTGTTAGCCCTGGGGGTGGCGCCCATGGCGATTCGCGATGGCCTGGCCGCCATTGAGCAGGTGCCGGGCCGTCTTGAGCGGGTGCCCAACGACGCCGGCGTCAATGCCATCATCGACTACGCCCACACGGCGGATGCGCTGCGCCTGGCGCTGCTCTCCCTCCGCGAGCTGACCCGCGGCCGGTTGATCGTCGTGTTCGGCTGCGGCGGAGACCGCGACCAGAGCAAGCGTCCGGTGATGGGCCGGATGGCGAGCCTGCTCGCCGACCAGGTGGTGTTGACCTCCGACAACCCGCGCACAGAGCATCCGCTGGACATCATCCACCAGATCAAGGCCGGATTCCCGCAGGGCTTTCGCCACTTTGAGGTCGTCACGGATCGGGAGCAGGCCATCATGACGGCGCTGTCGATGGCGCGCCGGGACGACACCGTGCTGATCGCCGGCAAAGGCCATGAAGCCTACCAAGTGTTCAACCACATGTCGATTCCGTTTTCCGATCGCGAGATCGTTGAGCGCTGGGCAGGGACGCGGCAGAATTTCGCGCTGACATGAGTGACAGTCCGTGGGCGGCCCACCAGCTCGTTGAGGCGACAGGGGGCCAGCTGCTCCGGGGCCATCTCGCCTCATCGGTCGCCGGGATTTCGATTGACTCCCGCCGCCTTGAGCCGGGTGAGGTCTTCGTCGCGATTCAGGGCACCCGGTTCGACGGCCACGATTTCCTGCAGGAAGCCGTGCACCGCGGCGCCTCCTGCGTGATCGTGTCCCGGCTGCCCTCCCTCACGAACGGCTTATCCTCCATCCCGATCATCCTCGTCGAAGACACCACCGACGCGCTCGGGCACCTGGCGCGTTTTCATCGGCGTCGGCTCGGGTGTCCGGTCATTGCGGTCACCGGCTCCTGCGGCAAGACCACGACCAAAGAGCTCATCGCCCACCTCATCGGGGAACCGGACGAGGTGCTCAAGACGTTCGGCACGCAGAATAACCACATCGGGGTGCCGCTCACGCTGCTCCGGATGCAGCCGCATCATCGTATGGCGGTGGTGGAGCTCGGGTCCAATCATCCAGGGGAAATCGCCTACCTCGCCGCCATGGCGGAGCCGGACGTGGCGGTGATTACGAATGTCGGGCCGGTTCACCTCGAGTTCCTCGGCTCGCTCATGGGCGTGCTGAAGGAAAAGGTGTCGGTCTTGGATGCGCTCCCTGAAGACGGCACGGCGGTGTTGCCGGGCGATCAGCTCGACGTCTGCCTCGAGGCGCCCAAGCATCTTGAGGAGGGGGTGCGCGTGGTGACCTTCGGAGCCACCCCCCGCTGCGACATTCAGGCGATGGACATTCAGCGCCACGTCCAGGGCATGGCCGTTCGCTTGAGAGATCAGTTCAGCCAGTGGGCCGTCCCGCTGGTCGGCTACCACAACGTTGAAAACGCGCTGGCCGCGGTGGCGTGCGCCTGGGCCTGCGGGGTGCCGCTCTCCCTCGCGAAGGAACGGCTCCTGTCCTTTCAGCCGATGCCCCTTCGGTCTCAAGTGGTGCGCTGCGACGGCCTGACCATTTTGAACGACTGCTACAACGCGAACCCCCTCTCGTTCGCCCGCGCGCTTGAGACCTTGCGGGACCTTGAGGCGCGCCGGCGCGTCGCGATCGTCGGCGACATGCTGGAGCTCGGTTCCTACGCGCCCGCGGCCCACCAGGCGATCGGGCGTCTGGCGACGCAGCTCGGCATCGACGCGGTGCTGGCCGTCGGCGAATACGCGGATGATGTCGCGCAGGGTGTTCGCGAGAGGCGCCCCGACGGCGTGATGACCTACCGGACGGTGTCGGAGCTCATCGAGCGGCTGCCGCAGATGCTGCAGGAGGGTGACGGACTGCTCGTCAAAGGCTCGCGCAAGCTCCACCTCGAACAGGTCACCGACTTCCTCCTCCAGCGCTATCACGGTCGGCCAGGAGCGCCTGGTGCAGCCGTTCGGTGACGCCGCCCTCGTCTTTCTATCGGGCGCGGGGGTGTGCCTGTTCCTGGGACGGTTCGCCATCCGAGGACTCACCCGGGCGCAGTGCGTGGCGCCGGTGCGGTATGAAGACTGCCCTCCGCTGCTCGCCTACCAGGAGACCAAACAGCAGATTCCCACGATGGGCGGCCTCTTTATGCTGGCGGCCGCGATCCTCGTCGCCGCGGGAAGCGGGGGACTCGCCCACCCGGACGGCTGGCTGGTCTTGGGAGGCGTCACGGGGTTGGGGGGGCTTGGCCTGTGGGACGACTATTTGAAGTTTCGCAATCCCAACGCGGTCGGGCTGCGGAGTCTGCCGAAGCTCCTTGTCACGCTCGCCGTGGGGGCCGGCATTGGATGGGCAATCTGGACGAGGCCGGACAGCGGCCGGGTGCTCGCCGTGCCCTGGCTCGGGCAGGGCGTGACCTTGGACTGGGGCTGGATTCCATTTTCGATGCTGGTGGTGGCGAGCTGCGCGCACGCGGTCAACCTCACCGACGGGATGGACGGCTTGGCCGCCGGCTGTGTGGCGATCGCCCTGATGGCCTTGGGGTGCTGGGCGCTGATGGGCCACGCGCAGAACCGCGTGGTGCTGCCGTGGTGTGCGGCGCTCGCCGGGGCGTGCGTCGGCTTTCTCTGGTTCAACAGTTTTCCCGCGTCCGTCTATATGGGCGATGTGGGCTCGCTGGGACTCGGCGCCGCATTGGCGGTGTTGAGCCTGCTGACCCACGCCGCCCTCTGGCTGCTGGTCATCGGCGGGGTCTTTGTCATCGAGGCGCTCTCGGTCATCCTCCAGGTGGTGTCCTATAAATGGCGCGGCAAACGGCGGATTTTCCGCGTGGCTCCTCTTCATCACCACTTTCATCTCGGTGGGATGAGCGAGCCAAAAGTGACCGTGCGGTTTTGGATTGTCGGGCTGCTCCTGGCGATGTTGGGTCTGGCGGGTTTTGATCAACTATGATCCATTCGACTTCGCTCAGGGTCAGGCTGCACGAGGGGACGGATCGGTTCGGACGCTCCTGGCGAGGGCGGCGCGTGGCTGTTGTGGGCTTGGGGCGCAGCGGGATGGCCGCGGTCCAGCTGTTGCGTCGCGTTGGGGCTCGCGTCTGCGCCTCCGAGGCGCGCGAGGCGACCACTCTGCGCGCCGAGCTGGATGCCTTGCGCGCGTGGGGTGTGCAGGAGATCGAGCTGGGCGGCCACACACAAGCGTTCATTGAACGGGTGGAGGCGGTGGTGACAAGCCCAGGCGTTCCGGAGTCGTCCGGGCCCATCCAATGGGCGGCGGAGCGCCGCCTGCCGGTCCTCAGCGAGATTGAGCTGGCCTACCGGTTTTGTCCCTCCCCGGTTGTGGCGGTGACAGGCACCAATGGCAAGAGCACGGCGGTCACGCTGATCGCGGAGGTCCTCAAGGCGGCGGGACGCCGCGCGATGGCGTGCGGCAATCTCGGCATTCCCTTTGCGTCGGTCGTGCCCCAGCTGACGCCGGAGACGGTGGCGGTCGTGGAGGTCAGCTCGTTTCAATTGATCGGCTGCGAGATGTTCCGTCCCCGCATCGGCGTGCTCCTGAATATCGGCACCAACCACTTGGACCGTCATCACGATCAGGCGGCCTATCTGGCCGCAAAGGCCCGCCTGTTTCAACGCCAAACGGCTGAAGACTGGGCGGTGCTCAACGGCCGCGATCCGCGCATCGTCACGTTGAGCGAACACGCCTCCGCGCGCCTGGTCTGGTTTGGCGAGAACCGGTCCAATTCGCGCAGCCTGCAGTTGGCGCCTGAGACGCTGGCGTCGCTGACCGACAGCGCCCAGGCGGTCCTGCAGGTCGGCCGATTGCTGGAGCTTCCTGATCCGCTGACCTGGCAGGTGATCCGCTCCTTCCGAGGCTTGGAGCATCGCCTGGAGCACGTCGCCACGATCCGCGGCATGCGCTATGTGAACGACTCGAAATCCACCACGCCGGACAGCCTGCTGTTCGCGTTGAACCGGACGCAGGGCGAGATCGTCGTCATTCTGGGCGGCCGGGATAAGGGCTTGGACTTTCACCCGCTGGTGGAGCCGCTGCATGAGCCGCGCGTGAAAGGCCTCGTGCTCATCGGGGAGTCGCGCCAACGGCTGCGGCCCTTGTTGAACGGGTCCACCACCGTGCGCGAGTGCCCGACACTGGAGTCGGCCGTGGACACCGCCGCTCACCTGGCAGGCCCGGGCGCGACGGTGCTCTTTTCTCCGGCGTGCGCGAGCTTCGACATGTTCCGTGATTATGAGCACCGCGGCCGTTCCTTTAAGGCCATTGTTCATTCTCTGGCTCAAGGCTCAATCGAAGAACGCTGTAGGCTCCAGGCTCCAGGCTCTAGGCAAAAGCCGTGGCCTACAGCCTACAGCCTCCAGCCTCTCCGGCCCGACCTTCGCGATCGCCGGGGCGGGCGAGCCCAGAGCCCCGGGCCAGTTCACACCTTTGCGGGAAGCATGTCATGACCCCAAAGCGGCTCAGGCAGCTGCTCCTCGTCATCATTGTGGCGCTGCTCGGCATCGGCACCGTGGCCGTCTATTCAGCCAGCTCCATGGCGTCGGAGGCGAACTACGGCGGCACCCTCCGGTTTGTCGGCAACCATCTCCTCTCGATCGCCTGCGGGATCGGCTTGGGGATCGCCTGTCTGATGGTCCCGTACGCGACGCTGCGCCGGGTGGCGCGATGGCTGTTTGTGGCGGGTCTCGTGCTCCTGGTGCTGGTGTTTCTGTTCGGCCAGGAAGCGGGCGGGGCACGGCGCTGGTTGCACATCGGCCGATGGAGCATCCAACCGTCGGAGTTTGCCCAGGTGGCGCTGGTCGTGTATCTGGCGGATCTGTTGGCGCGCCGGGTCGGGACGATCGACGACTTCTGGCGGGGCCTTGCGCCGCCGCTGTTGGCGACGGCCCTCATGGCCGGCCTCGTCCTCATCCAGCCGGATCTGGGCACTTCCATCGCGATGGGCGCGGTGTCGCTGCTCCTCTTGGCGGTCGGCAAGGCCCGCCCGCAGCATCTCGCGGGCATCATCGTGGTGGCGGTGGTGGTCCTGGGGTTGTTGATCGCCGGAGCCGAATACCGCCGCCGGCGCATCTTCGCGTTTCTGAACCCCTGGCAGGACCCTCGCGGAATCGGCTATCAAATCATCCAATCGTATGTGGCGCTCGCCAGCGGCGGGCTGGTCGGGCTCGGCCTTGGCGGATCGCTTCAGCGCCTCTTCTATCTGCCGAATGCGCATACCGATTTTATCTTTGCGATTCTCGGCGAGGAGTTGGGGCTGGTGGGCACCACGGCGGTGCTGGGGTTGTTTGCCATGTTCTTGGCCTGCGGATTCCGCATCGCCATGGCGGCGCGGGACCCCTTCAGCAAATACCTGGTCTGCGGGTTGGTGGGGATGATCGGGCTTGAGGCCATGGTCAACATCGCCGTTGTCACCGGGCTGCTCCCCACCAAAGGGCTGCCGCTGCCGTTCATTTCCTATGGCGGCACCTCGATGGTGATGAACCTCGTGGCCTGCGCGCTCATCTTTCAGGCAAGCCGATATGGCGAACGCGTTCCCGTCAATCAAAGTGCTCTTGGTCGCTGAAGGAAGCGGCGGCCATCTCATCCCCGCGCTGGAGGTGGCCAACGCGCTGGCGCAAGCGGGCGCGCGCGCGCACGTGTGGTACGCCCAGCGGCAACACATGGCGCCGTTGGCCGAGGGGCTGACACGAGAGACCCTCCACGGCTCCGTCGAGATCCGGCCGATTCCGCTGCGTGCATCCACGGGGCTCACTCGCCGTCTGTGGCACTGTGGACAGCTCTGGTCGAGCGCCCATCGGTGCTTCGACGCATTGGCGCCGGACGTGGTGGTCGGATTCGGGGGCTGGGTCTCGGCTCCCGTCGTGCTGGCAGCCCGCCGGCGGGGAATCAGGTGTGTCCTGCATGAGCAGAACGCCGTCATGGGCCGCGCCAACCGGTGGCTGGCACGCTGGGTGGACCGCATGGCGCTCTCCTTTCCTGAGACCCAACGGACGGCCACGGGCACGCGTTCGGTCATCACCGGCATGCCGGTCCGGCTGCGGATCGGGACCGCCTCCCGGGTGGAGAGCGCGCGCCGCTTTGGCTTGGACCCTGAGCGGCCGACGCTGCTCATCCTCGGTGGCAGCCAAGGCGCCCGCGCGGTGAACCGTCTGATGATCCGCGCCGCCGAACGCTTCTCGTCCGATGAGCTGAAGACGTGGCAGCTGTTGCATGTGAGCGGTCCGGCCGATGCCTCGATGGTGGAAGACGCCTACGCACGGATGGGTGTCGCGTCATGGGTCGCGCCGTTCGTGGTGGAGATGGACGCGGCCTACGCCCAGGCGGATGTGGTGATTGCGCGGGCCGGGGCCTCCACGATCGCGGAGCTGGCCTGTTGCGGCCTGCCGGCCGTCCTCATTCCGTATCCCCATGCGGGTGGACACCAGCGGGTCAACGCCGCGATGGTTGAAGCCAGCGGCGGCGGGCTGATGATCGAGGAGCGCGAGGCCACGCCTGAACGTCTGCTGGCGATGGTCCGTCGCATCCTGACGGATCGGCGCCTGCGCGCCATGATGGGTCGGCAGATGCGCTCGCTGAGCACTCATGATGCCGCGGGGCGATTGGCGCACGAAATCCTCGCGCTCGCGCAGGGCGGCGGGGGCCTCAAGCGCCTGGTGCCAGGGCCGGTGTCGCAGCGCGTTCCGGAGATCGCCGGGGTGGCATGACCGCTCGCGCCAACTCCGCGAAGCCGCCTGCCGCCATTCGCGCGGGGATGCGGATTCATTTCATGGGCGTCGGGGGCATCGGCATGAGCGGACTGGCGAGGATCTATCTTGAGCGCGGATGCGTCGTGTCCGGCTGTGACGCCAAGCTCAACAGCCTCGCCCACAGGCTCAAGGAGCGGGGAGCGTCCATCGCCATCGGCCATGCGGCCCGGCATCTGGCGGAGCCGGTGGATCTTGTCGTGCACAGCGCGGCGGTCCGCGCGGACGAACCGGAACTGCGCGAAGCCCGCGCGCGCGGGATTCGCACCCTCACGCGCGGTGAGCTGCTGGCGGAGCTCTCGGCGGAGGGCCGTCTCGTGGCTGTCGCGGGCACGCACGGCAAGACGACGACCTCCGGTATGGCCGCACAGCTGTTGCTGACGGCGGGATGGGATCCGACGATCGTGGTGGGAGGCATGATGCTCTCATCGGGAACCAACGCGCGCTCCGGCACGGGATCCTACGTGGTGGCGGAAACCGACGAGTCCGACGGCTCGTTCCTGCACCTGCGTCCGGATGTCGCCATCGTCACCAATATTGACCGCGAGCACCTGAACCACTACCAGACGTTCGAGCGCCTCATCGGCGCCTTTGCCCAGTTTGTGCGGCAGCTCAAACGGGAGGGGACGTTGATCTACTGCTCTGATGATGTGGTGAGCCGCGGGGCGTTGTTCCATCCATCACAGCTGAGCTACGGGTTGGAGGGCGACGCCGATGTCACGGCTGAGCGGCTCAACCTCAACGGGCATGGCAGCCGGTTCCGGGCCTTGTACAAGGGACGGTCATTGGGCACCTTCACATTGCAGGTGCCGGGTCGGCACAATGTGCTCAACTCGCTCGCGGTCATCAGCCTCGCCTTGACGCTGGACATTCCGCTCGTGACCGTTCATGAAGCGCTGGCGGCATTCCAGGGGACCGACAGGCGCTTTCAGGTGCTTCGCCTGCCGGGCGACATCTGGTTCGTCGAAGACTACGCGCACCATCCCGCGGAGATTCAGGCGACGCTGGCCGCAGATACCGTGGCCGGACGTCACCGGCTCGTGGTGTTTCAACCGCACCGGTTCTCGAGAACCCAGTCCCTGGAGCGCGAATTCACGCAATGTTTTGACCGCGCTGACGGGGTGATTGTGACGGACATCTACGCGGCGTTTGAGCCGCCGATCGCCGGCGTATCCGGCGAGCGGCTGGCGGGGCTGATCCGGGCGCATGGGCACCCGTGCGTCCGCTACGTGCCCACACAGGAGCTGCCGTCGTTCGTGAGCCGCATCGCCTGCCCGGGCGACACCATCTTCTTTCTCGGCGCAGGGGATATTGGAGAGCTGTGTCATGACTTGGCACAACGATTGCATCCGACCGCACGAGCTACTGGCTAACCACACCAGCTTCCGGATCGGGGGGCCGGCCGAGTGGTTTGCCGAACCCTCCAACATCGAGGAGCTGATCAGCGTGCTCCGCGAGGCGTCGCGGCTCGGACTGCCCGTCTCCGTGGTCGGCGGAGGAACGAACACGCTGGCTCCTGATCGCGGGATCAAGGGGCTGGTGGTGCATCTGGGGAGAGGATTCAAAACCATTCAGGATTTCAGCCATCCCGATGATCCAGTTGCGTCGGTGCACTGCGGGGCCGCGCTGCTGACGCAGCGCCTCGTGTACCTGGCTACCCAGCACGGGTGGGGAGAGCTGGAAGCGTTGGCGGGCCTGCCCGGCCAGATCGGCGGGGCCGTCTCCATGAACGCGCAGGATATCGGGCGGTTTGTGCAGGAGGTCCATGTGGTGTCGTTTGACGGGACGGTTCGGCGCCTGACGCGCCAGGATCTGGCGTTCAGTTACCGCTATGCGGCGATGGATCCCGGCATCATCGGCAATGTCGTGCTGCGCTTCCCGAAAGTGGCGCCGGAAGAAGCGTACGAGCGGATTCGCCGCGCGCTCCAGTACCGCAACAGCACCCAGGAGGTGCGGCTGCCCTCGGCCGGCTGCGCGTTTAAGAATCCTCCCGGCGTGGGGGCGGGCCCCGACCAAACATCTGTGAGAGTCGGGGCAGGCCGGCTGATTGATCAGGCGGGCCTGAAAGGCGCGCGCATCGGGGACGCCCAGGTCTCCTACCGGCATGCCAATTTCATCGTGAACCTCGGCTACGCCACATGCGATGACGTGCTGTCGCTGATGGAACACGTGCAGCGGCGCGTCGATCACGCATTCGGCGTGAGGTTGGAGCCCGAAGTGCGGATGATCGGCGAACGATACCGGTAAGTCAAAAGGCAAAAGGAAAAAGGCAAAACCACAATTCAAAATGAAAAATTTTGAATTTTACCTTGTGGTTTTACCTTTTGCGTTTTTCCTTTTGAGTTGACGTGAATATGTCGAACGCGGTGGTTAAGGTTGCGGTGTTGATGGGCGGCCCCTCCGCGGAGCACGCGATCTCGCTCAAGAGCGGGCAGGGAGTGACGGAGGCGCTGATCGCGCGCGGCTGGGCGGTGGAGCCGGTCGTGATTCCGCACCTCCTGACGATCGAGCAGGCGAACGTCTTCAGCCGGCGCGCCATTCAGCACAGCGGCGCCGAGGTGGTCTTCATCGCGCTCCATGGAGGGTTCGGCGAGGATGGCGCCATTCAGCAGGTATGCGAGGATCTCCACGTGGCCTATACCGGTTCAGGCCCGGAAGCGAGCCGCCTCGGAATGGACAAGATCGCCTCAAGACAGCGCTTTGAGCAGGCGGGCCTGTGCGTGCCGACATGGCGCGTGGCCGCGTGTCAGGCATCCGACACCCTGCTCCCCCACGGGTGGTCCTATCCCGTGGTCGTCAAGCCGTCCGACCAAGGCTCAAGCATCGGCGTGTCGTTGGTCAACACGCCGGCGGAGTGGCCCGGGGCGCTGGCGGCGGCGGCCAGGGTCGGCCGACACGTCGTGCTTGAGGAGTTCGTGGCGGGGCGAGAAGTGACGGTGGGAATTCTAGGTGATGAGCCGCTGCCGGTGGTGGAGATTCGTCCGCACCAACCCTTTTTCAATTTCACCGCCAAATACACCAGCGGGGCGACGGACTATCAGGTTCCCGCCGACCTGCCGTCCGATGCGGCGAAAGCGGTGCAGGCTGCGGCGCTTGAAGCGCACCGCGTGTTGGGCTGCCGGCACTTGTCGCGCGCCGACCTCATTCTCACCGGCAATGGCACGCCGATCCTGTTAGAGGTGAACACCATTCCCGGGTTCACGCCGACGAGCCTGTTGCCCAAAGCGGCGGCCTGCATCGGAATCTCCTATGAAGAACTCTGTGAGCGTCTCGTGATGATGGCAAGACACGCCGCGTACCATCCCGTTTCATCCATATCCTGAGGCGAGGGAGACACGATGGCTTCGCGGACACGGAAACGGCGCAAGCGATGGGTGGGCTTGTTGCCGCGTCTGGGTCATGGGCTCTGGGCGGCGGTGTGGTGGATCATCCGACACCCGCAGCCGGTGATGCTCGCCGCGATGGTGGGTGGGGCCATCTGGGGGCTCTTGAGCTACATCCAGCGTGCGGATGCGTTTCGGATCGCCCAGGTTTCGCTGCCCGCCAACAGCTCCCTCGCGCTTCCGGAACCGTTGATCGGCCAGAACCTCTGGGCGGTGGATCTCCGGGCGCTCTCTGAGCGGCTTACGCGGCAGCAGCCGTCGCTCAAGGAAGTGCGGGTGACCCGGCAGCTCCCAAACGCCCTCCGCATCGACGCCATCCCGCGCATCCCCGCGGCGCAGGTGCACCTGGACCGCTGGTATCCGGTTGATCGCGAGGGCTTCATTCTCGCTGAGCCCAGCGGAGAGCCTGCCGAGCGGCTCATCCGGTTGGCGGGCCTTGATCGCACGCCGGGCGCGTTGAAAGTGGGCCAGCAGAATACCGACGAGCGGCTGCAGTTGGGCCTGCGGGTGCTGGCGCGGCTTCAGCGCGCTCCCGCGCTCGTCTCTCGCCGATTGATTGAAATTAACGTCGCGGACCCGCAGCAGGTGCGGTTCGTCCTTGCAGGTGAGACCGAGGTGCGGTGTGGCTCTGAGGTGGAGCTGGAGGCGCATCTGGCGCGGCTGCAGACCGCGTTGCGGGCGCTGGCCAAGCGGCAGGAGCTTGCGGTGCAGTATATCGACGTGAGATTCCAGGAGCCCGTCGTCGGGCCCCGGACCTAACTTCGCTCAGGGTTCTGGGCTCGGGGCTCCGGGCAAAGGCGGTTACCCACAGCCCCCAGCCCACAGCCCAGAGCCAAGCGTATGATATGAGAATCTCTCCGATTGTGGCGCTTGATATCGGCTCCACCAAGGTCGCCTGCGCGATCGGGCTGCCGCATGAACGCGCGCCAGGGTTCGACCTGCTCGGCACAAGCCTTGTGCCCTATCCCGTATTGTCGGACGCGTGGCTCGGGGACCCGCTCATGGTGGGGCGGACCATTGAGCAGGCGCTTGAGGCGACCGCGGTGAGCGCGGATAGTGATCGCGCCATTGTGGCGATCACGCATCCCTCCCTGACCAGCGAACGAGTCCGTGCGGCGATCCCCCTGGGCGATGAGCCGGTGACGGTTCGGACGCAGGACCTGGACCGTCTGCAGGATTGCGCGCTGGCGCAAGCGCTCGGCGTGGATCGTGAGCCGCTCCTCGTCGAACGGCTGGGATGCACCGGCAACGGCTTTGAGGGGGTGCGCGATCCGCGCGGGCTGTCGGCCACACGCCTGCTGGGGACCTTTCACATTGTGACCATGCCCCTTGCGGCGCGGCGAGCGCTCGTGCAGGCGGTTGAATCGGCCGGTCTTGAGGTGTCGCGGCTCTTGTATGCGCTGCCGTTGGCGCTTTCCATCGCCGCAGACGCCGGCCGGCGTCATCAACGGGTGCTGGTGCTCGATGTGGGCGGGCTCAGCACCGACATTGGGCTGACGGTGGAAGGCCTGCTGCACGCCCTTGAGGTCGTGCCGTGGGGCGGCCTGACGCTCGCGAACGTGATCGCAAAGGATCTCCATGTCACAACGGACCAAGCGGTGACGTGGAGCCTGGAAGGCGCCGCCTGCCGGAAACCGGGCGTTCGACAGGTGATTGAGCGCCAGTGGAAACTGCTCCAGCGGGCGATCGACAGCGTCCTGAAAAACCAGCCGCAGCCGGATGCCGTCCTGCTCAGCGGCCGAGCCGCGCTGATCGACGGCTTCGCGGAGTGGCTCGAGCAGGCGATTGGGATCGCCCCGTCACTGTGCCGCAGCGCGCGCACCAGCGCGCTGGCCGACCTGTCCAGGCAGGTCGGAGTGAGCACCGCCATCGCGGCCCTTGAGGCTGTCACCTCCGGCGCCGATGAGCCGGCGCTGCGCTCCCCGCATCTGTTGAACCGGCTCATCCACCACACCCGCACGATCCTCACCGAATATTTCTAAACGGTAGCACTAAGCACTAAGCACTAAGCAGTAAGTAAAAGCAAAAAAACCCGCGACTGACCTTGCGGGCTCTTTTTGTTTTGGCTCTTGCTAACAAAGCGGATGACTCGCGCTAGTGCTACCGGTGCGGATGACGCTCGCTAGTGCTACCGTGCGGATTTCTTCGCTCGATTGACGGTCGCGCAAGCGCGTGTTAGAGTAGCCCCCGCGTTCCCATTGCGGATTGTAGATTGCTGCCGCATGTCTTTAAAAGAAGATCTGGAGCTCGTGCGCCGTCGCATCACAAGCGTCTGTCAACGCTGCGGCCGATCACCCGCGTCCGTCACCCTGGTGGCCGTGACCAAAGGGGTTCCTCCCGAACGCATCAACGAGGCGGTCATCCTGGGTGTGACGGACATGGGGGAGAACCGCGTCCAGGAAGCCCGTCACAAACAGCAGGCTCTAGGCTCAAGGCTCAAGGCTCAATCGAAGAACGCTGTAGGCTCTAGGCTCCAGGCTCTAGGCAAGAACGGTTCTGGCCTACAGCCTACAGCCTCGAGCCTACAGCCAATACGGTGGCACATGGTCGGGCATCTGCAGCGCAACAAGGCGCGGCGGGCGGTGGAGCTCTTTGATGTCATTCATTCCGTGGACTCCATGGAACTCGTCGGGGATCTGGAACGCCATGCGGCAGAGGTCGCTCAAGGCTCAAGGTTCAAGGCTGAAGGCGCGAGCGTTCGTCGTCTGGAGGTTTTCCTGCAGGTCAACATTGCTCAGGAACCCACAAAGTTCGGCTGCGCGCCGGGTGACGCGGTCGCGCTTGCGCGTCTCCTGAACTCCTGCACGGAGTTGAGATTGAAGGGACTGATGACCATCGCGCCCTACGGCGCGGATTCAGAAGATGCGCGTCCGCATTTCAGACGACTGCGCGGGTTGCGTGACGATGTGGCATCCGCCTTGAGCCTTGAGCCTCCAGCCTTGAGCCTGTCCATGGGGATGTCGCAGGATTTTGAAGTGGCGATTGAAGAAGGCGCCGATCTCGTGCGGATCGGCAC
>CAYJWN010000014.1:0-25436 GCA_964373835.1 uncultured Planctomycetales bacterium
ATGACCGCGAGCCGTTTCTTCATCATCAAGCCATTATGGCTGGCGAAGCACGTTATGCGTTCCGACCCGCCGCAACAGCACGCCTTCTTGCACAAACTGAAACGTGATACGGTAGTTATCGCTGACGCGCAGTTCCCAAATATCAGGAGCGCCTTCCATCTTCTTCATATGCAGGGACGGATGGCGAGCATCTGACATGAAACGTTCGAGGGTCTTGCCAACTCGTTCTTGGATTTCTACCGGAAGGTGTTTGAAATCTTTCTTGAACCGCTGAGTACGAAAGAACTCCATTAACTGCGCAGGTCGTCCATCAGCTCCTTGACGCTCTTGAACTTCTTGATGCGCCCCTTGCGAATGTCCTCCTCCGCTTCCCGTTCGCCGGTCTGCCATTCCTTGGTCCAGAAGTAGGCTTGTGACGGATCAACGAGCTTGGCGGGCTTCATCAGAATCCCATCCTTCGTTTCCTGCAACCGCACAAAATCCCCTACCACCAGATGGAACCGCTGAATCAGCCACATGGGCAGCGTGATGTTCTTGTTCTTCTGAACCTTGACGACGATCTCCGCCATCGGTGACCTCCTGTATTTCTATTTACTAGAAATACTAGCATATTGCACCACGGCCGTCAAGGTCTGCTGCTCAAACACCTGGCCGCTTCCGTCCCTGTCAGCACCAGCCGAAATCCTTCCGCCAGGGCTTCCAGCACTTGGTTGGCGTGCTCGGCAACCGCCGGTTGGGGTGGGTCGGAAAGTCCAGGTATTCGGGTACTATGGTCACCCAAAGGTTTGCCCCACGGCGTTGCTTCGCAACGCGAAGCATGTGGGGCAAACCTGAGCCTGGGTGCCCCCGATCTTAGGTTTCGAGCCCGCAGGGCGAGAAACCTACGGGGGCAGCCGTTCTCGACTCTACGAAATGTTTCTTGACGCATAGACGTTAATCAACCCTTTCTTGTACTTTCTGGTTTGTCGCTTGAGGTACAACTCGGCCCTGAGTGCATTCTTGTAATACCTATACTCCTTGGCATAGACGAGTCGAACCGGCCCACGCCCTCGAAGATATTTCGCTCCATTCCCTGCATTGTGTAGCCTGACACGAGCTTCGAGGTCGTTCGTTGAGCCGCTGTAGTATGTGCCATCAACGCACCGCACCATATAGACGAAGTACCTCGCATGGCGTAGTCGCGGTCTCTTCACTGGCTCGGACATTATCAATGGGTGCGCGTCCTGCGTTCTCGGAACAACAGGCACACCTTACTTAGTTCCGTGAGAATCCCTCGAATTTCAACGAGTCGGGATCAGATTTAATCGCCCACACCTTGGCGACATAATCTGGGTTCACAACTTTCTCACCCGACTGGCGAATCACGTATTCGCCCGCTTCCGCCCCTTTGTAGAACTCCGGGAATTTCTCCATGGAGAATTCCGGTGACATCATCCTATTTCTCCAAACGTGCCCCACAGATGTCGGTCAGATCCATTCGATGTGGACGAGGTGTGCAACTTTCTTCAGCTCCGCGTCGCCTGTCACCAGTGTGGCCTGCTGCTGGAGGGCGCTGGCCACGGCGAAGCACTCCGCGTACGACAGCGGCCATTGCGCCTTGAGCCTGGCCGCAGCCAGCACCAGCTCCCATGTAACCGGCAGGAGGGTGATGGGAATGGTCTCCAGGCTGGCCAGCAACTCCTCGGCGCGCTCAGCGCCCATCTTCTTGGCCACCACGTAATACAGCTCGCCCGCGTTCAGCTCGGTCATCAGAAGCGCCGTGCCCGCACGGCGCGCCGCGCTCAACACGGCTTTCACATGCTCCGATCCCTGCTCGCCTTTAAAAAACTTCACCAGGGCGAACGTGTCAAGCACTTTGGCGTTCTTCACGAGCCCGCTCCGCTGCCCGCCACGTCAGCAGGTCCTTTGTCGATGGCCCGCCGTGCTTGAGGATGCCGTGCAGCGCCTGAATCGGGTTCTTTGGCAACGGCTTCAAGACGATATTCCCGCCCTCCACGCGCAACAGCAGCCGGCTGCCCACGCTAATCCCCAAGCGCTCCCGAACCGCCTTCGGGATCACCACCTGGCCTTTGCCCAGCGTCCGGATCGTCTGCATCATCATTCACCTCCACAGTTATAGTATAACTATTTAGTATTAGTTAGTCAACTACGTCACAGTTAAACTATCGCCTTGATTCTATCCAGATATCGGTGGGCGTTGCCATGCCACTTCGCCACGGGGCTACTCAACAGTCACGCTCTTCGCTAGGTTCGGCGGCTGATCGATGTCGCAGCCGTTGGCGTCGGCGACGTAGTAGGCGAAGAGCTGCAGCGGTACGGCTGCGACGATCGGCGAGAGAAATTCATCCGTCTTGGGAATCGCGATCAAGCTGTCCGCGTGCTGCTTGATGCGCGTATCGCCCTCGGAGGCGACGACGATGCAGTCGCCTTTGCGGGCGCGCACCTCTTCGATGTTCGAGAGCACTTTTTCATAGACCGGCGAGGACGGCGCCAAGAACACCACCGGCCAGCCCTTGCGGATCAGCGAGATCGGGCCGTGCTTCATTTCGCCAGCGGCGTAGCCCTCGGCGTGAATCAGCGGGCAGATTTCCTTGAGCTTCAGCGCCCCTTCGAGCGCGCTGGGATAGTTGTACCGCCGGCCCAGGTAGTAGAAATCCCGCGCGCCGGCATACTTGGCGGCGATCGCCTTGATGGAGTTCTCGAGCGCCAGCGCCTGCTCCAGCGTGCGCGGCAGGGCCGCCAGGCTTTCCAGCATCCGCTTCCACTGGGCCGGCTTAATCCGCTTGCGCTGCCGTGCAAGATGCAGGGTCAGCAGCGCGAGGGTGGCCACCTGCGAGGTGTACGCTTTGGTGGAGGCCACTGCGATTTCCGGCCCCGCGTGCGTGTAGAGCACCGCGTGGGACTCGCGCGCAATGGACGAGCCCATCACGTTGCAGATCGAGAGCACGTTCGCTCCCTGCTCCTTCGCGAGCCGGATTCCTGCGAGGGTGTCCGCCGTTTCCCCGGATTGCGTGACCGCCAGTACCGTCGTGTTGCGGTCGAGCATTGGACCGCGGTAGCGGAATTCGCTGGCCAGGTCGACGACCACGGGGATGTGCGCGAACTCCTCCAACATGTACTCGCCGACCAAACCCGCGTGATAGGCGGTGCCGCATCCAAGGATGACGAAGCGCGTGTTGACGCTCAGGGCATCGAGAAACTGCTTCGTCCGTCGATCAAAGACAATGCGTCCCTTCTTCGCATCGAGGCGGTTCATCAGGGTCTGCTCGATAGCGGCGGGCTGCTCGTGAATCTCCTTCAGCATAAAGTGGGGAAAGCCCCCCTTCTGCGCCGCGGCAAGATCCCAGGTGATCATCGTGGGAGTGCGCCGGATGGGTTTGCCTTGGAGGGTGGACAGGCGCGGCCCTGAGCGGGTGAGCTCCACGACCTCAAAATCGTTGAGGTAAATGACGCGGCGGGTGCGGCCAAGGATCGCCGTCGCGTCGCTGGCAAAGAGCGCTTCCCCCTTGCCGACGCCGACGATGAGGGGGCTGCCGCTTCGGGCACCGTAGATCTTCTCCGGCTCGTCCACTGAGACTGCGCAGATAGCGTATGACCCTCTCAGCTCTTTCAATGCCAACCGAAATGCGTCTCCAAACGGGTGCTGTCTCGATAGTTCCTCGATAAGGTGAGGGATGACCTCGGTGTCCGTCTTGGAGCGGAAGCGGTGACCTTGACGGCTCAACTGCTCTTTCAGCTCGGCGTAGTTCTCAATAATACCGTTATGCACTACGGCCATGCGCTGGGAGCAATCGGTATGGGGATGTGCGTTTGCTTCTGTGGGCTCTCCGTGGGTTGCCCATCGACAATGGGACAGCCCGACTTGCCCGTTGAGTGGACGCTCTTGCACGGCTTCGATGAGCTCCTTGAGCTTTCCGACGCGCTTGCGGATTTCAAGGCCCTGACCGTTGATCACGGCGATCCCCGCCGAGTCGTAGCCACGGTACTCAAGACATCTCAGCGCATCGAGTAGCGTTTCGGTGACGTTGCCCTTCTTTCCTACGTATCCGACGATCCCACACATTTAGGTTCCTCGTTGATAGACTATTCGCCCACCGACGATCGTCACAAGCACCGTAAATGTCCGGTCAAAGATGACGAGATCGGCGCGCTTGCCGGCTGCAATCGTGCCTCGTGACCGAGCCAGTCCCAGCAGCCGGGCAGGAACGTCGCTGGCCATGCGCACCGCGTCGACGAGAGAGACTCCGCCCTCCAAGACGGCGTTTCGTACCGCTTCAATCATCGTGAGGTCGCTGCCGGCCAGCACGCCGGTGCGGGTATAGTACGCGCCTCCGGACCGCCATTTACCAGCGGGGAGGCGGGTGCGCCGCCTCACCACCTCCCAGTCCTCGTAGCGGATGGAGTCGGTCACAAGCGCCACGCGCTCAACGCCCTTGGCGCGCGCGAGCAGCCGGAACGCATGCGGGCTGACGTGCACGCCGTCGAAGATCACCATCGCCGTCAGCCGTGGATCCGTCAGCGCGATGTCCAACAGGACCGGCTGCCGATGGTGAAAGGTCCGCATCCCGTTAAACACGTGCGTCACCGACGTGGCGCCGGCGTCGACCGCCTGGAGCGCCCTGGACGCTCCGGCTTCGCTGTGTCCCAATGACGCCACGATGCCGCGCTGCCGACACCACGAGATCGCCTGAAGCGCGCGCGGCAGCTCCGGCGCCAGCGTCATCAGCCGCAGCCGCCCTTGCGCGAGCCGCTGCAGGTCTTCCAGCTCGCGCGCCGTCGGCGCGCGCATCCACCGCCGCCTCAACGCGCCGGCGCGGGCGGGATTCACAAACGGCCCTTCGAGGTGCAGCCCGAGACATTCAGCGCCGGGGAGGCGGCCGATGGCGGTGCGGGCCGCCACGTGCCGGGCCAAACGCTCCGGAGGCTCGGGCCCGAGCGTGGTCAAAAAAGCGGTCGTGCCGCGCGCCGCGAAGGCCCGCGACACCGTCGCCGGCTCGCCCCACACGTGCAGGTCAATGAACCCCGGCGCGACATACGCGCCGCGCAGGTTGATGACCGATACGCCGCGGGGGGCCTTGCCACGCACCGATGCAATACGGCCTCGGGCAACCTGCACCGCCCCGTCAACGACCCCGCGAGGCGTCACCAGCCTGCCGCACACCCACCAAGGTTTATCCACAAGATTTCAGCGATGATGGAAAACTGTCCCCAGCGGGAATCGAACCCGCATTGTCAGCTCGAAAGGCTGTTGTCCTGACCATTAGACGATGGGGACCTGCCTCGCGCTCTGTCCCTATGGGAATCGGCGCCTTCCATCGCAATAATTTCTCCGCTAGCGATGGTCCCGAGGCCTCCGCCGAGGGACGCTCGCTCGTCTGCCTCCGGGCCGTCGCCCTCCCGGGCTCCGGCACTCCCTTCGCCCACTCACCTGTTGGTGGGTGCCCGGGCTCGGTCGTCGGCCACCCGGCCCTCATTGTCCCTCCACCTCCGGTGTCGGGACTTCCTCGGCGACCCAGCTTCGCTGGGTACCCCGCCTCGGTCGTCAGCTCGAAAGGCTGTTGTCCTGACCATTAGACGATGGGGACGGTGAGTTATTGCTTCTGACCCTTCGCCTTGGCGGATGATTTCTTCGCAGGCGCGCGTTGTTTCGGTTTGGCCGCGGAGACCGGTGGAACAGCCGCCGCCTCCACCGGCGCAACCTCTTCCTTTTCCTTCGGCACCACCGCCGCGACGGAGGCCACGCGATCCTTGCCTTTCATGCTGATGAGCCGCACGCCCTGCGCGGCGCGGCCGGTGGAGCGCACGTCCTTCACCGGGCAGCGGACCATCATCCCCTCTTGGGAGATGAGCATCACCTCATCCTGATCCGTCACCGTCTTGGCGCCGACGACCTCGCCGTTTTTGCCGGTCACCTTGATGTTGATGATCCCCTTCCCGCCGCGGCTCTGCAGCCGGTACGCCTCGATCGGCGAGCGCTTGGCGAAGCCCAGTGTCGTCACCGTCAGCAGCTCCGCTTTCGGCTGAACCAGCGCCATCGAGACGACCTCGTCCTTCTTGTTCAGGCGGACGCCGCGCACCCCCCGCGCCGAACGGCCCACCTCGCGGGCCTGCTCTTCGGGAAAGCGAATCGCCTTCCCCTGACGGGTGATCAGCAGGATCCCGCGCGTGCCGTCGGTGATCTTGGCCTCGATCAGCTCATCGCCCGGCTCAAGCGTGATGGCGATGATGCCCGCCTTGCGCGGATTGGCGTAGGCGTCGAGCTTGGTCTTTTTGATCGTGCCCTGTTTCGTCGCCATGATGAGGAACTTTTCGGGGCTGAAGTCCTTGACCGCGACGAAGGTAGAGAGCCGTTCGTCCTTCTGGAGATTCAGGAGGTTGACGATCGCCGTGCCCTTCGCGTAGCGGCTCGCCTGCGGCACTTCATGCACTTTCAACCAGTAGCACCGCCCCTGATTGGTGAAGAACAGGAGCGCCTCGTGCGTCGAGGCGACGAAGAGGTGCTCCACGAAATCCTCCTCCTTCGTCTCCATCGCCGTCACGCCCACGCCGCCCCGCCGCTGTTTCCGGTACGCCGACACGGGCAGCCGTTTGATGTAGCCGGTGTGGCTGATCGTGAGGACGACGTCCTCCTCGGCGATGAGGTCTTCGACTTTGAAGTCCTTCACCTCGCCCAGGATCTCGGTGCGCCGCTCATCGCCAAAGCGTTCTTTAAGCTCCTGCAGCTCGTCCTTGATGAGCTCGAGCACCTTGCGCTCGCTCTTCAGCAGCATCTGGTAGTACTCGATCTTCTTGAGGAGCTCTTTGTATTCGGCCTCGATCTTGTCGCGCTCAAGGGCGGTCAGCCGCTGGAGCTGCATTTCCAGGATCGCCTGCGCCTGCCGCTCGCTGAGCTCGAACTTCTTGACGAGCGCCTCCTTCGCCTCCTGCGGGCTCTTCGACTGCCTGATCGTCTTGATGACGGCATCGAGGTTGGCCAGCGCGATCTTCAGCCCCTCGAGGATGTGCGCCCGCTCCTGGGCCTTGCTCAGCTCAAACTTCGTGCGCCGGATGACTACCTCTTTGCGGTAGTCAATAAAGTTCTGAAGCAGCGCCTTCAGTCCCAGGACGCGCGGCCGGCCGTCGACGATGACCAGCATGATGACGCCGAAGGTCGTCTCCATCTGCGTGTGCTTATAGAGCTGATTCAGGACGACCTGGTCGTTGGCGTCGCGCTTGAGCTCAATGACGACGCGCATGCCGTCCTTGTCCGACTCATCGCGCAGGTCGGAGATGCCCTCGATCGTCTTCTCCTGCACGAGCTTCGCGATCGTCTCCAGCAGCGTCGCCTTGTTGACCTGATACGGCAGCTCCGTAATCACGAGCGCCTGGCGGTTGCCCTTCAGTTGCTCGACCTGGGCCT
The DNA here is from genome assembly GCA_964373835.1 of uncultured Planctomycetales bacterium. Classification (GTDB taxonomy): domain Bacteria; phylum Omnitrophota; class Gorgyraeia; order Aquiviventales; family Aquiviventaceae; genus CAYJWN01. The sequence goes on from CAYJWN010000014.1 coordinate 7,400, forward strand.
TCGCCCGGATGCGCAGCGACCCGCGCCCCGTGGCGTAGGCGTCCTTGATGCCGTCGCGGCCGCAGATGATCGCGCCCGTCGGAAAATCCGGCCCGCGGACGTGCTTCATCAGCCCGGCCAGCTCGCTCTCCGGCTCATCGATCAGCCCACACACCGCGTCCACAATTTCCACCAGATTGTGCGGCGGGATGTTCGTCGCCATGCCGACGGCGATGCCGCTGGATCCGTTGACCAGCAGATTCGGCATCCGCGCCGGCAGCACCTTGGGCTCGCGCAGCGACCCGTCGAAGTTGGGCGCAAAATCGACGGTGTCCTTGTCGAGATCGCCCAGCAGCTCTGCGGCGGTCGCCGCCAGCCGCGCTTCCGTATAACGCATGGCAGCCGGGCTATCCCCATCGACAGAATTATGGACAAACACGCCCGCGTCGAGCAAGAAGTTGTGATGCTCACCCACGGTGATGTCATAGACATCTGCTCGTTCCGTTACCGCACGGACCGCGATGACGCGATGATTCCTAGCAGCTGCGAGAGTCAGCAGCTCCTGAGGGTCGTCAAAATATCGCACGGCCTTCTCGTACCTGGGTGTCCCATCCGGCCGGCGATGTGCATCAAATGCTTCAGGCGTGAGCGGGTGCACTCCGAGTCGCTCAGCCAATTGCGCGGCGTATCCGATGATCTTCGCCCGCATCACCCTACGTCGATACTCGGGCTGCCGCCACCGCGTCCGCAAGACGGTGGCGGCGCGACGAGCGAGCCGACCCATCGTCCCTGGATCAGCAATAATCCGTCGCTGATTGCCTGCGATGACCCCGCGCCGGTGCGCCGACCGAAACGTTTCCTGCCCCCACTGCTTCTCGATTTTCCGGCGATGCTGCTCAACGGTTTCGGGTCGAGCCCACAACGCTTTGGCCATGGCCCGGTGATGATTCGAAGCGTACTTTGCCCGATAGGACGCATCTCGCCACAGCGCTTTGGAGTTCTCGGAGATGGCGCGTCGAACCTCGGGGCGCTGCATGGCTAGCTTAAGCGCTCTCAGGATTCGCGCACGCTCCGTCTCGTTAGCCCACATGGTCTTGCTTTTCTCTGCGATGGCCTCCGCAACGCGCTGTTTCGTCGGCTCATCCAACGGACGCTTCGCGAGGCCCTTAAGGACTTGGGACATCTTGGTGCGAAACGCCGTGTCCTGCCACCGGCGACGTGCGTTCTGGGCCAGCTCGTGACGCCGTTCGGGCTCCCGCTCGTACAGGGTCCTAAGAGCCTCCCTGCGCTGCTGTTCGCTCGCTTCGGTGCGATATCGGCCGCTCCTGTTCGCCTCCACAAATCGGCGCCGCCGCTCATCCACGATTTCCGGATGTGCGCTGTAATACGCTCGGACGCCGGCTCGCTGCCGAGCGCGGAATGCGTCCTGCTTCCACAAGGTCTTCGCGTACTCCGCGTGTTTCCTGTTGTGCTCGCTGAACGAAAGACGCTCAATATTGTCCGGTGAGTTGTTGAATCTGTCGAAGTCTTTGTGGTGGCGGATCCGCCCCGTCCGACGTTCATACCGCCCGCGCGCCAGATTCCATGCGTCGGCAAGCCAGTGTACGAACGTTCGTGACCCGTCTGGCTGCTGGACGCGCAGGTAGTCGTTCGACCGCTCCTCCCGAACCGGCGCCAAGTCGAAGTAACCCGCCATCAAACTATCCTCAGGCGTGAGATCCTTCGCCGGTTTGTACGTGCCGTCGCGCAACAAAAACCGGTGGTCCCGCGTGCACCGAATCTTTTCCCCGTTGTCCAAGAGGACCTCAACCAGTGCCGCGTTGCGTCGAGTCGCCCTCGCGTTTTTTCCTTCACCGATGACAATGCGGTTCGCCCCATCCACGGAGAAGACGTAGAACCGCGCGCCGGGCGGCAACTGCGAAAGCTCATGGAACGACTTCACTGTCCCATCAACAAGACGAATCTTCGTATCGCCCGTGAAACAGCCAAAGTTCCCCTGCCCGTCGATGAGCGGATAGCGCAGCGAAAAGTCCTGCACCATGCGCACCAGCGCATCGTAGACCGATGCGTCGCCGTGCGGATGGAATTTTCCGAGACAATTGTGTGCAACCATGCCGTTTGCAACGAGCTGGTGGTCGCCCTCGACCTGGATATCGTAGGTCGGCTCTGCGGCGCGGGGCTCGACTGACGCGACGCTGAAAAAGTACAGTTCATCCCGCTCGACACCATCCACAAATGTACTGAGTGGTGAACTGATGCGACGGAGTTTTTCGGCAATCCCCCACTCGGTGATTTGGGACTTTCGAAGTGGCAGCCGGCGCAAATCGCTTGAATAGCGGATCTTCGTCCCGTCCGGATACGCGATTCCCTGCCGGAATTTTGTCCCGTCGGCGCCTTGATACCAGCCGCTACCGAGATGGTGGGCACTGAGCTCTCCAAAAATCTTCTCGCCCGCTCCGGGAATGGTGTCGTGCCCTGTTTTCTTGAAACGCGCTCGGGTGATGCGTGCCAACCGGGCGCGCTTCGTCGGGTTGACGACCGTCAGGAACCGAGCGAGCCGCAAGGCATTGGAGCCGCGAATCTCCAGGTAGTGGAATTTTCGACGCGCAACAACGACCCGACCGTTGACGATGGACGGTGTGATATCAGGCAACGCGCACAGCCGCCGCGAGAACACGCCGTTGTGCTGCAATAACAGGGCCAGTTGGTTAATGAGCTCCTCAGAGGTCGATCCGTAATGAATCGTGTTGCGATGCGGGTGCACGCTGCCGTCGCCGTCCATCAGGCCGCTGACAAACGCCCAGAGCGCCTGGCGCGGCGCTCTGAAAACGACATCGGGAATCCGTTTGGTCCAGGCATCCCACCCGACAATGCCAAAATTGACGGCAAGAAATTTCGCAAATGCGTCCCGGCTGATGCGAACTTGGTACCCAACCCGCCGCTGCGGCCCGTCGGCGGTTTTGAGCATGTAACGCTTGCGCTCAAGCGGCGCGGCCAGCGCAAACCGGTCGCGCAGCGTGGCGGCGATCCGCTCAATAACCGTTCGGGTGTTCGAGTAAAACCCGACGCGCCCACGCTTCTTCTCAATCCATCCGTCTGAGAGCCAAAACCCCAGAAGATAGGCAAGCGATGCATCGAACCGCTCCGGGTCTTCTGGCCGGATCCGCTGAAGCGCGGGCGACTCAGTGAGTTCAGGGTATGAGGCCCGAACCACGACGTAGTCGCGGGCGGTCAGTGCGCAAGCTTCCTTCCAAGCGAACGTGAGTTCCGGCGTTAACACCCGAAACTGCTGGGACGGGGTGACGACGTTCCGCGTCCCGTTCTCAAGGACAAGTTCGAGCAGCGGCTGCAAGGGCATCTCATAAAGTTTTGTGACCCGCCGCACGTTGCGCTCGGTATAGACCTCATCGCCCCGTTCAATGTCTTGAATGGGAACCAGCCCGCGGCGGGTAAGCACGAGGGTATCCTTCACAAAGCATTCACCCACGATGCGCGCGCTTTTCTTGTAGGGTTTGCCAGGATCGAGGCCGAGCTCCTGCATCGAGAACAAGATGCGCCGGTGGACGGGCTTGAGCCCGTCGCGCACGTCGGGCAGCGCGCGCCCGACGATGACGCTCATGGCGTAGGAGAGGTACGACTGCTTGATCTCCTCTTCGATGTCCCGCGGAATGATCTTCTCGCCTAGCGTATACATATATCCCTATCTCAGCGCTTCAGCAGCATGCCGGCGCTTTTTTGTGACACCTCTACGATCCGAAATCCCCATGTGTCCTTCAAAATCCCCCACGTTAGCATGGCGAGAGCGCCACCGATGAGCGGAACGAGATCCAAATCGCCTCGCGTAGCCCTCACTAAAGAAACCGCAACTCCTAAGGCCGACAGCGAAAATATTAACCAATCCCACAGATTGAGGCTGGACACGCGACGAAGCGTAGCCCCACACGTACATCTCCAGGGTTCTTCTCTGGACCTGAACGCCTGCCGTCTCCAAGGCTCTTCTTTGAAGACCTGCTGTCCGGAAACACAGAACGTCTGAAGATACCACATGCCGCCGTAAAGCTTGTGACAGCGCGGACAGCTTCGCTTGCTTTCCATCAAACATCCAGTTCCTTCACTTCGAGCGCGTACTCTTCGGTGCCCACCACGTCCTGTGGCGGAAACTGCTTGCGTTATATGTCGAGCTCCTTAACCTCCAACGCATGCTCCTCGATGAATTGCTTGCGGGGCTCCACAGCGTCGCCCATCAGCGTAGTGAACATCCGCTCCGCTTCCACTGCGTCTTCCGAGATGACTTTGAGGATCGACCGCTTGGCCGGATCCATCGTCGTGTCCCACAGCTGCTGCGGGTTCATCTCGCCGAGCCCCTTGTAGCGCTGGATGGCTATGCCCTTGCGGCCTTCCTCCTCCACCGCCAAGAGCACGTCCCGCAGCCCGGCGAAGGTGCGCTCCTTGCCCTCATGCGCCAGCTTGAAGGCGGGCTTGCCGTTGAGCGGATAACACTCCTCCAGCGCGATGCCCTGCTTATCCAGCTTTTCGCAAAGCTCATCCAGCTCGGAGGATTCGAAGAGTTCGGCGAACTGGGTTTTCGCGCTGGCCGAGGCTTTCTCCAGTTCCTCGAGATTCAGCTCATGCTTCTCCGCAAACTTGGAGAGCTCCGCGTCGTCGTACAGGAAATGCTCCTGGCCGTCCATCCGGATGAAGTAGAGCGGCAGGCCCTTCTTCGCGTCGCGCTTGTCGAAGTAGGCCGCCGGGTTGATGCGGTAGCGACCCAGGCCCCGCACGCTGTGCTCCAGCTCCATGATCAGCTGCAACAGCTCCACCAAGGCTTTCTCCTTCCATGTCTTCTTACTCTTGAGGTGCGTCAGAGCCTGCTCTTCGCTGCCGAGCTCCAGCAGCATCTTGCTCATTTCGGCGTCGGTTTCAATGTACTCCTCGCGCTTGCCCCGCTTGATCTTGTACAGCGGCGGCTGCGCGATGTAGATGTGCCCGGCCTCGATGAGCTTTGGCATCTGCCGGTAGAAGAGCGTCAGCAGCAGCGTCCGGATATGCGACCCATCCGTATTATGCAACGCAAGGCCACCCGCACCGGCGACGAAATTGTGGTGTGGAGGAACAGCCAAGTCGTACACGTAGCGGTCCCGCCGAGTCAGCGGCTTCACCGAAACGACCCTGAGCAAGTAGGTGTCTCTCGAGAGCCGGCGCACCTCCTTCCCCGGTCGCCCAGGACGCTGCGGCTTGCGCGCGAGCCATGCGCGAAGTCGTGCGGCGTCTTTATGGTCTGCCCACACTTCGCGCATCGCAAGGAGCTGCTCCTTCGCCGAGAGCAAGATGTCGTAGCGATCGTGCCGTGAGACGAAGAGGGTTCCGGACGACGCGTGGGCTGGACACCTGCGTCTCGCTAGCCGAGGCAAATATCCAAGCTGTCGATAGAGCACAACCAGGCCATCGGCCAGCCGACGCGAGACCGTACAGTAGCCAACCACGGCGGTGGGGGATCTGCCGGTTCTTCCGACGGTAATGTCGCCGTCGCTCTGGATCAGGCCCCTCAGGAGCGCCCGCTGGACCGCCGGGGTCACGTTGAAGAGTTCGTCTGGGATAAACTTTTCATGGGCACGCTTTCCTAACAGGCCTAGCCGCCTCAACAGCAGCTTAAACGTCAAGGAATGAAAGTGCAGATGGATGTAGGTACGATGCCGTTCCATGATGGGCCGAACGCCGAGGGTGCGCCGCAGCGAGCGTGTCAGCGCCCGCACGTAGGTCTCTGCCTTATCCGCTCCCAGGCTGAGGGTGAACCGATTGGGGTTGTGGACGGTGCACGCGGCATTCCCATCACCGAGGAACCAGCCCAGAAGATATGCCAGCGATTCGTCAAGCTTAAGCCGCAACCGGAGCTGTCGTGTGTGGTTATTGAAATAAAATTTCGGAGCGCTGAAGCCGTTCGGGGTCCAGGAAGCGAACGGCACATGCACGTCGTAGTTGAGCGTCTCGAGGGAGACGCCGATTGCCTCGGTGTAGGCCTCCAGCTGCGCCATCGTCGGCATCACATTGTCAGCCTTGGTCTCCCATTGCTGCGGAACGGTCTGGTAGACTTCGACGAGCGCGGCCAGCCGCTCTCGCGAAATCCCCTTCGCCTGGCGAACACGTTGCAGTCTCCGCCATAACGCGGCAGGGAGATCGATGCGAGCCTCTGCAGACACCTCGTGGGCCGCCTCCTTCGGAAGCCTGACCGCCACACGCGTGCGCTCCTCGATCTGCTTCAGCGCCGGCACCAGATCCAGCGTCACCACCTGATCCATCCTCGGCAGCCTCGCAGGAAGGATCACCCACTCGTCTGGCCTAATCCGCTTTGTCTCCTTTGCCTCGCACCGTCCATTCGACCACACCAAGACGCTGTGGCAGGACGTCGCTGTGATGACGTATCCGTTGACGGTCTTCACTTCATAGAGCCGTGTCCTCCTGGGACGCTTCAGCACTTGGTGGATGTCTCGAAACGTCATGCGCCGCGCTCCCGGGTCGAATGAGATGACCTGGTACGATGCAGGCACGTCGCAGTGCTGCGCGAGTTCCTCCATCGTCGTCACGGCCAATTGTTGTCGTCGCTTCTCAAACACCATGACCGGCGTATCGCCCGTCACGCTATCCGCGTCCGCCATGAGGATGACCTTGTGGTAACGCAGCTTCGCCAGGTCGAACTCGCTGCCGACGCCGCAGCCCAGCGCCGTGATGATCGTGCGGACCTCCTCGTTCGTGAGGATCTTCTCCAGGCGCGCCTTCTCGACGTTGAGGATCTTGCCCTTAATTGGGAGAATCGCCTGAAACCGCCGGTCGCGCCCCTGCTTGGCGCTGTTGTGGACGAACACGCCGCTTGCGAGGGCGAAGTTGTGCGTTCCGGGAACCTCGAGGTCGTACACATCCACCCGCTTGGTCAGAGGCCGCACGGAGATGACGCGGTGATTGTGATGAACGGCCGCGTCCAGTAGCTGCCGCTCATCGCCAGCAAAGAACCGTTCGCGGAGCGTCTCGTACCTCAACAGGTTGGTATTCCTCTTCTGCCTGCGCTTGGCTTCGTACTCCACCGCTGCCCCGCCCTGGCTCACCACGCTCGCAAGAAGCCCTAGCGAATGGCGCAGATAGGTTTGGTCGTAGGCCGCTCTTCGGCGCAACCGGAATTCCGGCGTCCGCTGCTGCACCGTCTTCTCGCTGCGCCACTGTCGAAGGGCGGGGTCATTCCACTGCACTTTCGCCATCGATGAAAGCTCGTGTTTCGCTCCTGGGCGGTCTTGATAGAACCTCCGGACCCTGGCAGCTTGTTTCTCACGGTGCTCGGTAACGTTCCAGTAGGTTTTCTGGGCCTCGGTGAGCTGTCGCCGGTTCTGCTCTCGGTACTCAGGCGACTTGGCGTAGAACTCCAGAAATTTCTCGGCCATGAACTGTTTATACGTCTCGTCCTGCCACTGCCGGCGCGCGCGAAGGCTCAGGGCTTCGCGCATCGACGGCTGCAGCATCGTCTGCCGGATGCGCTCTCGATACGCTGGGGATCGCTTGAGGGCTTGCAACTTCTCCAGCACCTCTCGCCGCTGCAGCGTCTTCGCCGCATGGCGCCGGTGTTCCTCCAGATGCTGCTCTTTGGTCAGCCGCCGCACATTCGTCGGGTTGTTGTTTCGCTTGTCGAAATCGAGATGGTGCCGATGAGAAGCTTCGCCGCCTCGATAGACGCCGTGCCGAAGGTTGTGCTCATCCGCTAGCACGTGCGTAAAGACCCAGCGCTCTTGCTTCGGATCGAAGACCAACTCATAGCCGCTAATCGTCATCCATCCGCCAATCCGGGAGAGTTGCCGGTACAACGGCATCAGCGAATCGCCCGGACGCAGCGCGCTCGCCCGCCGATAGCGTCCATCGCGCAGCATGAAGTGGTGGTCTGACGTGCAGACGATCCGTTCCCCGTTGTCCAGTTCAACTTCTATCACTTCCTCACGAGCCTTGGTCATGCGTGGATTCAGAATCCGTTCGATACCCACACGTCCATCAGGCAGGACCGTGTAACAGAAATGCTCCCTTCCGGCTCGCGCTTCTTCGACTAACTCTTCGAAAGAGATCTCCCGGCCGTCCGCGAGAGCCACTTTCGTGTCGCCCGAAAAGCAGCCGCCTGCACTGTCGCCTTCCACGACGTAGAGCTCGCACAGCGCGGCGTCGCGCTCCGAGCAATCCGCGAGCTTCCCGGGCAGGGCGCTTGATTCCAGCAGCCCCTTGCGCCGGACCAGATCCCGCTCATGCCGCGCTCGCTCGCGGGCCCGGGCCTCGATGAGGCACTTCTCCGCCACCTTGCTCGCGACGGAGGGGTGCTCCTCGAAGAAGGCCGAGAGCTTCTCGTTGCAGACCGAGGCGACGATGCCTTCCACTTCGGGGCTGCCCAGCTTGGCCTTGGTCTGCCCCTCGAACTGCGGCTGGGGCACCTTCACGCTGACCACCGCCGTCAGTCCGGCGCGCGAATCCTCGCTTTCGATCTTGAGGTCGTCGCCTTTGAAGAGGTTCTTGGACTTGCAGTACTGGTTGACGGTGCGCGTCAGGGCGGACTTAAAGCCCGACAGGTGCGTGCCGCCGTCGACGGTGTTGATGTTGTTCGCGAACGAGAAGAGGTGCTCCGAGAAGCCGTCGTTGTACTGCATCGCGATCTCCACGGTGACGTGCTCGCGGGTGTCGTCGAAGTAGATGACGTTGTGGAGCGGGGTCTTCGTCTTGTTCAGGTGCGCCACGAACTCCTTGATCCCGCCGTCGAACTGGAACGTCGCCTCCTTGCCGCTGCGCTCGTCCTTCAGGGTGACCGCCAGCCCCTTATTGAGGAACGCCAGCTCCCGCATCCGGGTCGACAGCGTTTCGTAGTTATAGACGATGCCCGACGTGAAGATCTCCTTGTCGGCCTTAAACGTGATCCGCGTGCCCGTGCCGGCCGCCTTGCCGATGACGGCCAGCGGCGAGACCGGCTTGCCGCGCGCATACCGCTGCCGGTACACTTTCCCGTCGCGCCGGACTTCCGCCTCCAGCCACTCCGCAAGCGCGTTGACGACTGACACGCCCACGCCGTGGAGCCCGCCGGCCACCTTGTAGGTGCGGTTGTCAAACTTGCCCCCCGCGTGCAGCTTGGTGAGCACCACTTCGAGCGCGGATTTCTTCTCGGTCTTATGGAGATCGACCGGGATGCCGCGTCCGTCGTCGATGACCGTCACCGAGTTATCCTGATGGACGAGGACCTCGATGTGCTTGCAGTAGCCGGCCATCGCTTCATCGATGGAGTTGTCGACGACCTCCTCCACCAGGTGGTGCAGACCGCGCGTGCTGCTGTCGCCGATGTACATCGCGGGGCGCCGCCGGACCGCCTCCAGCCCCTCGAGCACCTGAATGCTGCTGGCGTCGTACGACGTCGGGCCTCCATCGCCTTTTTGCTGTAACGGTTTTGCTGGGGCCTTGGGGCGCTTCGCTCGTTTCATCGCCGCACTCGCCATCTCGCTCCTTTATGAAGAAACGTCCTGGCCCGCGTCAGTGTCCGGTACAGGCTGTTATCGCTCAACACCACGTGGCTGCGGACTTTCCGCTGTCTGACGCTCAGGATCGCCACCACATCCCCGGTCCACAGCGCCCGCTGCCGATCAATCAGATACGGCATGCACCTCTCCTGCCCGCACCACAAGCTCCTCGACCTTGCCCTGCGTGAGGCGCTTCACGCGCTCCAGCAATTGGCTGCGCTGGTAGTTGAGCGCGAAGCTGTCGCCCGGGCGGTCCACATGGATGATGAGCCGCTTGCTGCGCAGGCTGACCGGCTGCGTGTGCGCGGCCAGCGTTTTCCCGACGAGCTTCCGCCACTTGCGCTGAACCGCAAACAGCGTCCCGTGCCGTTGTTGCGCCTCGCGCAGCACCCCGCGGAGGACGGCGTCGATCCCTCGACTCGCCCCGCGGTCTGTGGCCATGTGTTCTCCAGATGATCGCTCTTGTCGTCGCGTGCCGCCTCCGGCGGGCGGGGGGATCACGCCACCTTCATCGGCAACACGATGTAGGTGAAGCCCGGCTGCCGGATCGCCGCCGGCCGATCGGGCGCCGAGAACTCGATGTCGATCTCCTCGGTGTCCACGACCTTCAGCACATCCAGCCAGAACTCCGGATTAAAGGCCACGGTCATCGCCTCCCCCTGGTAGGTGACCGGAAGCTCCTCGCGCGCGCTGCCAAGCTCCGCGGACTCTTTCGAGATCACGAGCCGGTCGCGCGACAACTCAAACACCACCGCCTGCGAGGCGGCTGTTGTCATGAGGCTCGCGCGCCGAATCGCGTTGACAAGGGCCTGCCGGGTGCACGTCACCACCTGTTTTGACGGCGCAGGGATCACTTTTTCGTAGGAGGGAAACTGGCCTTCGATGAGCCGGGTGACCACCGTCGCGTAACCGAACCGGAACATCAATTGGTTGTCTTTTAAGGGAGCGATCAGCACGTCTTCCGTGTCGTCTTCCAGCAGGCGGCCGAGTTCCCGAACGGTCTTAGACGGAATCACGACCGCCAGCGAGGACTTCCCTTCTTCACCAATCGGCGCGCCGGCGATGGCGAGCCTTCTCCCGTCTGTCGCGACCATGACGAGCGCATTCTTTTGTGTGGTGAGGAGCGCCCCATTGAGGATAAACCGTGTTTCTTCCATTGACATCGCGTAGGCGGTCTGTGCCACCAACGCCCTGAGCGCCGCTTGCGGGATGGTGAGGTGATCTGTCTTTTCAATAGGAGGAAACACCGGGAAGTCCTCGGCGGGCAGCCCGGGAATCCGGAAGCTGCTCGCCCCGCAGTTCACGGTTGCGGTGTGGTTCTTCTTCGCTTCCAGGATCACCGGTTCATCCGGCAGCTCGCGGATAATGGTGGTGAGCTTTCTCGCCGGCAACGCGACCGCGCCGCGTTCAACCGGCTGCCCGAGCGGAAACCGGCACTGAATCCCCACATCCAGATCTGTGGCCGTCAACGTCAGCTCGTTCTCGTTTGTTTCCAGCAACACGTTCGCCAGAATCGGCAGCGTGCTCCTGTCGCTCACCGCACGCTCAACCATCTGGAGATTCTTCAAGAGCTGGGGTTGTGGGATCGTCAAGCGCATCGCTCCTCCTCGCAGTTTCCTGTGGAAACCGGCGTCGTATTACTGAATTCTTTATATAAAAAGAACTCGTGGTAGTACCCGGCGCTGTGTAAATGTGGGTTGCCGGCGGTCATCCCTGGCTCTGAGACGCTGCGAGCACGAGCTGGTTGAGGTGCTCCACCACCTGTTTCCTGTGGGGATCCTGTGTGATTTCCCGTTCAATTTTTTCCACGGCGTGCATCACCGTGGTGTGGTCCCGTCCCCCAAACGCCCGGCCGATTTCAGGCAACGAGGCTTCGGTCAAGCGGCGGCATAAAAACATCGCCACTTGCCGGGGATACAGAATCGAGCGCTGGCGGCGCGCTCCGCGGATTTCTCCCACCTCAATCTGGAAGTACGCGGCGACGCGCCGCTGGATCTCCTCCAGCGTGATGCGCGCGCTCACCTCGCGCACCATGTCCTTGAGCACCTGCTGCGCTACGGCCACCGTTAGGGACTGGCTGAACAGGTTGCAGTACGCCACCACGCGGATGAGCGCCCCCTCCAGCTCGCGGATGTTCGCGGTGATCTGCTGGGCGATGAAGGTCGTCACCGCATCCGGCACGTCGATGCGGGACTCTTCCGCCTTTTTCCGCAGGATCGCGATGCGGGTCTCAAGGTCCGGCGACTGAATGTCGGTGACCAGCCCCCACTCAAACCGCGACACCAGGCGGTCTTCAAGCCCGGCGATTTGTTTGGGGAAGCGGTCGCTGGACATGACGATCTGTTTGTGGGCGTCGTAGAGGACATTGAAGGTGTGAAAGAACTCCTCCTGCGTCGCCTCCTTTTCCGCGATAAAGTGAATGTCGTCGACGAGCAGCACGTCCACCGTCCGGTACCGGTCGCGAAACTTCGCGGTCGTTTTGTTTTGAATGGCGGCGATCAGCTCGTTGGTGAACTGCTCACTGGAAATATAGACCACGCGCCGGCTGGGCCAGCGCGTGAGGATCGCCTGGCCGATCGCCTGCATGAGGTGAGTTTTGCCCAACCCCACCCCGCCGTAGATGAACAGCGGATTGTACGCTTTGGCGGGCGACTCCGTCACCGCCAACGACGCGGCATGGGCGAAGCGGTTGCTCGGTCCCACCACGAAGCGGTCAAAGGTGAACCGCACGTTCAGACCGTGCTCCCAACCGGCCTGTGTGCGCGGCGGCGGCGCATCGAGCACGGCGGCTTTCTCGGCGGCCTGGCGCAGCGGACTCAGCGCCTGTTGCATGACGGAGGCAATGCCGGAGGACGTCGCGGTGGTGATTGCAAGGGCGCGCCCTTCCGTGCAGGCCTTGAGCGCGTCCATGTAATGCGAGGAGACCCAGTCTCGAAAGAACTCGTTGGGCGCTTCGAGCACGATCTCGCGGTCTGACACGGAGGCGACGGAGAGCGGGTCCAGCCATCGACTGACGACGTCAAGCCCCAGGCTGGTTTTGAGGGCTTCCCTGGCCCTCACCCAATCAAACGGAGAGTTTTGCACAGTTTCCACACGTTTTGCACAGGGACAAATTATAGCAAGCGGAATCGCGCGGCTCAAGCGATTTCTCCTTGATCTCTTCCTGCGCGACCCCGTATAATGCACGGAATGATCCCCCCACCTGCCGCTGTCCACCGAAGGCGGACGGCCATAGCTGTAGTTAAGACATTGCCATGGCCAGGCGGTGCGTGCTGCATCGCCAAATCTGATGGATCAACATCTGCCCCTGTCTCGAGGCACCGCCTGCGGCAGGTGGGGGGATGAAAAAGAACCTTCGCAACACGTCGAATCGGAAACGCATGCGCGCGCACGGATTTCTCTCGCGCATGAGTTCGCGCGGCGGGCGAAGGACACTGAACCGTCGCCGACGCAAAGGCCGCTGGCAGCTGATTCCGGTGTGAGCGCACTCCCCCCCGCGAGCCTCAAGCACACCACCGCCTTTCTGGCCGTTTACCGACGAGGACGCTGGGTCCGCGGGATCGCGCTCTCCATTGGGACGCTTCCAAACCAAGAGCGCCGCACGCGCATCGGACTTCGAACGCGGCGAGGACTGAAGGGGGCCGTGGTGCGCAATCGGCTCAAGCGCCAGCTGCGGGTCCTCGTCTCGCCGCGCCGGCTTCCCTTGCGTCAGGGGCTTGATGTGGTGATTGTGATTCACCCGAACAGCACCCCGGTGCCGTCCAGCGCGCTTGAACGCGAATTGCGCACACTATGCCACCGCGCCAACCTTCTTTCCTGACCGCAGCCGCTGTGCTCGCCATCCAAGTCTATCGTAACATACTGTCATACATTATGTTACCATCTTGCAGATTCTTCCCCAGCTGTTCGGAGTACGCCCTGGAAGCCCTTCAGCGCCACGGATTCTGGAGAGGCGGATGGCAAACAATCGGACGGATCCTGCGCTGTCATCCCCTCGCCCGTGGTGGCGTTGACCCGGTTCGCTCACGATGATGGAAAAGCGCGCGCTACTTGCGGCCATGCTGTCTGCCCTGTTTCTCGCGTTTTACTCCCAAACACTAAGAACGAACCCCAGCGCGAAAGGCCTCAACCGACAGCCTCTGACCAGGCCCGCCACAGAAACGGGCACCGCGTCCACGCAGCTCATGGCGCACGAACCGGACAGAACGTTTATCTATCATATTGAAAATGAAGAGGTTGTATCAATTCATTCAGATGAAGTGGCGCTGGAAATCGGAAGGGCGAGTGGAGCGATCAGACACGTTGTCCTCAAACGCTTTCTGGATGAAGCGAAGATCTCGTCCATTCTGTTTGGCAGCACGCTGCCGCTGGTTCAGCTACAAGTCGGCTCAGAACCCATGACCATCCTTTCGGTCACTCAAGCCGCCGATAAGGCTGTCGTGGAAGCGATGGATAGCGCTAATAATAAATACCATATTTCATATGGATTAGATAATTCTAATACATTGATAAACATAGTGTTAACACATATAGATGGACGACTAGACAAGTCACAAGGCGACGTGCGCCTGATGACGACGTGGTCAAAAGGAGATAAGCTCTCTGATCAACATAACAGGCTGGAAGCATTTATCTTAGAACAAGGAAATGGTAACAAAAAGCGATATCGACACTTCTCGAGTCCGTGGAAAAAGGAGATCAATGTTCCACGTGGAACACAGCAGCTTTCGTTGACCGAGCGGTACTTCTGTCAATCGATTAAAGCGCACGATGTTTCTGGACAAGCGAGGCTCATCCCTTCACCAGAAGGCAGCGTTGCGGCCGAGATGAGGTTTCCCGCAGCAAGCCATGAGGAGACCGGAGCGCTATTTTCCGCCACGGTCTACGTCGGACCGCGCGACTATTTTTACCTGAAAAAAGCCGGATTTGCTGACGCCTTTCCGATCGGGATAATCCCGCAGATCGGGCTGGTCTTGTTGCTCGTGCTCAGCTGGCTGGCGAAGCTGGTTCACAACTACGGCGTTGCCATGATCCTCTTTTCAGCGCTTGTCACCTGCGCCATGGCCCCGTTTACGCTGCTTGGATTCAGATCGATGAAGCGGATGCAAGAGCTCAAGCCGAAAATCGATAAGCTCATGGAGCAGCACAAGGGCGATTCGCAACGAGCGAATAAAGAAGTCTTCGCGCTCTATAAGGAGCACCGCATCAACCCGCTTGGCGGATGTCTTCCGATGTTGCTGCAGATGCCTGTCTTCATTGCGTTGTTCCAGGGGATCTCGCATTTTATTGAGCTGCGAGGCGCGTCGTTCTTGTGGATCAAGGACCTTTCGCTTCCGGACCGCTTCGCGCAGCTTCCTCTTGGGCTGCCGGTGATTGGACGAGATGTGAATCTGCTTCCGGTTATCATGGCGGCGGCGATGTATTTCCAGACGAAGGCGTCGCAGCAAAGCATGGGAACCGCTAGTTCAAACCCGACCGCGAAGATGATGTCCGGTCCGTTGATGCCGATCCTATTCTTTTTCATGTTCTATCAGTTCCCAGCCGGCCTTGTCTTGTATTGGCTTACCAATACCCTCGTCTCCATGATGTGGTACCGTCTGGCCAAATAATTCACAGGTTATTCACAACTGTGCAAAACAGCTCGCCATCTTTAGCGATGAGGCAGACGAATTAAGACAGCGCTGCTCTGTCGAAAAGCCACCGGGCGGGCAGCGGGTGGCGCAGCGGCAGGCCCTGCTGCCCAGCGCAGCTTTTCGACAGAGCAAACAGCGCCGATTTTTCTTGCGTTTCTCGATCTCAAAGGTACAATGCGAACACCATGGGATATAAAAGTCGGCTGTGAGGCATGGCTCGGGTAATTGCCATCTGTAACCAAAAGGGTGGTGTTGGCAAGTCTACCACTGCGGTGAACGTTGGTTCATACCTGGCGCTCTCAGGCAAAAAGGTGCTCCTGATTGACCTCGATCCCCAGGGGAACGCCACCACAGCCTGCGGCGTTCAGCGGAAAGGACTGGAACGGGACACCTACGGGGTCCTTACGAATGGGATTCCTGCAGCAGAGGCGATTCTGAAGACGCCCGTTGAGCGTCTTGAGCTCATTCCAGCGAGTCTCGATCTTGCCGCAGCGGAACCGTATCTGACGACAGCCGATGATCGTGAGTCCGTCCTCAAGCGAGTCTGCGACCCCCTAAAACCCCACTATGAATATCTCCTGTTTGATTGCCCCCCGTCACTTGGCCTGCTCACCGTGAATGCGCTGGTGGCTGCCGACAGCACGATCATCCCGGTTCAGTGCGAGTATCTGGCGCTCGAGGGACTGAACGCGTTGATGCACGCCGTGGCGCTCGTCAAGCAGCGACTCAACCCAGCGCTTCGCGTCGGCGGGATTGTGTTGACGATGACGGACTTTCGCGCGAACCTCTCGCGCGAGGTGGCGGATGAAGTGAAACGGTTCTTTAAGGATCTGGTGTTCGATACCGCCATCCCTCGCAATATTCGTCTCGCTGAATCTCCGAGCTTTGGAAAGCCGATCTGTCTGTATGATCCATACTCAACTGGTGCGTTGGCCTATCAGCTTCTTACACAAGAGGTTCTAGCAAAGGAAGGCGCCGGATCGTCATGACAAACAAGCGGCTTGGCAGAGGGCTCGCGGAATTGATTGACACGACACCGACATCGAGCGCGTCGAATTTTGTGCTCTTGCGAACCGAACAGATCAGGGCCGGACGGTTTCAACCGAGAACGTCCATGCGACCTGGAGCGCTGGAAGAGCTCAAGGCCTCCATCAAGAAAACCGGGGTGATTGAGCCGGTCCTCGTCAGGCCGGTCGCCCACGGGACCTATGAGCTTGTGGCCGGCGAGCGGCGCTTAAGAGCCGCGCAAGCTGTTGGTATTAAAGAAGTTCCTGCAATTATTCGGACGCTGTCTGATAAAGAGGCGCTGGAGTTCTCGCTCATTGAAAACATTCAGCGAGAAAACCTCAATCCCATCGAAGAGGCCAAAGGCTACGCAAGGCTGCTTGAGGAGTTCGGCTACACGCAGGAAGAGATCGCCTCGGCCGTCGGAAAAGATCGAGCCACCATTGCCAATATGCTGCGCCTCTTGACGCTGCCGGAAGAGATCCGGCAGGGCGTGGTGGACGAGTCGATCACGATGGGGCATGCGAAGGCGCTGTTGGGCGTTGAGGATCGCGGCAAGCAAGCGGCGCTGTTTCGTCAGGCGCTCGACGGGGGGCTGTCCGTTCGGCAGATGGAGGCACTCGTCAGCGCGTGGACCCCGGCGAAAAAACGACGGGCCCGGCGCATCGATCCCCAGCTGAAACCGCTGGAGGATGAGCTGCGCCGCGTGCTGGGCACCAAGGTGAGCCTGCTGTCTCGCAACAAGGGCGGCCGCCTGGTGATCGACTACTTTTCCCAGGAAGACCTGACGAGAATCTTGCAGCTGTTGGGCGTGTCGGGGGGATGATGATCCCACGCCCTGCCGGGAGCCTGCGGCACGCAGACGCCGCCCACGGGCGAGGGCGCTGACGTGGACGCGGAGCGCCAGAGCGCGATTCACAGCATGACCGGCTACGGCCGCGCCACCCGGCAGACAACGGTCGGCAGCGTCACCGTCGAGCTGCGCAGCACCAACCACCGCTACCTGGAGGTCGATTCCCGGCTGCCGAACGGGCTGACCGCGCTGCAGGGGCGGCTCACCGAGCTGATTCGACGCCGCGTGCGGCGCGGGCGCATCGAAGCCGCCGTGACGATCCACGCGAAACAGCAGGACCGGCGACGTGTGGCGTTTGATGAGCCGCTCTTGGCGCGCTACCATCAGGCGCTCGTGGAACTGAAAGGCCGGTTCGGGCTCAAGGGAGCGCTGACGCTCGATCATCTGCTGGCGCTGCCGCAGGCCATCACGATCGCCGAGGACCGTCTTCCGACGGAGCGGCTCTGGGAGCCGATTCGCCGGACCGCTCAGGCGGCAATTGAAGACCTCGTGCACGCCCGCCGCCGCGAGGGCGCGAAGTTGGTGGAGGATCTACGCCGCCAGATACAGGCGATCGAGCGGCACCTGCGCGCCATTAAGGCGCGGCTGCCCAAGGCCCTGAAACACCAGCAGCAGCGGTTGCGCCAGCAGCTGCTGGCGCTGTTGGGGTCGAAGGCGGCAGGGTCGGCGGCGGCGCTGGAGCAGGCGGTCGCGCTGGTCAAGGACGTGGACATCCACGAAGAGCTCGTGCGGCTTGAAAGCCACCTCGCCTACATGCGCCAGACGCTGGCGGGGACCCAACTGGTCGGCAAGCGGCTGGATTTTATCGCCCAGGAGCTCATGCGCGAAGCCAATACCACCGGGGCGAAGGTGGACGATCCCGGAGCCGCGCAGCACGTCGTGGAAATCAAAGGCTGCATCGAGAAGATCCGCGAACAGGTCCAAAACCTTGAATAAGCACTGGACTTTTGCAAATCCCAAATTCCAAATCCCAAATTCCAAGCAAGCGCCAAAATCCCAAACAGGCCTATGCACTTGACTCCCGTACACCCTATATCTTGTGGTCT
>CAYJWN010000015.1:0-24948 GCA_964373835.1 uncultured Planctomycetales bacterium
CAGTCTACGCGAGGGCATCAATGAACAAGAGCATTCATTTAGTCACGTACGGTTGACGGATGAATGAGCGGGATACTGTACGTGCTTGCCACTCCGATTGGGCATCTCAAGGACATTACGCTGCGGGCGGTGGAGACGCTCAAGAGCGTCGGGCTGATTGCCTGCGAGGATACGCGCCAGACGTCAAAGCTGCTGCATCACTACGATATCCGCAAGCCGCTCGTCAGTCTGCACGATCATAACGAGCGCCAGCGCACGCCGGAGCTGCTGGATCGGCTGAAAGCGGGGGCGTCCATCGCGCTGGTCAGCGACGGCGGCACGCCGCTGATCTCCGATCCGGGCTGGTGGCTGGTGCGCCAGGCAATCAGCGAGGGGATTCCGGTGAGCTGGATCCCTGGGCCCACGGCGCTGATCGGAGCACTCGTGCTGTCCGGGTTGCCGACGGATCGATTCGTATTTGAAGGATTTCTACCGGTAAAACCTGGCGCGCGGCGCAAGCGGCTGGAGGCGCTCAAGCACGAGGCGCGGACGGTCATCCTGTATGAAGCGCCGCCTCGCATGCTCAAATTGCTCCGGGAGATCCGCGAGCTGATCGGGGACGTCCCCGCGGCCTGCGGCAGGGAGTTGACGAAGATATTCGAAGAGGTGCAGCGAGGCCCGGTTAGCGCGTTGGTCGCGCATTATGAAGCGCACCCGCCTCGCGGCGAATGCGTCGTGGTGTTCTCTCCCCGCAATCACCCAAGTACTCAATCACCCAATCACGAAGCATGAATTCCGTTCACTCCAGCGCGATCATTGGGAAGAACGTCCAGCTCGGCGATGGCAACGAGATCGGCCCGGGCTGTGTCATCGAGGACGGCGCCGCGCTGGGCTCGCGCAACAAGCTCTGGATGAACGTCTATATCGGGCCCGGGACGACGCTCGGGGAGGAGAACCAGATCCACATGGGAGCGGTGATCGGACACGTGCCGCAGGATCTGGCCTTCGCCGGCGCACCGACCTTGACCACGATCGGCAACCGCAACGTCATCCGCGAATATGTCACCATCCACCGGGGCACGAAGGAGGGCACGTCGACCGTCATCGGCGACGACAACTTCCTCATGGCTAACGCGCACATCGGCCACAATTGCCAGCTCGGCGACCGGACGATTCTCGTCAACCTGGCGACGCTCGCCGGCTACTGTGTCGTGGAGGACGGCGCGATGCTCTCAGGGATGATTGTGGTGCACCAGTCCACCCGCATCGGACGCCTGGCGATGGTCAGCGGCCTCTCGGCGGTCAACAAGGATGTGCCGCCGTACATGCTCTGCGGGGGTCGGCCGGCGGTCATCCAGGGGTTGAATGTGGTGGGGATGCGGCGGGCCGGCATCGCCGCGCCGGTCCGCGAGGAGATCAAGCGGGCCTACACATTCCTGTATCGCGACGGGCTCAACGTGGCGCACGCGCTCGAAGCGATTGAGCGCGAATGTCCCTCACCCGAAGTCCGCGCCCTGGCGGAGTTCGTGAAAGCCTCGAAGCGCGGCATCTGCGCAGGGATCGGCGCTGACGCAGAGGGGGGCGAAGGGGAGGAAGAATCCATTCTTCCTAGGAAGCCCTCTCAACGCGCCGCAAGCCTAGAATAGGACAGACATTAGTCTAGTTGAATAGTGTTTGACAACCTGAGCATTTTTCTCGTATAATAGGAATAATTCTATCACCTTTAATGGCCCGTCCTGAGAGGCGGGAAAGGGAGATGGCAGAACACCCATATCAGAATTTTCGGGAAGCCCTAGCCGAGAGGCGGGGCCTTTTTGTTGTCCGAATCGCCGGTGCCAGGCACCTTTTCTGATGAGCAAGATGGAAAAGATGGAAAAGGAGCCAGGCACCGCAAAGGTGATGGATGCCGAAGCCATCCGCCGCGCCCTCATCCGGATCGCGCACGAGATCCTGGAGCGCAACAAGGGCGCGGAGGCCCTGGCGCTGGTGGGCATTCGCACCCGCGGCGCCATCCTCGCCCAGCGACTCGCGAAAGAGATCGAGGCGGTGGAGAGCCGCCCTTCGGGCGACACGCATGGCGGCCTGCCGAGCGAAGCCGAGGCACGCCACCCCGTGCAGGTCGGCTCGCTGGACATCACGCTCTATCGCGACGACCTCTCCCGCATCGCCCCCAACCCCATCGTCCACGCCACCGACATTCCCTTCGATGTGACCGATCTGCGGCTCGTCTTGGTGGATGACGTGCTCTTCACCGGCCGGACGATTCGCGCCGCGCTCAATGCGCTCAGCGATCTCGGGCGCCCGACGCTCATCCAACTGGCTGTGCTGGTCGACCGCGGCCATCGGGAGCTGCCCATCCGCGCCGACTACGTCGGCAAGAACATCCCCACGCAGCTGCGCGAGCGCATCGACGTCCGGCTCAACGAGCTGGATGAAACGGAGGAAGTCGTGCTCGAGGCCGTCTCTGCCGACGAGGAGCGTCCCTAATGGCAACGGTCACGGCGGCACCCCCCGCACAGACCGCGCGGTGGATGAAGAAAGACCTCCTCGGGCTGCAAGAGCTGTCGCCAGAAGAAATCCGGCTGATCCTGCAGACGGCGGCGTCCTTCAGGGAAATCTCCCTGCGGCCGATCAAGAAAGTGCCGGCGCTGCGCGGCAAGACGGTCGTCAACCTCTTCTTTGAGCCCAGCACCCGCACCCGCACCTCCTTTGAGCTGGCCGCGAAGCGGCTTTCGGCGGATATCGTCAATATCTCCCCCCAGGGCTCCAGCCTCTCAAAGGGGGAGACCGTCCTCGACACGGTGCGCAATCTGGAGGCGCTGAAAGTGGACATCCTGGTCATCCGTCACGCGGCCGCCGGCGTGCCGCATCTCATCGCCAAGCACGCGGCCGCCTCCGTCATCAACGCGGGCGACGGCGCGCATGAGCACCCCACCCAAGCGCTGTTGGATCTGTTCACGATTCAGGAAAAGAAAGGCCGCCTCGAGGGGCTTACGGTCGCCATCATCGGCGACATCGCGCATTCGCGCGTGGCGCGCTCCAACATCTGGGGGCTCACCAAGCTCGGCGCGCGGGTGCTCCTCTGCGGGCCGCCGACCCTCATCCCGACGCGCATCGAAGAGCTCGGTGTGCAGGTTACCCACCGGATCGAGGATGCCATGCGCGCCGCGGATGTGCTGATGCTCCTGCGCATCCAGCATGAGCGGCAGGAGGCGATGCTGGTGCCGAGCCTGCGCGAATACCGCCTGCGCTACGGCATCGACCGCGAGCGGCTGAAATCCGCCAAGCCGGATATCCTCATCATGCACCCGGGGCCGATCAACCGCGGCGTGGAGATGGATTCCGCCGTGGCCGACGGGCCGCATTCGGTCATTCTCGATCAGGTGACGAACGGCCTGGCGGTCCGCATGGCGGTCCTGTATTTAGTTTCCGGAGCACCGAAAGTCGAAGAGGAAGAAGGATGAGAAGTCAAGTAGTTTTGCCTTTTGCGTTTTAACTTTTGAGTTCAAGTACATGGCGAAACTGTTGATCAAGAACGGGCACGTCATCGACACTGCGAACAAGCGGGACGGCCGTTTCGACGTGCTCATCGAGCGTGGGAAAATCGCGGACGTCCAGCCCGCCATCCCGGTGAACGGGGCGAAAACGATCGACGCGGGGGGCAAACTGGTCGTGCCGGGGCTCATCGATCTCCACACCCATCTGCGCGAACCGGGCCGTGAGGATAAGGAAACGATTGAAACCGGGGCTCGTGCGGCCGTGCGCGGAGGGTTTACCGCCGTCTGTGCGATGCCCAACACCACGCCGGCGATCGACCATCGCGGTATCGTGGAATTCATCCAGCAGGAATCGGCCCGCGTGGGCTTAGCCGCGGTGCGGCCGATCGGCGCGATCACCAAGGAGCGCCAGGGCAAGGAGCTGACCGATTTCGGCGAGCTCTTCGACGCCGGCTGCATCGCCCTGTCCGACGATGGCAATCCGGTGACCGATGGGCTCCTGATGCGCCGGGCGTTGGAGTACGCCAAGGTGTTCGACCGCCCGCTGATCCAGCATGCGGAAGACCCGGCCCTCTCAGCCGGCGGGGTCATGCACGAGGGCATCGTCTCGACGACGCTGGGGCTGCGAGGGATCCCGGGAGCATCGGAGTCGGTTCTGGTCGCGCGCGATCTGGCGCTGGCTGAGCTGACGGGCGGATGGATCCATTTCGCGCACCTGTCCAGCGCGCAGTCGGTTGAGCTCATCCGCCAGGCGAAACGCCGGGGCGTGCGGGTGACCTGCGAAGTGACACCGCACCACCTGGCGCTGACGCATGAGGCGGTCGGGGGATTCGAGACCAGCGCGAAAGTGAACCCGCCGCTGCGCACCGAACAGGATCGGATGAGCCTCATCGAGGGGCTGCGGGACGGCACCATCGACTGTATCGCCACGGACCACGCGCCGCACACCGACTGGGAAAAGGAGGCCGACTTTGACTCGTCCCCGTTCGGCATCAGCGGCCTCGAGACGGCGCTGGGCGTCTGCGTCGAGACGCTGGTGAAACCCGGCCTGCTCTCGTGGGCGCAGCTCATCGAGAAACTTTCCACCGCCCCGGCGCGCATTGCGGGCCTTCGCGGCGGCTCGTTGCCCGTCGGGGAACAGGCGGACATCGCGATCATCGACCCCGCTGCCCAGTGGGCGGTCGATCCCAAAGCGTTTGTCTCTAAGGGGCGCCACTCGCCGTTTGCCGGACGCACGCTCACGGGGGTGGTCGTGAAGGTATTCTGCCGAGGAGTTGAGGTTGGATGAGTACTCCGCAGCGTCAGGCCTGGCTGGTCCTTGAAGACGGCACCGCGTTTCGCGGACGCGCGGTCGGGGCCGATGGAGAGGCGTTCGGGGAAGCGGTGTTCAATACCTCGATGACCGGGTATCAGGAGGTGCTCACCGACCCGTCCTATAAAGGGCAGGTCGTGTGCATGACCTACCCCCATATCGGGAACTACGGCGTCAACGACGAGGATGTCGAATCGCGCCGGCCGTGGGTCGAAGGGTTCGTTATCCGAGAGCTCTCGCCCATCGCGAGCAACTTCCGCTCGCAAGAGCCGCTCGACGCCTACCTGAAGCGCCACGCCATCGTCGCCATAGACGGTGTGGACACGCGGGCGCTCACGCTCACGCTGCGCCAGCAGGGCTCGATGAAGTGCGGTCTCTCCACGACGGAACCCGATCCCGAGCAGCTCTTGACGCGCGTGCGCGCCTCGCCGGATATCGTGGGGGTGGACCTGGTCAAGGAGGTGACGTGCGAACAATCATACGAGTGGCCACCAAAGGAAGGTTCGGGGTTCGGGGTTCGGGGTTCTGGGCTTGCCCCCAACCCACAACCCCCAACCCAGAACCGGCATATGGTGGTGATGGATTACGGCGTGAAGTACAACATCCTCCGCCAGCTCGCGCGGCTCGGGTGCCGCGTGACGGTCCTGCCGGCGGACGCGACAGCCGGCGATGTGCTCGCGCGCAAGCCCGACGGCATAGTCCTCTCAAACGGCCCAGGCGATCCGGCCGCGGTGCCGTATGCCGTGAGCGCCATTCAAGAGTTGATGGGCCACGTGCCGATGCTGGGGATTTGCCTGGGCCATCAGCTGCTGGGCCTGGCGTACAACGGCGAGACGTTCAAGCTGAAGTTCGGCCACCACGGCGGCAACCACCCGGTCCAGAACCTCTCGACGCACAAGGTGGAGATCACCACGCAGAACCACAACTTCGCGGTGCGCGTGGACTCGATTCCGGGCCACCAGGTTGACGTGACGCACACCAACCTCAACGACCAGACGGTCGAGGGGATGCGCCACAAGGAGCTGCCGATCCTCAGCCTCCAGTACCACCCGGAGGCGGCGCCTGGACCGCACGACGCCCGCTACTTTTTCCAGCGGTTCCTTGATCTCATTGAGGGCGTGCATGCCTAAGTTCATCGCCGATTTTCACATCCACTCACGGTACAGCCGGGCGTGCTCAAAAGATCTGACCGTCCCTGAGTTGGCGAAGTGGGCGAAGATCAAAGGCATCGGGGTGTTGGGAACCGGCGACTTCACGCATCCGCTTTGGCTGCAGGAATTGAAGGACACGCTGCGCGCGACCGGGAACGGGCTGTTCGACTATCAGGGCGCGCGGTTCATCCTGACTGCTGAAGTGAACACGCTCTTTTACAGGAACGGCAAGGCGCACCAGATCCACCATGTCCTGATCGCGCCCACCTTCGAAGCGGTGGAGCGCATCAACCAGGAGCTAGAGTCATTCGGCAGCCTCAGTCTCGACGGGCGGCCCATGCTGCAGACGGAGGCGTGGCGGCTGGTGGAGATCGTGCTGGGCATCGAGCCGCGCTGTCTCGTGGTGCCGGCGCACGCCTGGACCCCCCACTTTGCGCTGTTTGGGTCCAACTCCGGTTTTGATACGGTTGAAGACTGCTTTGAGCGGCAGGCGAAGAACATCTTCGCGCTGGAAACCGGCCTGTCCTCAGATCCGGCGATGAACTGGCGCCTGTCGGCGCTGGACCGGTACGCCCTCATCTCCAATTCCGATGCCCACTCCGCGCGGAAGATCGGCCGCGAGGCGAATGTGTTTGACTGCGCGTATGAGTATGATGAGCTCGTCGGCGCGTTGAAAACCAAGGACCGCAGCCGGTTCCTCTCGACGCTGGAGTTCTTCCCGGAAGAAGGGAAGTACCATCTTGACGGCCACCGCGCCTGCGGCGTGCGGCTGTCGCCGGCCCAGACGCGGCGGCACAACTTCTGCTGCCCCGCGTGCGGCCGGAAGGTGACTGTCGGCGTCATGCACCGGGTGGAAGCGCTGGCCGACCGTCCGGAAAGCGCCGTGCCGGAGAACGCCATCCCGTTTCAGCGGATCGTGCCGCTGGAAGAAATCATCGCGGAGGCGCTCAGCGTGGGCGTCGGCACCCAGACGGTGGAGCGGGAGTACCACAGCCTCGTGGCCGCCTGCGGGACCGAGTTCGCCGCGCTGCTTGAGGCGCCGGAAGAGACGCTGCGCAAGGCCGCGCCGGTACGGATCGTCGAGGGCATCCTGCGCGTGCGGCAAGGGCGCCTCACCGTTGAGCCGGGCTATGACGGTGAGTTCGGGAAAGTCACAATCTTCGATGAGGCCGAGACGGCGGCCGGTGAGCAGCAACTGACCTTATTCTGATGCCGAAACGGACGGACATCAAAAAAATCCTCATCATCGGCTCCGGGCCGATTGTGATCGGCCAGGCGTGCGAGTTTGACTACTCGGGCACGCAGGCGTGCAAGGCGCTGCGGGAGGAGGGCTTTGAAGTGGTGCTGGTGAACTCCAACCCCGCCACCATCATGACGGATCCCGAGATGGCGGATCGGACCTACATCGAGCCCATCACTGCGGACGTGGTGGAAAAGATCATCGAAGCCGAGCGGCCGGATGCGCTGCTCCCGACGCTGGGCGGGCAGACGGCGCTCAACGTGACCGTCCAGCTGGCCGAGCGCGGGGTGCTTGCGCGCTGCCACGTCGAGCTGATCGGCGCGACGGTTGAGGCGATCACGCGCGCCGAAAACCGCGGGCTGTTCAAGCAGACGATTGAGGCGATCGGCCTTGAAGCGCCGCGCGCGGCGTATGCCCACACCGTGGAAGAGGCGCAGGCCATCGCCGAGACGATCGGCTTCCCGTGCGTTATCCGGCCCAGCTTCACGCTCGGCGGAACCGGCGGCGGGGTCGCCTACAATCCCGAGGAGTTTGACCGCATTGCCCGGCTCGGCCTTGCGCTGTCGATGATCAGCGAGATTTCCGTCGAGGAGTCGGTGATCGGCTGGAAGGAGTTCGAGCTGGAGGTCATGCGCGACCGCGCGGATAACGCGGTCGTCGTCTGTTCCATCGAGAACTTCGATCCCATGGGCGTGCACACCGGCGATTCGATCACCGTGGCGCCGGCCCAGACGCTGACCGACCGCGAATACCAGGAGATGCGCGACGCGGCGATGAAGATCATCCGCGCGATCGGCGTCGAGACGGGCGGGGCCAACATCCAGTTCGCGGTGCACCCGGATTCCGGGCGGATGCTGGTGATTGAGATGAACCCGCGCGTCTCGCGCTCCTCGGCGCTGGCGTCCAAGGCGACCGGCTTTCCCATCGCGAAGATCGCCGCGAAGCTCGCGGTGGGCTACACCCTGGATGAGCTGCCCAACGACATCACGCGGCAGACGCCGGCCTGCTTTGAGCCGACCATCGACTACGTGGTGGTGAAGATCCCCCGGTTTGCGTTTGAGAAGTTCCCCACGGCCGACCCGACGCTCACGATTCAGATGAAGTCGGTCGGCGAGACCATGGCGATCGGGCGCACCTTCACGGAGGCGCTGCAAAAGGGGCTGCGCGGGTTGGAGATCCGCAAAGACGGCTGGGACGCGCTGGCGGAGCTCCCCAAAGACGTGCTGCGCCAGAAACTGGCGACCCCGTTGGCCGAGCGCATCTTCTATCTCAAGCAGGCGCTGACGGGCGGCCTCTCCATCGAGGAGATCTTCCGGCTCACCAAGATCGACCGGTGGTTTCTGCGGCAGCTCTACACGCTGGTGCTGGAGGAGGAGGCGCTGAAAACGGCCGCGCCGCAGATGCGCGCCTGCATTGAGGCGGAGGTTGGCCGCGTGGCTCGACGCGCTTCGCTTGCTCGCCACAGTCCTGAGCGGAGTCGAATGGACGCAGCGATGGTGAACGGAGCCATGATCCTGCGCCGCGCCAAGCAGTTTGGGTTCAGCGATCAGCAGTTGGCGCGGGTCTGGGGGCTGGATGCGGCGACGATCAGCACCGCCCGCGTGCGCTGGCAGGTCACCCCGTCGTACTACCTCGTTGACACCTGCGCCGCGGAGTTCGAAGCCCGCACGCCGTATTATTACTCGACGTACGAAACTCCGGTCATTACCGTGAGCTCAAGGCTCAAGGCTCAAGGCTCAAGGCAAGAGCCTTCAGCTCCGCGGCGGAAGAAAGTGATGATTCTGGGCGGCGGCCCCAACCGCATCGGCCAGGGGATCGAGTTCGACTACTGCTGTGTCCACGCGGCGTTTGCGCTGCGCGAGCTGGGCATTGAGGTGATCATGGTCAACTCCAATCCCGAAACGGTCTCGACCGACTACGACACGTCGGACACGCTGTATTTCGAGCCGGTGACGCTCGAAGATGTGCTGAACATCGCGCGCCACGAGCAGCCTGATGGGGTCATCGTCCAGTTCGGCGGGCAGACCCCGCTCAACCTCACGACAGGACTGGCCGAGGCGGGGATCCATATTTTCGGGTCGGCGCCGGAAACCATCGATCGGGCTGAAGACCGCGAGAAGTTCAAGCGGCTGTTGGATGAGCTGGGGCTGCGCCAGACACCCGGCGGGACCGCGCTGACGATGGAGGAAGCCAAGCTGACGGCGCGCGCCATCGGCTATCCGTGCCTCGTGCGGCCGTCGTATGTGCTGGGCGGCCGCGCGATGGAGATCGTCTATGACGATGAGCAGCTCCTGCGGTTTGCCCAGCAGGCCTTTGACGCCTCACCGGGATTTCCCGTGCTCATCGACAAGTTTCTGGAGGATGCGATCGAGGTGGATGTGGACCTGGTGGGCGACGGGGAGACGTTCGTCATCGGCGGCATCCTCGAGCACATCGAAGAGGCGGGGATCCATTCCGGCGACAGCGCGATGGTGCTGCCGCCGCACACGCTCAGCGACGAGACCCTGGGAGAAGTCCGCGCCGCGGCCAACAAGCTGGCCCGGGCCCTGCGGATCGTGGGGCTGATGAACATGCAGGTCGCGGTGAAGGACGATCTGGTCTATATCCTCGAAGTCAACCCGCGCGCCTCGCGCACCGTGCCCTTCATCTCCAAGGCGGTCGGCCTGCCGCTGGCGAAGGTCGCGACGCGCGCCATGATGGGCGTGTCCCTGCGCGAGCAGGGCGTCGTCGAGGAGATCGTCCCGCCGTTTCTCGCCGTGAAGGAGTCGGTCTTTCCGTTCTCGCGGTTCGCCGGCGTGGACATCCTCCTCGGGCCGGAGATGCGCTCGACGGGCGAAGTCATGGGCATCGACGAGGATTTCGGTCGGGCGTTCATCAAATCCCAGATCGCCGCCGGACAGCTGCTGCCGCGGTCAGGGACGGTGTTCGTGAGCGTCAAGAACCGCGACAAACGGGCCATCGTGCTGGTGGCCCAGCGGCTGGAGGTGCTGGGGTTTCAGCTGGTGGCCACGCAGGGGACCGCCAAAGCGCTCCAGCGTTTCGGGCTGCACGCGCAGCCGGTCAAGAAGATCCACGAAGGCCGGCCCAATGTGCTGGACCTGATCAAGGGCGGGCAGATTCAGCTGGTCATCAACACCCCGTCGGGTCGGCTCCCCCGGGCTGATGAGGTGCAGATCCGCTCGGCGGCCGCTGCGCTCGGGATTCCCTGCATTACCACGATCGCAGGGGCGCAGGCGTCGGTGAACGGCATCGCCGCGCTGCTTCAACACGAGCTGAGCGTCACACCGATTCAACGCTATCACGAGCTGCTTCACCGATGAGCCCCGAGGAGCAGCGCCGAGCACCGCGCATCGCCCGCGCGTTCATCGCGCGTTACCGGTGGCTGGAGGGGGGGACGGCGAACTGGCTCGTCTCACCGCTGCGGGATCTGAGCATCGGCGGAGCGCGCTTCCTCTGTGAGCAGCTGTTTCCTGTGGGGACTGAGTTGGAGGTGCAGCTGATCCTGCCGATCTCCAAAAACCCCATTCCCGTGAAGGCGCGGGTGGCATGGACGAAACCGGGACGGGTCGGGATGACGGACACCGGCGTGACCTTCGACGTCGGCGAGGGAGTTATTCAACAAGTCCTCAACGAGGCCGTCGCGCAGTTTCTGAACAGGCCGGGCCAACGCTGATGGTGAGGGAGCGGCGTAGCTTTCCGCGCGTCCCGCAGCCGTTCGAGGCGCGCTTTCGCCTCAGCGGCGAGCTGGACTTTTCGTGGCATGCGATTACGCTGGTCAATTTGAGCGCGGGCGGCCTCCGGTTTCGAAGTCACGAGCTGCTCGATCAGGGGGCGCTGGTGGACGTGCAGGTGCAGCTGCCGGGAATACGCGAGCCCGTGGTGATGAACGGCCGCGTCGTGTGGAGCTCCATGCAGGCCTCCGGCGTCGCAGAGACCGGGGTGGAGCTGCTCAATGCCAGCCCGGAGCTGCAGATACAGATTGACAGCATCGTCCAATTCCTGAGAAGCGCCGGTCCGCCCGCCGAACCCCCCGCTTCCTGATCTCCGAGATACCGATGCCGGACCTGCGCGTGGCCCTCGGGCCCTTGACCCTCAACAATCCGGTGCTGGTCGCCGCCGGCACCTTCGGCTACGGCCTGGAATTCTCCCGCGCCATCCCCTTGGAACGGCTTGGCGGGATCATCACCAAAACACTGACCCGCGCGCCGCGCGACGGCAATCCCCCGCCTCGTCTTGTTGAGACCGCCTCCGGGATGCTGAACTCGGTGGGTCTGCAGAACGTCGGTCTGGAGGCGTTCCTGCAAGATAAGCTGCCCCTCCTGCGCCGCTTCCGTGTACCGGTCATCGTGAGCATCCTCGGCGAGTCGAGCGAGGACGTGAGCGCGATGGTTAACGCGCTGGATCGCGCGGACGGCGTCTCGGCGATCGAACTCAATCTTTCCTGCCCCAACATCAAAGGACGCTCTAGGCTCGAGGCTGGAGGCTCTAGGGAGGGCCGCCTAGAGCCTAGAGCCTTGAGCCTACAGCCAGCGATGGTCGCACAAGATGCCGAGGCGACGTTCGCGATGGTCCAGGCGGCGCGTCAAGGGACGCGCAAGCCGCTGATCGCAAAGCTGAGTCCCGACGTGACGGATTTGGCGCCGATCGCGCAAGCGGCGGAACGCGCCGGCGCCGACGCGTTATCGGTGACGAACACCTTCGTGGGCATGAGCATTGACCCGGCGACACGCCGATCGCGTCTTGGCACGCTCACCGGGGGCTTAAGCGGCCCGGCAATTCGGCCGCTGGCCGTCTATCGGGTATGGTATACTGCACAAATTGTCCGCCTCCCGATCATCGGGGTGGGTGGCGTGATGCGCGCCGAGGACGCGTTGGAATTTCTGCTCGCCGGAGCCAGCGCCGTGGCGGTCGGCACGGCGACCTTCGCTGATCCGCGCGCGC
Source organism: uncultured Planctomycetales bacterium (assembly GCA_964373835.1). Taxonomy (GTDB): domain Bacteria; phylum Omnitrophota; class Gorgyraeia; order Aquiviventales; family Aquiviventaceae; genus CAYJWN01. Next base: position 12,121 of record CAYJWN010000015.1, read on the forward strand.
CGCTGCGCGTCGTGCGGGGCCTCGAGCGGTATGCGGCGCAACACGGCATCCGGACGCTGCGAGAGCTGCAAGGGGCGGTGAACCGATGAGCTGCCATGATCGGCTGATCGTCGCGCTGGACTATCCGAAGCTGGCGCCCGCCCTGGCGATGGCGCGGCGGCTGCGCGGGCTCGTGCGGACCGTGAAGGTTGGCAGCGCGCTCTTCACGGCCGAAGGGCCCCTGGCGATTCAGCGTCTTCGGGCGCTGGGGCTGTCCGTCATGCTGGATTTGAAATTCTTTGACATCCCCTCGACCGTCGAACTCAGCTGCCGGGCCGCGGTGCGCCATCGCGTGTCTCTACTGACGGTGCACGCCGCGGGGGGACGAGAGATGCTCGAGGCGGCCGTGCAAGGTGCGCATCGGGAAGCCCGTCGACTAGGGATCAGGCGACCCGAGGTTCTTGGCGTAACGGTGCTCACGAGTGTCGGGGGACAACCTTCCAAGTGGCTCAAGCTGAAGGTGCTCCTGCTCGCTGAGTTAGCCCTCGAGGCCGGGTGCGACGGCATCGTCGCCTCGGCCCAAGAGGCCGCCGCGCTGCGCAAGCGTTTTGGGAGGCGGTTGCGCATCGTGTGCCCAGGCATTCGAACAACTTCGGCGTCCCAAGCTGATCAGCGCCGCGTGAGCACGCCGGCTGAGGCGTTGGCCCGCGGGGCGGATGCGCTGGTCGTGGGGAGGCCGGTGACCGCCGCCGCGCATCCGCGCGCGGTCGTGCAGGCAATCCTGAATGCGATGGAGACGGTGGACGGATGTTGACGAAAGACCAGCTCCTGACGATGTTCCGGAAGAGCAACGCGCTGCAACGGGGCCACTTCGAGCTCTCCTCCGGCCTGCACAGCGGCCACTATTTCCAGTGCGCCCAGGTGCTGCAGTACCCTCAACACGCGGCGATCATCTGCCGGGAGCTGGCGCGGCGGTTCCGGTCGACGCGCCCGAGCGTGGTGATCGGGCCGGCGATCGGCGGCATCGTCGTGGCCTATGAAACCGCTCGCGCGCTGGGGGTGCGGGCGGTGTATGCCGAGCGGGTGGACGCCGAAATGCACCTGCGCCGCGGGTTCATGCTCCACAAGACAGACCGCGTGCTCGTGGTGGAAGACGCCATCACGACGGGCGAGTCGGCGCGAAAGGTCACGGATCTCGTAGAGGCCTACGGCGCGCGCGTGGTCGGTGTCGGCACGGTCGTCGACCGCTCAGACGGCCGGGTGAAATTTCCCGGCCACCGGTTTGTCCGCCTCTTTGCGCTGGCCTTTGCAACGTTTCGTCCGCACGACTGTCCGCTGTGCAGCGAGCGTGTCCCGCTCCTCCATCCGGGCAGCCCCAAGAGAGGTCAGGAAGGGCGGCTGTGATGCCCTTGGTCGTCGTGGCGTTGTTCGCCGTGTTGGTGCTCACCGGCGCCGTGTGGGTCGTGACGCTTCGCAACCTGTTTCGCGCGGCGCTGAGCTTGGGGCTCGTCCTCCTGGCCGTGGCGGGCTTATTTCTCCTGTTGGAGGCGGAGTTCCTGGCGTTTGTGCAGATTTTGGTCTACGTGGGCGCGATCCTGACGCTGGTCGTCTTCGCGATCATGCTCACCACAACACGGCGCACCACCGAGCCGCCGGCCCCGACCAGCCCCCCCACCAAATATGGCCCCATCTCGCCAGGCACATTTGGTGGGGGGGCCAGCCGGCAAACGCTGCCTGCCGCGATCATCTCGGCGGCGCTGTTTCTCCTGCTCGCCTCGGCGACCCGGCATGTCCTCTGGCCGTCGGCGCCGCTGGTCGAGCCTGTCACCCTCCCCGCCCTCGGACAGCATCTCGTTACGACGCTCATCCTGCCGTTTGAAGTGATTTCGCTCGTCTTTGTGGCAGCCGTCGTCGGAGCGATCGCCATCGCAGCGCCCCCTCGCGCGCCGTCCTCCTCTGACTCCAAGCGGGGATGAGCGCGATTCAACCGCTCCTCCTCCTCAGCCTCAGCCACGCGCTGTTCTGTCTCGGGATCTACGGCATCCTCACGCGGCGCCATGCCATCGGCGTGTTGTTGGCGATCGAGCTGATCCTCAACGCGGCGGCGCTGAACTTCGTCCTCTTCGCCCGGGTGCTCGGCCACGCCGACGGGCAGGCCTTCGCGCTCTTCATCATTGCGCTGGCCGCCTGCGAGGCGGTCGTCGGGCTGGCCATCATCCTCAGCCTGTCCCGCCACGCCGGGACCGTGTTCGCCGATGAAGTGAACCTGCTGAAAGGATGATCCCCCCACCCGAGTCCGCCGCTCATCTCATGCGCATGGCGCCGCTGCCCGTCTTCGCGCCGCACCTGGTGTGGATCCCGCTGCTGCCGCTGGCCGCGTTTGCCATCCTGATCCTCGTCGGTCGGCGGCTCGGCCGGCTGAGCGGGTGGCTCGCGGTGGCGGCGCTCGCCGGCTCGTGCGCGCTGGTCCTTGCCATCGCGGCGCCGGTGTTCAACAACCGCCAACTGGTTGTGCAGTGGCCGTGGCTCTCGGCCACCGATCCTGTCTGGTCCCTCGGGCTGGCCGTGGATGGGCTGAGCTGGGTCATGCTGGCGGTGGTGACCACCATCGCGCCGCTGATCGCGCTCTACTCGATCGGCTACATGCACGACGACGCGCGGTTCTCGCGCTACTTCGCCTACTTCTCGCTGTTCTGCGCCTCGATGATCGGCCTCGTGATGGCGGATCATTTCGCGCTGCTCTACGTCTGCTGGGAGCTCGTCGGGCTCTGCTCGTACTTGCTCATCAGCTTTTGGTTTGAGAAGCCCGCCGCCGCTGCAGCCGGGCGCAAGGCGTTTCTCACCACCCGCATCGGCGACACCGGCCTGTTGGTCGCCATCCTGCTGCTGGCCTGGCAGGGCGCCGGCACCCTCCATTTCCACGATCTGGAGTTGGTGCGCCATCAGCTGCCGACCGGGCTGCTTACGCTCATTAGCGCGCTCATCTTTCTCGGCGCGGTGGGCAAGTCCGCGCAGATCCCGCTGCACGTGTGGCTGCCGGATGCGATGGAAGGTCCCACGCCGGTGTCGGCGCTGATCCACGCCGCCACCATGGTGGCTGCGGGCGTCTATCTGGTGGCGCGCACCGCCGCGCTGTTCACGCCCGAGAGCCGGGCACTCGTCCTCGTCATCGGCCTGAGCACCCATCTGTTGGCGGGCACCGTGGCGCTGACGCAGATGGACATCAAGCGCATCCTGGCCTACTCGACGATCAGCCAGCTGGGATTGATGATGACGGCGCTGGGCGTGGGCGCCGTCGCCCCGGCGATCTTTCACCTGATGACGCACGCCTTTTTCAAGGCGCTCTTGTTCCTCGGGGCCGGCAGCGTCATCCACGCCACGCATCAGCAGGACCTGGCCCATCTGGGCGCGCTGCGCCGCCAGATGCCGTGGACCTCGACCGTGTTTCTCGTCGCCTCGCTCTCGATGAGCGGGATGTTTCTCTTGAGCGGGTTCTGGAGCAAGGACGCCATTCTGCTCGCCGCCGGGGCCGCGCGCCCGTGGCTGTTGTGGGCGCTCTTGGGGGGGGCTCTCCTGACGACCGGCTACATCTTCCGGTTGTACCTCAGGTGTTTCCATGGGACATCATCAGCACACAGCACACCCCGGCCCGCCGACCACGACCGCCGGGCCGTGCAGCGCACCCCCTGCGGGGGGCAGGCAGCCCACAGCATTCATGAGTCGCCGGCGGTGATGGTCCTGCCGATGGTCTTGCTCGCCATCGGTGCGGCGGTTGCCGGATGGGCCGGCTCGCCCTGGTACCACCCGTTCTTCGATCTGCTGGGGGCGCACGAGGTCCATGCGTTCAGCCCATTTCTGGCGGCGCTCTCAACGGCGATTCTCCTGGCAGGCGTGTGGCTCGCGTGGATGGTCGGCGTGCGTCGCCGCACTCTCTTGCCGACGGGGCTGCGCCCCTTGGGGCAGCGCCTCTATACCGTGGCGTTCAATAAGTATTACGTGGATGAACTGTACGGTCGGGTGATCATCCAGCCGTTTCTGGCCATGACCGAATGGAGCGCGCGCTTCGATCAGCGGGTGATCGACGGCGCGGTGAATGGCGCAGGCGCTGCGGGGGATCTCGTGAGCCGCTGGAAAGAGCGGTTCGATCGCGTCGTGGTCGATGGGCTGGTCAACGGCGTCGCTGCCACCGTGCGCGGCATTGGCGCCGTCCTCCGGTTGATGCAAACCGGCGTGATCCAGCAGTACCTCCTCGTCGTTGTGGCAGCGGTCGTGGTCCTATCGTTCGTTTTGCGCTACTGAAGAAGGAACGGGTTTCATGGTTTTGAGTTGGTTGCTGTTGTGTCCGCTGATCGGCATGCTCATCATTCTGGCGATGCCCGGCGCCGCGGTGCGCGCGATTCGGCTGGTGGCACTGGCCTCAACGGCCGCCACGTTGGGCGTTTCGTGGGCTGTGTTCCGCGGCTTCAATCCGCATCTGCCGGGCATCCAGTTTGTGGAGCGGCTGTCGTGGATTCCGCAGATGCAGGTCTTCTACCACCTCGGCGTGGACGGGATCAGCCTGCCGCTCGTCCTGCTCACCGCGCTCCTGGGATTGCTGGCCTGCATGGCCTCCTGGTCGATTGCGGAGCGGCAGAAAGAGTACTTCGTGCTGTACCTCCTGCTCGAGATCGGCATGCTGGGGACATTTCTGTCGCTGGACCTGTTTCTCTTCTATGTGTTTTGGGAGGTGGTGCTGGTGCCGATGTACTTTCTCATCGGCATCTGGGGCGGGGGGCGCCGTGAGTACTCGGCCTTCAAGTTCTTCGTCTATACCCTCGCCGGAAGCCTCGCCATGCTGCTGGCGATTCTGGCGCTCTACTTCCGGGCCGGCACGTTCGATATGGTGGCCCTCACCCGCCTGGGCCACACGTTTGACCTCGGGTTTCAGCGGCTGCTCTTCGTCGGCTTTTTCCTGGGGTTTGCCATCAAGGTCCCCATCTTTCCCTTTCATACGTGGCTGCCTGACGCCCATGTCGATGCGCCCACGCCCGCCAGCGTGCTGCTGGCCGGCATTTTGCTGAAGATGGGGGGGTATGGATTCTTCCGCATCGCGTACCCGATTCTTCCCGACGGCGCGCAGAGTTTTGGCTGGTGGATGGCGTTGTTGGGGGTGATCAACATCGTCTATGGCGCGTTCGTGGCGCTGGCGCAAACCGATTTCAAGCGGCTGGTGGCCTACTCGTCGGTGTCGCACATGGGGTTTGTCCTGCTGGGGCTGGCCAGCCTGACGGCGACGGGCTTAAACGGCGCGATGTTCCAGATGGTGAGCCACGGCCTTGTGACGGGCGCCATGTTCTTGCTGGTGGGGGCGCTCTATGAGCGCACCCACACCAGGCAGCTGGACGACTTCGGCGGCCTGGGCGCGCGGGTGCCGCGCTACGCCGGGTTTCTGGTCTTCTTCAGCCTGGCGTCGCTGGGCCTGCCCGGCTTGAGCGGATTCGTGGCGGAATTTTTGTCGCTCCTCGGCGCCTTCGGCGTCTGGCGATGGCAGACGGTTGTGTCCGTCCTGGGCATCGTCATCGCCGCCGCGTACATGTTGAAGGTGATCCGGCAGGTATTGTTGGGACCGCTCAATGAGCGGTGGCGGTCGATTCCCGACATGACGTGGTGGGAATGGATGACGCTGGCGCCGCTGCTGGTTGCGGTGCTGGCGCTGGGGGTCTACCCGCTGCTGCTGCTGCGCCTGCAGGAGCCGTCGTTGCAGCAGCTCATCGCGCACGTGACCGGGCGGTAGGTTGCGAGGGGCATGAGCATCGTCCTGCTTGACAGTCTCCGGGCATGGTGGCCGGAAACCATGCTCAGCGCCGGCGCGCTCCTTGTGATCGTGGCAGGCGTCTGGTCACCGCGCACCCCACTGGCGTTCTGGATGACGTGGATCACCCTGCTGGCCAGCGGCATCGCGCTGGTGTGCGCTCCGGTGCCGCCCGCGACGGATCTGTTCTTCGGCCTGATCACCTGCGATCTGTTCAGCCTCACGTTCCGCTGGGTCGCGCTGTTGACGACGGCGATCGTGGTCTTGCTGGTCGCGGCTTCCTCACGAGAGGCAGCGTCCCGCCACCGTGGAGAGTATTTGGGGCTGCTGCTCTTCATCGGCGTCGGCCTGATGCTGATGGCCGAAGCCAACCACCTGCTCATGGCCTACGTGGCCATGGAGCTCGTGAGCCTCAGCTCGTACCTCTTGGTCGGTTTTCTCGGCGACCGGCGCTCGGCCGAAGCGTCGCTGAAATACCTGCTCTTCGGCGCGCTCTCCTCCGGCATCATGCTCTTCGGCATGTCGCTCCTGTTCGGGCTCACGGGGGAGCTCGCCTTTCCGGAGATCTTGCGCTCCACGCAGGGCCTTTCGGGCGCGATGTCCGCGGCGCTTCTAGTCGCCATCACGCTCATGCTCGCGGGGCTCGCGTTTAAGATCTCGATGGTGCCGTTTCACATGTGGACGCCGGATGCCTACGAAGGCGCGCCGATTCCGGTGACCGCGCTGCTCTCCGTCGGTCCCAAGGCGGCGGGCGTGGCGCTGTTGGTGCGGCTGATGACGGCGCTTGAGCCGGCCTGGCCGGCGCTCGCGCCGCTCTTGCTGGTGCTGACCGTCCTGACGATGACGCTGGGGAATCTCGTGGCGCTGGTGCAGACGAACGTGAAGCGGCTGCTTGCGTACTCCACAATCGGGCAGGTGGGGTATCTCTTGATCGGCTTCGTGGTGGGCACCCCGGCCGGCCGCGAGGCGCTGCTGGTGTATCTCGTCGCGTATCTGTTCATGAACCTGGGCGCGTTCGCCTGCGTGGTGGCGGTGTTCAACGACACCGGCAGCGAATCACTGCAGGCGTTTCAAGGCCTCGCCAGGCGTTCGCCCGGGCTGGCGCTGGCTTTGACGCTCTTTCTGTTGTCGCTCGCAGGCCTTCCGCCGCTGTTGGGGTTTGTCGGCAAGTTCTTGCTCTTTGGATCAGCGATCCAGCAAGGGAGGCTGTGGTGGCTTGCAGTGGCCGGCGCGGTCAACAGCGCCATTGCGCTGTACTACTACGTCAACATCATCCGGCTCATGTACCTCGCGGCGCCCTCCGACGCCCGCCCGCTGCGCTGGGCCCCGTCGCTGCGCCTGGCGCTCGGCGTGTGCGCGGCCGCCACGCTCCTGTTCGGCCTGTTTCCCGCGCCCCTGTTGAACGTGTTGCGGGCCAGCGCCATCGCGCATCTTTTGTGACGCGATGAGAGGTTGTGCTACAATGCATCCGCGCGACGTTCGCGATCCACCCCCTCGTCGTAACAAGGAACGTCTTCTGTGGGTCAGGCCACTTGGCGAGTCTTTATCGATTCCCTTCCTGTTAGCTGCAGCGCCGACGGTTGGGTTTTTATTTGGGTGGTTCCTTGATCGCACGTTCGGTACCTTCCCATGGATTACCATCGCGCTGCTCATCTTAGGGTTTATCGCGGGCGTCCGTGAAGTGTGGCTACACGTCAAGCGTTCAGCATACTCCAAGCAAGACGGCAAATAGCCAGGATGGTCTTCCTCCGATCCGCGTGTCAGCTGATGTGGTGGTCCAGCCTCGTGTTGGTGCCATCGGTGGCGTTGGGGTGCGGGCCGCGTACAGCCGTGGGCTTCTCCGGCGGTTTGCTGTGGTCGCTGGCGAACGTGTGGGTGATGATGGGCCTCACGAAACCCCTTGCGAGTCCACGCCGAATTCCCGCGTGGAAAACCGCAGGCCTCTGGTTGGTGAAAGGGCCTGTCCTCTATGCCATCGGCGCCATCTTGATCGTCAGCCCATGGAGTTCGGCGATAGCATTCCTTGCAGGATTCTCTTGGTGGTTTGTGCTGTTGGTCGTCAGCGCGATACGAGTCGCGGCAGGATCACGCCATGGACTGGTGTAGTGTCGCCTGGGCCGCCGAAGGCGGCGTGACGGTTCCAGAAGCGCCAAACGTTGTGAGCGTTCTCCTCTCCGCCCTTCACAAGGGAGCGCTACATGATTGGCTTCATGCGTGGGAAAATGTTATTTTTGCGTGGGTCGTGGCATTCGGGCTCGGGAGCGCCCTCCTGTTAGCCGCGCGCCACCCCACCATCATCCCGACACACCTCGGACAGAATATAGCCGAATGGCTCGTGGAGAGTTTCGAGCAGGCCTTCACCGCCACGCTCGGATCCCATGCCCGCCGGTTCCTGCCGTTTCTTGGAACGCTCTTCCTCTATATTCTGGCCATGAACTGGGCGGTGCTCATTCCCGGGATGAAGTCGCCGACCGGCGGCATCATCTTGGATGGGCCGACAGTCATCAGTGGGGGGTTTATCACAACCGCCTCGTTGGCGCTCTGCGTGTTCCTCTACGTGCAGTATACGGCGATTCGCACACACGGCCTGCTGGCGTATCTGCACCATCTCATGGGCAGTCCGCGCAGCGCAGGGGAAGTGGTGTTGTGTGTCTTGACGATGGCGCCGGTCACGCATATCCTGAGTGAGCTGATTCGTCCGGTCAGCCTGGCGCTGCGGCTATTCGGCAATGTCACTGGTGACGATATTCTGTTGGGGGTTTTTTTCGTGCTTGGGGTCATGTCGCTGAGCGCCCTGCACGTGCCCTTCGGATTGCCGCTACACCTGGTTGTGGTGCCACTGGTTCTGCTGTTTGGATTTGTGCAGGCGATGATTTTTACGTGGTTAACGAGTGCCTACCTGAGTTTATCGTTGGGTCACGAAAACTCAGAGCACCATTGAGGAGGAGGGACATGGACACACCGCAGGGAATTCTAGCTCTTGCACTGCCGCTGGCGCTGGCGCTGGCAGCCTTCTCATGCGCGTTTGGCCTGGCGAAGGCCGTGGCGGCGGCAATGGACGGAATCGCCCGTCAGCCGGAGGCGGCCAAAGACATTCAGGGCGCTATGATCATCGGCTGCGGCTTCATCGAGGCGTTGACCATTTACGTCCTGGTCGTGGTGTTGTTGTTCGGGTTCGGCATCATCCGCATCCACTGAAGCGATGCTCGCCCAGATCCTGACCACCATCCTTGGGTTCTTCCTCTTGGTGGTGGTGTTGCGGAGGCTCTTCTGGAACACGATCCTCGGATTACTCGATGAGCGCCGCCAGCGCATCGAAGACGGGTTCAAGAGTCTGGAGCAGTCAAAGCGAAACGCTGCGCAGTTGCAAGAAGAGTACCGCCGGCGGCTGGCCACGATCGAGGAGGAAGCGCGCACCAAGATCCAGCAGGCCATCCTGGAAGGCAAGCGCATCGCCGTCGAAATCCAGGAGCAGGCCCGCGAGCAGGCCGCAGCGATCATGACCAAGTCCAAGGACACCATTGAGCTGGAGCTGGCCAAGGCGAAAGTGACGCTGAGAGATGAGGTGGCCGGCATGACCTTGGAGGCCATGGAGCGGATCCTGCGCCAGAAGCTCGACGCCAAGACCGACCGCCACCTCGTCGACGCGGTGCTGGATGAGCTGGAACGCGAGCACGCGCGGCCCTGACCGTAAGAATGATCCTGAGGAATCATGCCACTTGATCCCATCGCGACCCGCTACGCCCGCGCGCTCTTTGAGGCGGCCAAGGCGGACGATGAGCTGGATGAAGCGCTCGAGCAGCTGACGCTGATCGGCGGGTTCTTCCAAGCCCACGCCGATCTGCGCCAGCTCATGCGCAATCCCGGCGTCGATCCAGAAGATAAGGTTGGGGTGCTGGATCGCGTCCTCAAAGGATCGTGGTCGGCGCTCACGCGGGCCTTCGTCGAGATGGTGGTCTCGCGCGAGCGCGCCGAGTTCCTGCCGCAGATCGCCGAGGCGCTGCAGGCGGAAGTGGACGCGGACCGCGGACACCTGCGGGTGGCGGTCCGCTCGGCGCATCCGCTGCCCGCTGAGGTTCTCGCGCGGCTTGGCGCGCGTCTTGAGCGCCAGGAACACAAGCAGATCGAGCTCCGCACAGAGATTGATCCATCGCTGATCGGCGGCGTGCAGGTGGTGCTGGGGCACCGGGTCATCGACGGCTCAGTCCGCCGCCAACTCGTCAATCTTAGAGAGCGATTGTCCACCGTGAGAGTGTATTAGCGAACATAAGGAAAGCTCCGGGCTGTGGGCTCGGGGCTGTGGGCAGGTGCCCAGAGCCCAGGACCCTGAGCCCAGAGCACCGCTGGGATGACAAGATTACGTCCTGAAGAAGTGTCGCTCGCGTTGAAACAGGAGCTGGAACGCTACAAAAGCCAGGTCCAGCTCGATTCCATCGGCCGCGTCATCCAGGTGGGCGACGGGATCGCGCGGCTCTACGGGCTGGACGACGCGATGGCCGGTGAGCTGCTCGAATTTCCCGGCCGGACGATGGGCATGGTCTTCAACCTCGAAGAGCACCACGTGGGGGCCGTCATCCTCGGTTCCGATGCGCACATCAAGGACGGCGACGTCGTCAAGCGCACCACCCGCATCGTCTCGGTGCCCGTTGGGACGGCGCTGCTCGGACGCGTCGTGGACGCGCTGGGCCGGCCCATCGACGGCAAAGGGCCCATTGTGACGGAGAAGTTCCGGCCTATCGAGGCCCGCCCGCCCAACGTCGTCCAGCGCCAGCCCGTGAAGGAGCCGGTCCAGACCGGGCTCAAGGCCATCGACAGCATGATCCCCATCGGCCGCGGGCAGCGCGAGTTGATCCTTGGGGACCGGCAGATCGGCAAGACCGCGATCATCGTGGATACGATGATCAACCAGAAGGGCAAGGACCTCTACTGCATCTACGTGGCCATCGGCCAGAAGCTGTCGAGCGTGGTGGCGGTTGTGGAAACGCTCGAGAAGCACGGCGCCATGGACTACACGATCGTCGTCGTCGCCTCGGCGGAAGATCCGGCCCCGCTGCAGTACCTGGCCCCGTACGCGGGCTGCGCGATGGGGGAAGAGTTCATGTATGGCGGCAAGCACGCCGTCTGCTTCTACGACGATCTCTCCAAGCACGCCGTGGCCTACCGGCAGCTGTCGTTGCTGCTGCGCCGCCCGCCCGGACGCGAGGCCTATCCCGGCGATGTCTTCTACCTCCACTCGCGCCTGCTGGAGCGCGCGGCAAAGCTGCGCGGCGACCTGGGCGGTGGCAGCCTCTCGGCCATTCCGGTGATCGAGACGCAGGCGGGCGATGTCTCCGCGTACATCCCGACGAATGTCATCTCCATCACCGATGGGCAGATTTATCTGGAAGGCGACCTCTTCTACGCGGGCGTGCGCCCGGCCATCAACGTGGGGTTGTCGGTATCGCGTGTCGGCGGCAACGCTCAGACGAAGGCCATGAAAAAGGTGGCTGGCCGGTTACGCTTGGACCTGGCGCAGTACCGCGAGCTGGTCGCGTTCACGCAGTTTGGCTCCGAGCTCGACAAAGCGACCCAGGCGCAGTTGACGCGCGGAGAGCGGTGGGTCGAGGTGCTCAAGCAGGCGCAGTTTGCGCCGATGAGCCTCGCGCATCAGGTGGCGATCTTCTACGTCGTGGGGCAGGGCCTCCTCGATGACGTGCCGCTTGAGCGCGTGAAGCCATTTGAGCACAGCTTTCACGGCTTCGTCGATGAGCGGTTCCCGGATGCGATCCACGACATCGAGAATACGAAGGAGCTCTCGGACGCCGTGGCGAAGAAGCTCTCGGACGCCGCCGCGCAATTCAAGAGCCAATTCCTCTCGGACAGAGGTCAGATATCAGAGGTCAGAAGTCAGACGCAGGAAACCGTAGCGCGATGAGCCAGGCGCAGGCCATCAAAAGCATCCGGGACCTCAAAGTCTACCAGGCAGCCTATCAGTTGGCGGTAGACGTATTTCATATAACTAAGACGTTCCCGAAGGCAGAAACGTATTCACTCGTCGACCAGCTTCGGCGGTCATCTCGATCAGTTGCGAGTAATATTCGCGAAGGCTATGGAAAGCGGCGGTACGAGCAGTTGTTCATTCGGCACCTTAACGACGCCCTAGGTTCTTCAGAAGAGACACGCACATGGTTAGAGTTTAGTCGTGATGCAAACTATATCGCTCGCGAGCAGTATGACGCCATCGAGCATCGGTATGATGAAGTCAGTGCCATGCTGTATACGTTAATGGAGAATTGGCAGAAATTTGAGGACGGTCCTGGAATCTGGCCTCTGTCTTCTGACATCTGACCTCTGAACCATGGCTTCACTACGACAGATCCGCCGCCGCCTCCGCAGCACCCAGAGCACCAAGCAGATCATGCGGGCGATGCAGCTGGTGTCGGGCTCAAAGTTCAAGCGGGCCCAAGGCCGGCTGTTGCAGGGCAGGCAGATGCTGGAGTTCCTCGACGGGCTGCTGCAGCGCGTCCTGGCGGCGGCTGAAAGCCGCCATCCCGAGCGAGTCCCGCGAAGCGGGACGAGTCGAGGGACGACTGCAAACATTCACCACCCCCTCATGGCCCGCCACGATGCCGCCCCGGGTTCGTTGGTCATCATCACCTCGGACACCGGCCTGGCCGGCTCCTACAACAATAACCTGATCCAGCTCGCGGAAGCCGAGCTGCGCCGCGACACGGCGAAGCGCACACAGGTGAGCTTCATCGGCAAGCGCGGCTACCGGCATTTCACCAAGCGCGGCTACCGGGCGAAGGACGCCTACATTAATCTCGCCGGACGGCCGGATATCGTGAAAATCGACGCCATCGGCAAAGCGCTCCTCGAGCGGTTCCTGGCCGGAGAGGTCGGCTCGGTGCGGCTGCTCTACGCGAAGTTCGTGTCTCCAACAGTGTCCCGCCCGACAATCAAACAATGGCTGCCTATTTCGTTCAGGCCCCCGCCCCCCGCCCCCCCCCCCCCCCCCCAACCGCCCCAGGGGTGGGGTATATCGGGTCCGCCCGGGGTGCGGTTGGGGCCGGCGGCCC
>CAYJWN010000015.1:24958-25177 GCA_964373835.1 uncultured Planctomycetales bacterium
CCCCAGCCCCCAGCCCCCAGCCCAAGCGCCAGAAGGGTAGCTATATCGCGTATCCGCCGGAGTACCTTTTCGAGCCGTCGCCAGAGCGCGTCTTCCAGGAGCTCTTGCCCCGGTGGACGCTGGCGACGTTCCGGCTCGCGCTGCTTGAAGCCTTCACGTCCGAGCACGGCGCGCGGATGATCGCGATGAAGAACGCCACCGACAACGCGCAGGAGCTGC
>CAYJWN010000016.1:0-24258 GCA_964373835.1 uncultured Planctomycetales bacterium
AAAAAGACCATGGGCGCTCTGGCTCCGGGCTGGGGGCTCTGGGCTGTGGGTCGGTAGTTGCCCTGAGCCCAGAACCCCGAGCCCTGAGCGAAGGTCATTTTGTGAGGCGCTCTTAGCCACTACAGGAGGCCTTGAGTAATTCGATGGCGCAGCGTTGGACGCTGGAAGTCAAGGTGGGGGCGTTCGTGGTCTTGAGCTTGGTGCTGCTCGTCTTCCTCATCTTTGCCATCGGCGATCTGTCCACCGCCTTTGCGCCGGGCTACCGCCTCCACGTGGTGTTTGACTCCGCCAACGGCATTACCGATGGATCGCCGGTGCAGTATGCGGGGGTCGAAGTGGGCAAGGTGCAGGCGGTGAAGTTCTTCATCCCGCCGGCTCAGACCACGCCGAAAGTCCGGCTCATCCTCAGGCTGCCGAACGACGTGAAGGTGCGGGCTGACGATCAAGCCGCCATCAGCACGTTTGGGCTGCTGGGAGAGAAATACCTGGAAATCACCCCCGGCCCCGGGCAGGGCGCCATCCTCGGCTCAGACGGCCAGCTCACCGGCAAACGCCCGGTGTCGACCGAACAGATCATCGAACGATCCAACCAAGTCCTGACGGAATTCCAGCAGACCCTGCAGGGCATCAACAGCCTGGTCGCGGATCCTGAGGCGCGGATCTATCTGAAGGAAGCGCTCGTGGAAGCCCGCGATGCGACCCGCCACTGGAAAGCGCTCGGTGAGCGCTTGAACGTTGCCATGTCCTACGCCGAGTCGGGGCAAGGCAGCCTCGGCCGGTTCTTGTTCGACGATGATCTCTACAATCGGGTGGCGGCGTTCGTCGATGATCTCCGCGCGCACCCCTGGAAGCTCTTGTCCAGCCGACAGCGGAAAGACTAGCGCTCAGAGATCAGGTGTCAGATGTCAGAAATCAGATATCCTCGACACCACCTCTGACTTCTGATTTCTGAATTCTGACCTCTGAACGTCTCACCGACACGATGCCCAAGCTAAAAGCGGTCTACATCTGCCAGCAGTGCGGGCAGTCCTCCCTCAAATGGGCCGGGCGCTGCGCCAGTTGCGGGACGTGGAATTCCCTGGTGGAAGAGATCGTGGAGTCCTCCCCCGGCGGCCGCACTGAACCGCTGCTCGAAGCAGCCGCTCCGGTGGCGCTGGCTGATGTGTCCCTGGACGATACCGTCCGGCTCCGCGCGGGCCTGTCAGAGTTTGATCGAGTGCTGGGCGGCGGCATTGTGCCCGGGTCCATCACCCTCGTGGGCGGAGAGCCTGGGATCGGCAAGTCCACGCTCCTGTTGAGCGTCGCGGGGGCGTTGGCGGCGTCGAAGAACGCCGTGCTGTATGTCAGCGGCGAAGAGTCGCTGCGACAGACGAAGCTGCGCGCGATGCGTCTTGGCCTGAGCTCCTCAGCGATCCACCTGCTGGCTCAGACACGGCTTGAAGCGATCATCGAGGCGATCAAGCAGATGAAGCCGCAGGTGGTGATTGTGGATTCCATCCAAGTGATCGAGACCGGGGCGCTCAATTCCGCTCCGGGCTCCATCGGACAGGTGCGCGCCTGCGCCCATGAGCTGGTGCGATTGGTGAAGGAGAGCCACAGCGCCCTGTTTCTCGTCGGCCATGTGACCAAGGATGGATTCCTGGCCGGCCCGAAGGTGTTGGAGCATCTGGTGGATACCGTGCTCTACTTTGAGGGGGAGCCGACGAGCGGGTTCCGCGTGCTGCGATCCACCAAGAATCGCTTCGGGGCCACGTACGAACTCGGGGTGTTTCATATGACGACGGAAGGGCTCGTCGAAGTGTCCAACCCCTCCGAGCTGTTTTTAAGCGACCGAACCGAAGCGGTTCCGGGCTGCATGGTGACGGTCAGTTTGGAGGGCAGCCGGCCGCTGCTCGTGGAGGTGCAGGCGCTCACAAGCCCCTGCGGGATGGGGCTGCCGCGCCGCCGCACCGCCGGCGTGGATTTCAACCGGCTGTCCATGCTGCTGGCGGTGTTGGAGCGGCGCGTGGGACTCACCCAGCTCACGCAGCAGGACGTGTTTGTGTCCTCCCTGGGGGGGGTGCGGCTGCTTGAGCCGGCTGCGGATCTTGGGATTGCCATCGCCATCGCCTCCAGCTTGAAGGAGCGGCCCACCACCCGGCGGGAGCTGGCGATCGGCGAGGTGGGGCTGACCGGCGAAATCCGACCGGTGCCCAACGTGTCCCAGCGGCTCCATGAGGCGAAACGGGTCGGGTTTCAGCGCTGTATTGTGGCGGCCCAGCGGGGAGGCGTGCAGGGGGTGGACGGTCTCGAGATCATTGAGGTGCGCCACCTCAAAGAGGCCGTCGCGCAAGCCCTAGCGTAATAACCGGTACCAGGCCTAAGGTACCTGGTACCGGAGGTATGGAGGTCATCTCAATGGACCTGAGGTTTGTTCGGGTTGGATTCATCATCATCAGCGCGCTGCTGGGCTCGCAGGTCATCGGGCAAGCGGCGGGATGGGCCATCTGGATTCGTTTGTTGGTGGGAGCGGGTGCCGGCTCGATGCTGGTGCTCTTGGAAGCGTTCATCCACCGGGTCGGCCGCGTCTCAGTCCGTGGCTTCTCATCGGCGGTGTTCGGGTTGCTGTTCGGCCTGATCATGGCCAAGCTGGTGTCGGATGCTATCGAGCTCATTCCGCTTGACGTCGGCACGGCCTCCACCGTTCGCGTGTCCCTGACCTGGGCGTTTTGCTACCTCGGCATGGCCATGGCGCTGCGCGGCCGCGATGAGTTCAGCGTCATCATTCCGTATGTGCGCCTGTCCCGCCACGACCGCGCCGAGGAATCCTATCTCGTAGACACCAGCGCCATCATCGACGGCCGGCTGCTCGATCTGTGCAAGACCCGCTTCGTCGTGGGGCGCCTCGTGATTCCGCGGTTTGTCCTCAAAGAGCTGCAGGCGGTGGCGGACAGCGCCGATCCCATCAAGCGAAGCCGCGGCCGGCGAGGCCTGGAAATCCTCAATCAATTGAGGCAACTGAATACCATTGACGTCCGGATTCACGAAGAGGACCTGCCAGGCATCGCGGAGACGGACGCCAAACTGGTCAAACTGGCGCAGGTGTTGGCGGTCCGCGTTATTACCAACGACTACAACCTCAACAAGGTGGCGGAGCTCCAGAGCGTCAGCGTGCTCAACGTCAACGAGCTCGCCCAGGCGCTGCGGCCGGTCGTCCTGCCGGGGGAGACGCTGGAAATCAAACCGATTAAAGAGGGCAAGGAGCACCACCAGGCGGTCGCGTATCTCGATGACGGGACCATGGTCGTCGTGGAGCAGGGGCGGCCGTTCATCGGGCAGAGTATCCGGGGCATGGTCACGAGCGTCCTGCAGACTGCGGCGGGGCGCATGGTCTTCGTGCGGCCCGACAATGCGCCCGTCAAACGGTAGCCAGTGGCAAAGTGGCTCAGTGCGCTATTCGTCCAGCCACTCAGCCACCCAGCCACTCCTGGAAGGCATTTGGATGGGCGGCGTCGCGGCGATTGTGCCGGCGGCTGGGCAGGGACGGCGCTTCGGTGGTCGGACGCCGAAGGCATTCGCGCGGCTGAACGGCCGTCCACTGATCGTCCACACCCTCGCCGCGCTGCAGCGCAGCCCGGCCGTCCGCTGGATTGTGCTCGTCGTCGACCCGGCGCAGCGGCCCCTGACCCAGCGCCTGATTGAGCGCTACGGGATCACGAAGGCGCTGCTCGCGCCCGGCGGATCTTCTCGGGCGGAGTCGGTGGCTCGCGGAGCGGCGATGGCGCCTCGCCAGGCGCGTTGGATTCTCGTACACGACGGTGCACGACCATGCCTGACTGGACAGTTGATCCGGCGAGCGGTGCAGGCGGCCCACCGGTATGGAGCGGTGGCATGCGGGCTGCCGGCGTCACTCACCGTCAAGAGAGCGTCGGTTTCAGGCGACGTCCGCTCGACGCTGGACCGCGATCGCCTGTGGTTGGTCCAAACCCCGCAGGTGTTCCGGCGTGATCTCTTTGCGAAGGCGCTCGAGCGCGCCAACCATGGCGTGGCGCGCTTTCCGGATGACGCCTCCATCGTCGAAGCAGCCGGCTACCGCGTGCGGCTGATTCTCGGCGACCCGCTCAACATCAAAGTCACGACGCGCGATGATCTCATCTTGGCAGAGGCGGTTCTCAGGAGCAGGGCTCAGAGGTCAGAAATCAGAAATCAGAAGTCAGACAAGCACGGTGCGTCGCCTTTCTGACCTCTGACTTCTGACCTCTGACCTCTGATATCTGAAACGTGCGGATGCGAGTCGGGATCGGCTACGATGTCCATCGGTTTAACGGCCCGCCTGCGCGCGGCGCGCGGGCAGGCAAGCGCCCGCTGAAGCTCGGCGGCGTGACCATCCCCTTTTCGCGCAGATTGAGCGGCCATTCCGACGCGGATGTCCTGCTGCATGCCGTCGCGGACGCGCTGTTCGGGGCGATCGGGGCGCCGGATCTCGGCGAGCAGTTCCCTCCGTCAGATCCGCGGTACCGTCACGCGGACAGCCGCCTGTTTGTCCACGCCGCGTACGCCCAAATCCGCCGTCGGGGCTTGGCCGTCGGAAATGTGGATGCGACGGTGATCGCCGATCGTCCCAAACTGAGCGAGCACAAAGCGCAGATGTCCCGGGCGATCAGCCGCCTGCTCAGAGTGGAGCCGGCCCAGGTGTCCGTGAAAGCGAAGACCACTGAGGGATTTGGGCCGGGCAAAGAAGGGGTCGCCGCCCACGTCGTCGTCTTGCTGAAGCCGCGTGTGGCGAAACCGCGCCGATGATAGAAGCGCTGCTGTGGACGCTTGGCATTCTGGTGGTGGTCGGCATGGCGATCCGCATCGCCTTCGAGCCCGAGGTGAAAGCCTGCTTCGAGCGCGATCCCGCGGCCCGGAACCTCGTCGAAGTGCTGCTGGCCTATTCCGGGTTGCACGTGCTGGTCTTTCACCGGATCGCGCACGCGCTCGACCGGTTGAAGGTGCCGCTCATCCCCAGGCTCTTGATGACGGCGGCGCGATGGGTCACCGGCATTGAAATCCATCCTGCGGCCACGATCGGGCGCGGACTGTTCATCGATCACGGCACCGGCGTGGTCATCGGCGAAACGGCGGTCATCGGGGACCACGTCACCCTCTTTCAGGGGGTGACCCTGGGTGGGACGGGCAAGGAGCGCGGCAAGCGCCACCCGACGATCGGCAACAACGTGGTCATCGGGGCGGGCGCGAAGATCCTGGGCAACATCACGGTGGGCAGCGATTCGATGGTGGGAGCCAACGCGGTGGTCATCCGCGATGTGCCCGAGCATTCGACGGTGGTCGGCGTGCCCGGCCGCATCACGCGGACCAAAGACCGGCGCTTTCCCGGCATCAACCTGGACCACACGCACCTGCCGGACCCCCTGACGGAGCGCCTCGAGGCCCTGCAACGGGAGATCGATACCCTCGAGCAGCACCTCAAAGACCATCGTAAATCGCAGCCACAGTCCCAGCACTAGCCCGCCGCCGTGCGCCTGTACAACACCCTCACCCGTTCGGTTGTCCCGTTTGAACCGCTGGCCCCGCCCGTCGTCACCATGTACGTGTGCGGGCCGACGGTGTACGACGTCCCCCACATCGGCCATGCGCGCAGCGCCTATATCTTTGATGTCCTGCGCCGGTACCTGGAGTGTCGCGGCCACCAGGTCACGTTCGTCAGGAACGTGACGGATGTCGATGACAAGATCATCGGCCGCGCCCGGCAAGAGTTAGGGGCAGGGGGCGCGGGGCCTGGGGCGGGGGATCTCAAAGCCAAGTGCCAGGAACTAGCAGCGCGCTATCTGAAAAGCTACCACGACGCACTTGATCAGTTAGGAGTTCGTCACCCTGATAAAGAGCCTAAGGCAACAGACCATGTGATCCCAGATCCGAAGAATGTCGAGGTAACGCAGAAGATCGATGCCTCGATGACAGGATTCATCAGCCAACTGATCACCAAGAACATGGCGTATCCAGCTGGGGGCGATGTCTATTTCCCGGTACGGAAATTTGCCGATTACGGCAAACTGTCGAACCGGTCGCTCGACGACTTGAAGACCGGAGCACGGATCGAGCCGGGGGAGCACAAAGAGGACCCGCTGGATTTCGCGCTGTGGAAGGCCTCGAAACCCGGTGAGCCTAGCTGGATGAGCCCGTGGGGGCCTGGCCGGCCGGGATGGCACATCGAATGCTCGACGATGAGCACCGCATATTTGGGCGATGCCTTCGACATCCACGGCGGCGGGGTGGACTTGGTCTTCCCGCACCATGAGAATGAGATCGCCCAGGCGCAGGCCGCGGGCAAACCGTTCGCAAAGTATTGGGTCCACAACGGTCTGCTCACCGTCAACGGCGAGAAAATGTCAAAGTCACTCGGTAATTACATCACCGCGGAGCAAGTGCTGCAGCAATATCAACACCCTGATTACTTGAAGATCTTCTTTCTGAAGGCCCACTATCGTTCACCGATCGATTACTCTGTGGCCAGAATGGACGAAGCGAAGAAGAACTGGCAGGAGTTTTTACGATTCTTTCAGCACTGCTCCCAGCAGAAGATCGAAATGGTCAGAGGCTCGCGGGGCACTGTAGAGGCTGGCAAGGCCATGACTGAGTTTGCTGCCGCTATGGATGACGACCTCAATACACCCAAGGCTCTTGCGGCGCTGTTTGATCTGGTGAATGCTGGTCATCGCATGCTGGAATCCAAGGATCCAACGGCACGTTTTGCCGCCGGAGGCGCATTCGAGGTGCTCATGAACTGTGGTCGGGTTCTTGGGCTGTTCCAGCAGGGTCTTGCCGAGGCATCCGCGGAGGAGATTCAAAAGGTTCAAGCATTAATTGTTGAGCGTGACACCGCACGTAAAGCAAAAGACTTTAAGCGGGCTGACGAGATTCGCGACCAAATCAAAAAAGAAGGGTATCTGCTCGCGGATACCGCCGGAGGAACACTCTGGCAGCGCGCCGAATGAACAGGAAGGGTTTTTTCATCACGCTCGAGGGGCCTGAAGGTTCCGGCAAGTCGAGTCAGGCGCGGTGGCTGGCGGCGGCGCTGCGACGGGCGGGGCGCCGCGTGGTTCTGTTGCGCGATCCCGGCTCGACGGCCCTGGGGCGTGCGTTAAGAAAGGTACTGCTGCACTCACCGGTGCCGTTGTCACCGCTGCAGGAGGCTGCGCTGTTCATCGGCGGGCGGGTGGCCCTCGTTGAGGAGAAGATCCTTCCAGCGCTGCAGCAGGGGCGCGTGGTGGTCTGCGACCGGTTTCACGATGCCACGGTCGTCTATCAGGGGTTTGCCGGCGGGCTGAGCGTGCCGTGGCTCAACCGGTGGGGGTGCAACGCGATTCATGGCCTCATGCCGGATCTGACGATTCTGTTGGATCTGCCGTCAGAGCGGGGCTTCGCCCGCCTGCACCGCTCGCGCGACCGGATGGAGCGCAAGGCGTTCGCGTTTCACAAGCGGGTGCGGGCGGGTTATCTGCGGCTGGCGCGCCGGGAGCCGCGCCGCTTCGTCGTCATCGACGCCACGCAGTCGCCCGACATCGTCCGTGCAAATATTCGGATCGCCGTTTTTCATCGGCTACGACTTGATCTTTAGCTTCATGATGTTTTTACTTAGTGCTTAGTGCTTAGTGCTTAGTGCTGTGTGCTTAGTGCTTTCATGTGGAGCGACATCCTCGAACAAGACTTGGCCAAGCGCGTGTTCCAGTCGCACCTGGCATCCGGGCGGGTGCCCAACGCCTACCTCGTGGCGGGCCCTGACGGCGTAGGAAAGCGCCGGCTGGCGTTTGAGATGGCCAAGGCGCTCAACTGTTCAGCGACCGAGGCTGCGCCATGCGATGCCTGCCGCACCTGCACGCAGATCAACCGAGGGGTGCATCCCGATGTGCACGCGGTCATCCGCGGCGGGGCCTCGGATCAGATCAAGATTGACCAGATTCGGTACATCATCGGTCGCGTCGCGCTTCGGCCGTTCAGCGCGAGGTTTCAGGTCGTGATCATTGAAGCCGCAGAACGGTTGACCGAAGAGGCAGGGAATAGCTTGCTCAAGGCGCTCGAGGAGCCCTCTTCCTCAACAACATTTTTGCTGACCACTGCGCGCGTCAGCGGCTGCTTGCCAACGATCGTGTCTCGGTGCCAGCTCATTCGCTGCCAATCGCTTTCGGCTGATGCGGTGAAGCGGATTCTCACGGAGACGCAGGGCGTCGGGCCGCAGACGGCCGAGGCCATCGCGCGCCTTTCCGCGGGGAGCGCCGCGCAGGCGATCGATCTCGCTGGGCGATGGACCTCCTACCAGCAACTGCTTGCGCGGCTGGCCGGCGATGAGCCCCCATCCTTGGTGGCCTCGTCAGCGCCTGAGACGCGTCAGGACGTCGCTCAGCTCCTGGACGGCATGGTGGCGTGGCTGCGGGATGTGGCGGTGGCCGCCGCGGGCGACCCCCGATGGATTGCCCATGCGGGGCAGCAGGACGCGGTGCGCGAGCAGGCGCGCCGCGTCGATGTGGATCGGTGTCTTGAGACGGTCTCTGAGCTGATGCGCCTGCGCGAGTCGGTGGAACAGTTCGTCAGCCCGCGCCTCATCGCCGCGCTGGCCCGCGAAAAGTGGCTGTCACTGCAAGAAGGGGACAGGGCAACGCGGTAACTCAAAACGCAAAAGGAAACAGATGGGGAAGTCCGTTTACCTCACGACACCGCTGTACTATGTGAATGCGGCCCCGCACATCGGCCACTCGTACACCAATATCGCCGCCGACTGCCTGGCGCGCTACCACCGGCTCAACGGCGAGCCCGTGTTCCTGTTGACCGGCACCGACGAGCACGGCCAGAAAATCGCGCAGGCGGCTGCCGCAGCAGGGAGGACCCCCCAGGTGTTTGTCGATGAGGTCGTCGAACAGTTCAAGTCGCTGTGGCGGACGCTCAATATCCGCTACGATGATTTCATCCGGACGACGGAACCTCGTCATACAGAAGCCGTGCAACGCGTCCTGGGGAAGCTGCGCGATGACGGCAAATTACAGCGGGCGTCCTACCAGGGCTGGTACTGCACGCCGGATGAAACGTTCTGGACCGAGGCGGAGCTGGGTGCGGCACCCACAGGCGGCAAGCCCCTCTGCCCCTCCTGCCAGCGGCCGCTGGAACCGGTCAAGGAAGAAGGGTGGCATCTCCCGCTTGAGCAGCACCGGCCGTGGCTGAAACAATTCATGACCTCCCATCCCGCATGCATCAAGCCGCAAAGCCGGTATAACGAACTGGCGAGCCTCCTCGAGCAGCCGCTGCCGGAGGCGCTGTGCATTACCCGGCCGAAAAGCCGCGTGAGCTGGGGCATTCCGGTTCCCTTCGATGCGGAGCATGTGGTGTACGTCTGGTTTGACGCGCTGCTCAACTACATCACCGTGCCAGGCTTCCCCGCGGACCCGGCGCGGTTTGCATCGCTGTGGCCCGCCGATGTCCATTTCATCGGCAAGGATATCCTGCGCCACCACGCGCTCTACTGGCCGATCATGCTGCATGCCCTCGGGTTTTCAGATGAGCTGATGCCGCGGATGCTCGTCGCGCACGGATGGTGGAAGGTCGGCGAGCAGAAGATGTCGAAGTCGCTCGGCAACATCGTCAATCCGGCCGTCGTGATCGAAGAAGTCCTGAACGGGCAGCCCTACGCGGCCGATATCTACCGGTATTTCCTGTTGCGCGAGGTGCCGTTCGGGCAGGACGGGACTTTTTCTGAAGAGGCGATTCTGGCGCGGCTGGACGCTGATTTAGCCAACGATCTCGGCAATCTCGTTAATCGGACCTGCTCGATGATGGAGCGTTACGGCGGTGGCAAGATTCCTGCGTCGGGGGCTGTCGGCTGCGCGGTGGATGACGGACCGCTGCAACAGGCCGCGTTGGCGCTCCCCGCTGCCGTCGACACCGCGATGCGTCAGGTCGAATTCTCCGTGGCGCTCGAAGCGATTATGCGCGTCGTGAGTCAGGCCAACCGCTACATTGAAGCCGTGGCGCCGTGGAAGCTGGCCAAGCAACCCGAGCAGGCGCAGCGGCTCCAGAGCGTCCTGCGGGTGCTGGCAGAGGTCATCCGTATCGTGGCGATCACCCTCGATCCGTTTATGCCGTCGGTCGCGGATGCGATCTGGCGACAGCTCGGCTCCCACGATGCGCCGCGTCATCTGCGCGACGCCGCGCAGTGGGGGTGTCTACAATCAGGACAAGCGCTCGGGCCGCATCCTGTGCTGTTTCCACGCAGGGACCGGCAGGTGGGGTAATGCAGAAACTGCTTCGAGGCCGCATGCTCTACCTGTTGCTGGCGGCGATCACGCTGCTGCTCTATTGGCGGGCGATGGCCGTCGGCTATGTCACCCACGGCGAGGAAGCGCCGGCTCCCACGCCGGGACTCAGCATGGACTGGTGGCCTGAAGCCTGGGACGCCAACACGCTGCAGCGCACCATGCAACAGAAGCCGCATGTGGCCGTGTGGCTCGCGCTCGGTTCGGTGCTGGCGTGTGGGATGGGGGTGGGGGGCGTCATCCTGACGGTGTGGGGCATCGGGACTGGGCGACTACGATCGCTTTGGCGCATTCCTAAAGCGCCGCTGCCCGCCTGGACGTTCGGCGAACTGGGACGGCTCGTCGTGCTCATTCTGCTGATCGGACTCCTGATGCCATTTGTCCGTCTGGCGTTCCTGTCGTGGCAACCCGGATGGGAGCTGGACCACCGCCTCTGGATGACCCTGGCGATGCTGCTCTTGGACGGTTTTGCCGTGATGGCGATTCTGACGTTTGCCCAGGGCAAGCGAGGCTCGGTGTGGGGCGCTGCGGGCCGCCCGCGCCGTCAGGCGTCCACATGGATCGGCCTCGGCCTGCGCAGTTATGTGACGGCGTTCCCCTGGCTGTTTCTGCTCTTGTTCGCCATCGTCGAAACCGCGCGCGCGCTCAACATTGAGCCACCGCTGGAACCGATCCACGAGCTCATTTTCCGGGAGCACCGACCGTGGGTCTTCGCCCTGACCCTCATCTTGGCGTGCGCGATCGGCCCGTTGGCGGAAGAGCTGTTCTTCCGCGGCGTCGTCTACACAGCGATCCGCCGCAAGACCTCCCGCTGGACGGCGATGCTCATCAGCGGGGGTGTGTTCGCGGGGATCCACACGAACTTCATCGGGTTTGTCCCCATCATGCTGCTAGGCTGTCTGCTGGCGTACCTCTATGAGCGAACCGGCTCCCTGATCACTCCGCTGGCGGTGCACGTCTTCCACAATACCCTGCTGATGACGTTCGCGATGCTGTATCGGCAGTTGTCGTCGGTGTGACGTGGCGCCATGCGGAGCGTGCATGCGCTGGGGGAAGTCGGGCTCATTGAACGGTTGAAACGGCGCGTGAAGCGCACGCCGTCAGTGGCGGTGGGAATCGGCGATGATGCCGCGGTGTTGCGCGGGCCGGAAGGACAGCTCTTCTTATTCGCAAGCGATATGCTCGTCGAAGGGGTGCACTTTCGACGCGCGCATCTCGCGGCGCAGTGGATTGGATGGAAGGCGCTCGCGCGCAACATCAGCGATATCGCGGCGATGGGCGGGCGGCCCCGCTGGGCGGTGGTGTCGCTGGGTCTACCGCCGGTCATGCCGCTTTCGTTCGTGGATGCGTTGTACGCCGGCCTTGAGCGATGCGCCCGGCGTTTTGATCTAGCGATCGTCGGTGGGGATACGGTGCGGGCTCCACAGGTCATCATGGATGTGGCGATCCTGGGGACCGTCCAGCCTAGACACTTGACGCGTCGCAGCGGCGCTCGGCCCGGCGACATCCTGTTCGTGACTGGGCGGCTGGGGGGGTCGTTGCGCAGCGGACGGCATGCGCGGTTTACGCCGCGGCTCGCCGAGGCTCAACACCTGGTGCGCCGCCTGCGGATCCATGCGATGATGGATCTGTCCGATGGGCTGGCGTCGGATCTCTGGCAGTTGAGCCGCGCCAGCCGCGTGGCGCTGCGGATTGATGCCGCGCGCATTCCGGTGTCGCGCGCCGGCCGGACGCTGCAGCACGCCCTGATGGACGGCGAAGATTTTGAGCTGCTCTTTGCGGTGGGCGCACGCGATGCCGCGCGCGTGCCCCGCCGCATCGGGTCGTGTCCGGTGACGCCAATCGGCACGGTTGTGGGCCGGCGCACCGGCGTTGAGCTTGCGCGTGCTGATGGGCGGATCGAGCCGCTCGTTCCAACGGGCTTCAGGCATTTCTAGCCGCCATGTCCGATCCAAAATCCAAAATCCAACATCCAAAATCTGAGCAGGCGCTAGAGCTCATCAGCGGCTCCGCAGAAGAGACGCAGGCCTTCGGCGAGCGGCTGGGCAAGCTCCTGCGTCCGGCGGATGTCGTGGCTCTGCGCGGCGAATTGGGCAGCGGCAAGACCACCCTCATCCAGGGTATCGCGCGGGGGCTTGGGTATGACCCGGCCGGCATCAAGAGCCCGACGTTTGTGATCATGCGCGAGTATCCTGGGGAGGTTCCGCTGATCCACATTGACGGCTATCGGCTTGAGGGCGCACCGTCCGCCGCCTGGCTGGACCTTGAGCGCATGTTTTCAACGCAGAAAGTGACGGTCATCGAGTGGGCCGAGCGGTTTGAAGGGCTCCTTCCCGAGGACCATCTCGAGATGCAGCTGAGCCACGTCAGCGCCAACCGCCGCCGGCTGCTCCTCATCGGTCGCGGGGCACGAGCGGGGGAACTGATCGCCAAGCTGCAAGAGGGACGATGAAGCTCCTGGCGATTGAAACGTCTACACGGCAGCTCGGCGTCGCGGTGATGGACGGCGAACGGCTCCTCTCTGCGTATGAGCTGCTGGCGGACTATCCCCACTCGGTCGAGCTGCCCGGGGCGGTGCAACGTGTCCTGCAGGCCTCGCAGATGACCGTGGGCCAGGTGGAGGCGATTGTGGTGGACTTAGGGCCCGGCTCGTTCACCGGCCTGCGGATCGGCGTGGCGTTCGTCAAGGCGCTGGCGTTTCCTGCGAAAACACCGGTCGTGGGGGTCTCCTCGCTGGATGTGCTGGCCGCGAATCTGCCGTTTACTCCAGGCCTCATCTCTCCCATATTGGACGCGAAGCAGAAAAACGTCTATGCCGCGCTCTACCAGATGGACGGCGGACGCCCGGTGAGGCGCTCCGACTACTTCCTCGGACCGGTCGATGAGTGGTTGGCCCATGTGACAAGCGCCACGGTGTTTCTCGGTGACGGCTGCGCCCTCTACCGGGACCGGATCGCTGAGCGGCTGGATGACCGCGCCCGGTTTGCCGCAATGGATCTATGGTTTCCCCGCGTGGCGACCCTCGCTCGGCTCGGCCACGTCCGGCTCATGAAGGGCGAACGCGACGATCCGGCCCGCCTTGTGCCGATGTACCTCTATCCCCTCGACTGTTCGGTGCGCGGCCCGGACCGTCCGACGAGCGTGCTTCGACCGAGTCCAGCACGCTCGTCCTGAGCGTCCCTCGACTCGCCCCGCCGCTTTGCTTCGTAAAGCGAAGCTAGCGGGGCTCGCTCGGGACTGTGCCGAGCGGAGTCGTGGATTCGACTCGCTCCGCTCGCTCACCACGATCCCGAGCGAGTGCAACGAGTCGAGGGATCGAGGCACGAAGTCGAAGGACCA
Organism: uncultured Planctomycetales bacterium; assembly: GCA_964373835.1. Taxonomy (GTDB): domain Bacteria; phylum Omnitrophota; class Gorgyraeia; order Aquiviventales; family Aquiviventaceae; genus CAYJWN01. Next base: position 13,623 of record CAYJWN010000016.1, read on the forward strand.
GCGTCCTCCCGAAGGCACCTCAACCTTCATCACAGGCGCCTATCGTTCCATCTTAATCCGTGCTATAATTTTTGGTCGTTATGTCTCAAAAGATGAAAGGGGCTAAAATTCTGGTCGAGTGCCTCCAGCGTGAAGGGGTGGAGGTGGCCTTCGGCATCCCCGGCGGGGCGAATCTCCCCACGTTCGATGCGCTCTACCAGTCAACGATCAAGGTGATCCTGACGGTCCATGAGCAGGGCGCGGCCCATATGGCCGACGGCTATGCCAGGGCCACCGGCAAGGTCGGCGTGTGCCTGGCGACGTCGGGCCCCGGCGCCACCAACCTGGTCACCGGCATCGCCACGGCCTACATGGATTCGATTCCCCTCGTGGCGATCACCGGGCAGGTGCGCACGTCGGTGATCGGCAACGACGCCTTTCAAGAGGCCGACACGATGGGCATCACGCGGCCGGTGACCAAGCACAGCTACCTGGTGAAGGATACGCGCGACATGGCCCGCGTGGTGCGCGAGGCGTTCTACATCGCCCGCACGGGCCGTCCCGGCCCGGTGCTCATCGACCTGCCGGTGGACTCCACGGTCAATGAGGTGGAATTCGTCTACCCGGAGCATGTGGAGATCCGCGGCTACCGGGTGCAGGCCGCCCCGCCCATCAAGATGGAACAGGTGCGCGCCGCGGCGGAGGCGATTGCCAAGAGCCGGAAGCCCGTCATGTATGTGGGCGCCGGCGTGATCCACAGCGGGGCAGCCCCCGAGCTGTTGCAACTGGCGAAGACGCTGAAGGCACCCGTGACGACGAGCCTGCTGGGGCTGGGGGCGTTTCCGGAAACCGACCCGCTGAGCCTGGGGATGCTGGGCATGCACGGGTTTGAGTACACGAACCTCGCGGTGGCGGAGTGCGACCTCCTGATCGGCATCGGGGCGCGCTTCGATGACCGCGTGACCGGCAAACCGGATGAGTTCGCCAGGAAGGCCAGGAAGATCCACATCGACGTGGATCTCTCCTCGATCAACAAGACGGTGCAGGTGGACTATTCCGTGGTGGGTGATGTGAAAGCGGTGCTCCGCGAGCTGCTGAAGCTGGTCAAGCCGCTGGATACCAAGGACTGGTTGAGCGCGCTCGCCGAGATGAAGCGGAAATACCCGCTGACCTACCGGGAGAAAACGCGGCTGCTGCCGCAGTACATCATCCAGCAGATTTCGGATGCGACGAAGGGCCATGCCATCGTGGCGACCGGGGTGGGCCAGCATCAGATGTGGGCGGCGCAGTACTACCAGTTCAACCACCCCCGCTCGTTGATCACAAGCGGCGGCTTGGGCACCATGGGCTTCGGGCTGCCGGCCGCGATCGGGGCCCAGTTCGGCTGTCCGGATGCCGTCGTGTGGGACATCGACGGCGACGGCAGTTTCTCCATGACCGCGCAGGAACTGGCCACCGCCTCCAAGCACCGGCTGCCGATCAAAGTGGCGATCATGAACAACGAATTCCACGGCATGGTGCGGCAGTGGCAGGATCAGTTCTACGAAGGCCGCTACGCGCAGTCGACGATCAACCCGATCGATTTTGTGAAACTGGCTGAAGCCTACGGCTGCGTGGGGATCCGCGCCGAGAAAAAGGGCGAGGTGCGCCCGGCGATTGACCGGGCCATGCAGGTGACCGACCGGCCGACCGTCATCGATTTCCTGGTCGAGAAGAAGGAAGACTGCTGGCCGATGATCGCCCCGGGCAAACCCCACGACCAGATGCTGGGCACCTACGAGATGCTCAGCAAAGACGGCGGCGTGCCCCAGCACCGGCGGGCCACGCCGGATGAAGAGTCGAAGCTGAGCTTAGGGTGAGAGGATTCCACAGATTCGTGGACACAGTAGGTACTCATGAGTGAAAAAACCGAGAAACATACGATCGCCTGCATCGTGGAAAACCACTTCGGGGTGCTCTCCCGCGTGGCGGGCTTGATCAGCGCCCGCGGCTTCAACATCGACTCGCTGACGGTCAGTGCCACCGAGGACCCAACAATTTCTCGCATGACCATCGTGGTCGACGCCGATGCGCCCAAGCTTGAGCAGGTGAAGGCGCAGCTCGGGCGGCTGATCGACGTGATCGAAGTCCAGGAGCTGAAGGAAGGGCAGTTCGTCGACCGCGAGTTGCTCCTGGCGCGCGTGAACGTCAACGGCGGCACGAAGGCGGAGCTTGAGGCGCTGACGAAGCGCTACGGGGCGAAGGTCGCCCATACGACGGAGACGTCGCTCGTCGTCGAAGTCGCCGGGGATACCACGATACTTGACCGGCTGGTCGAGGAGCTGAAGGCGTACGGGATCACGAAGCTGGTGCGCACCGGCCGCATCGCGCTTGAGAAGTAACAACTCCAGCACTAAGCAGTAAGCACTAGGAGCCAGTTCGGTGCGAGTCGGCAGTAAGTCAACGGCAAACATGGCAGCCCTCCCCTTACTGCTTACTGCCGACTGGCTCCTGACTGGCTGTAATGCTTAGTGCTAGACTGGCTACCAAGTGGCGACACAAATGGTGCCGTGGCCCATTGCGCTCCTGGCGCTCTTCTATGGCGTGATCGCGACGCTGTCCGCCGCCATGGTCTGGCGTACCGCGCATGGCGAGATCAGTCTTCGGTTTGCGTGGGCGACGCTGTGGCTCATTTGCTCGGCTGGGGCGACGGGCGGGCTGCCGCTTCTGCGTCCCTGGGGACGGACGCTGGCGATCTGGACGTCGGCGCTCCTCATGGTGGCGACGCTGGCGGTGGCGGCCGTGCTGGTGGCGGCCGGGCGCCCGGGAATCGGCTTGGCGGTCACGCTCAGCACGGCTTGCCATTATGTGATGATCCGGTATTTGAAGCGGCCGGCAGTCAGGCGCTGGTTCGATGAAGGGATAGCACTAAGCAATAAGCACTAAGCAGTAAGCAAGAACGGGAGCTGACAAGGCCATGGCGACGATCTACTACGACAAGGACGCGGACTTCAAGGCCCTCAAGGGTAAGACGGTGGCGATCGTCGGCTACGGCATTCAGGGCCGCGGCCAGGCGCTGAACCTGCGGGACAGCGGGGTGCAGGTGCTCGTGGCCCAACGCCCCGGCGGCCCGAATTATGCCCTCGCGAAGCAAGACGGCTTTAAGCCCGTGTCGGTGGTGGAGGCGGCGCGCACAGCGGATGTCATCATCGTCCTGACGCAGGATACCGCGCAGGCGGACATCTATCGCGAGTCGATCGCGCCGCATCTTAAGGCCGGGAAGACGCTGGGCTTCTCCCACGGGTTCGCCATTTTGTACAAGCTGATCGATCCGCCCAAAAGCGTCGACGTGATCATGATCGCCCCGAAAGGGCCGGGCAGCCTGCTGCGCTCCCAGTTCCTTGAAGGGAAGGGTGTGCCGGCCTTGGTGGCCGTCTATCAGGATGCGACAGGCAACGCCAAGCGCCTGGCCCTTGCGTGGGCAAAAGGCATCGGCGCAACGCGCGCCGGCGTGCTGGAGACGACGTTCAAGGAAGAAACCGAGACGGACAACTTCGGCGAGCAGGCGGTGCTCTGCGGTGGGGCCTCCGCGCTCATCAAGGCCGGATTTGAGACGCTGGTGGAAGCTGGCTATCAACCCGAGCTGGCGTATTTTGAGGTGTTGCATGAGCTCAAGCTGATCACCGATATGATCTGGGTCGGTGGCATTCAGGGGATGCGCAAGCGCGTGTCGGATACGGCTAAGTGGGGCGATGTGCATTGCGGCCCCAAGGTGATCGACGCCCACGTCAAAGAGAACATGAAGGCGCTCTTGCGCGACATTCAATCCGGCAAGTTCGCGCGCGAGTGGGTTGCTGAGCACGAAGCGGGCCGTCCGAACTTCACCCGGCTCATGCAGCAGGATGAGCAGCATCCGGTCGAAGTCGTGGGCCGGAAATTGCGCGCGATGATGCCGTGGATTAGTGGCGCGCCGTCAAAAAGCCAGTCTAGCACTAAGCACACAGCACTAAGCACTAAGAAGGGATGGACGAAGCAGGTGGCGAGGAGCCGGTCGTGAAGAGTCCGGTACGAATATTTGGCGGACTGCATATCGTCTATGGCGTTGTGGTATTGCTGGGTGCCTATTCGCCTCTCTCCCCTGGACAGAAAGGGGGGCCCATCTGGGACCTGCTAGGCGATCTCAGTAAGGCCCTTGTTCTGTTTAGTGGTGCGTTAGGTATAAGTGAAATATGGGGTGCGGTCGGAGTGTTGCGCTTTCGAAATGCCGGACGGATCTGTCTATTGACCACTTCTGGAATGTGGCTGCTTGTTGCAGCTGTTTTAAATAATGCAGCAGAATGGGATCATCCCCATGGTGGTGTGGTCTTTGGCAACCTTACGATAGCGCTATTACATGGGTTGACGATCTGGTACTTCCTGCGGCCGTCGGTGAAGGCGCAGTTTATATCGAAGACAGCGAACCGATGAGTGAGGCTCGAGCGACTCATCAGGGAGGCCAACGTGAGTGCCCTATCGAATTCAGTACTCTCCTGATGCAGAGGATCATCTGCGCGGCTTGACAGCTCGACAACGCTCCATTGTCCTTGATACGATTGATCGACAGTTGGCGCATCAGCCGACCGTGGAAACGAGGAACCGTAAGCCAATGCGCCCAAACCCCATTGCACCTTGGGAGCTGCGCATTGGGCCTCTTCGCGTATACTATGATGTGGCCAAAGAGCCTTATGCGGTCGTCGCTATCCGCGCAGTTGGAATCAAGGTGCGACATTGTGTGCAGATCGGAGAGGAGGTAGTCAAGTTATGAAAACGCTTGAACTCAATCAAGCAACCGCCCCACTGGTCCAATATGCCCGTAGCATGAAAAAAGAACCCATGATCTTTACATCTCATGGAAGGCCTGTTGTTGCACTGGTCTATATTCCAAACGCCGATGCTGAGACGATTTCGCTCAGCACGAACCCACGTTTCATTGCGTTAATCGAACGATCGCGATTGCGCCAGAAGATAGAAGGTGGTATTTCGAGCGAGGACATGCGTCGCCGATTAGGTTTGCACAGGCGAAAGCCTCGCAATGGCAGATGAAGGTCCAATTCGACAGTTGTAGGAGTCAAGCCGTGGTGGCGAGGAGCCGGTGAGGGCGAATGGCCGCGAAACGGTCGGCGGGCGTGACGGTCGTGGCGGTCCTGCTGGTGCTCGGAGGCGGCCTCGGCGGGTGCGGGTCGCTATTTTCGGCGGCGGTCGGCGGCCGGCCGATGGACCCCTTGATCGCGCAGCTAAACCGGCAGCTTGATCAACTGCCCGTCGGAACGGCTGAGGGACAGGTCCCTCCGGATCAGGTGACGCAGTTCCGTGAGGAGCTGAACGGGCGCCTTGGGGAGCTGCGTCGGATGATGGACTCGCCCGCCGTGCGTCTGGGGGCGCTGGCCAACGGCCTCCTCGGCCTGGCGGCGGTCTTCGCCGGATTCGGGCTCATGCGCCGTGCGGGATGGGCGTCGCTCGTCGTAACCATCCAGGCGGCCAGCTCGCTCCTTGTGGGGCTCTGGTGGATTTTCTTTTCTCCCGCGGTGTCGATGCAGCAGGCCATGCAGACGATGGTGCTGGATGTGGCCGGTGGGATGATCCCGCCGGCATTGGAGCAACAAATGCGCCAGACGATCGAGACGTCCCGGGCCCTGAGCCATTGGGTGGGGTTGGCGTTTGTCGTCGGATGGAACAGCTTCCTCATCTGGTATGCGAATCGCACGTCCGTGAAGGCGGAATGCCAGTCCGCGGGAGCCGCGCAGTGACCATGTTCGAATCGAACGTGCAGGATCCGAGGGTGTTCATCGAGGCGCTGCGTCAGTTCCACCACACCGACGCGCAGGCGCGCGGTGAGCTGGCCAACGCCTTGTCGGATCTTATCATCGCCAAGCGGGTGGATCTGGCCCAGGTGCGCCTCGCCCTCCTCGATGAGGGCGACCACGACCTCCTTGACACCTTGAATCGGTTGGTTGATCTGATTGAACCCTACATTGAAGAAGGCGGAGTGGAGGAGTAATCCGGCTTCAGGCCACAGGCTGCAGGCTGAGGTCGAACGTCTAGTTCCTGTAGCCTGAAGCTTGCAGCGTGAAGCCAACAGCACAAACGGTGTTCCGATGCGACGAATCATCATATTCGACACAACCCTTCGTGATGGAGAGCAGTGTCCCGGCGCGAGCTTGACACCTCCGGAGAAACTGGAGATCGCCAGGCAGCTCCTCCGGCTGGGCGTGGACGTGATTGAAGGCGGTTTTCCGATCGCCTCGCCCGGCGACGCACAGGCCGTGAAGATGATCGCGCAGACCATCAGGGGGCCCATCATCGCGGCGTTGGCCCGTTCGTTGCCGGCGGACATCGACGCCGCAGCGGCCGCCTTGGCGCCGGCTAGAAGGAAGCGCATCCACGTGTTCCTGGCGACTTCGCCGATCCACCGCAAGTACAAGCTGCGCAAGGCCGAGGAGGAGATCCTGCGCCAGGCGGTGTGGGCGGTGGGCTACGCCAGGAAGTACAGCAAGGATGTCGAATTCTCTCCGGAGGATGCCTCGCGCACCGAGCCGGAGTTCCTGCACAAGGTGATCGAGGCGGTGATCAAGGCGGGGGCGACGACGGTGAATATCCCCGACACCGTCGGCTATGCGATCCCGGAACAGTTTGGACAACTGATCAAGGGGATTGCGAAGGGCGTACCGAATATCGACCGCGCCGTGATCAGCGTGCACTGCCACAATGACCTGGGGCTGGCGGTGCCGAACTCGCTGGCGGCCATCAAACACGGCGCCGGGCAGGTCGAGTGCACGGTCAACGGCATCGGCGAGCGGGCGGGCAACGCCTCGCTCGAAGAGATCGTGATGTCGCTGAAGGTGCGCCAGGAGTACTACCGGGCGACGACCGGGATCGACACGCGGCAAATCCACAAGACCTCGCGGCTGGTCAGCACGCTGACCGGCATCGTGGTGCAGCCGAACAAGGCGATCGTCGGGGACAACGCCTTCCGGCATGAGTCCGGCATTCACCAGGACGGCATCCTCAAGCATCGCCTGACCTATGAGATCATGCGGCCGCAGGATATCGGGCTGGGCGAGAGCAAGCTGGTCTTGGGCAAGCTCTCCGGCCGCCATGCCTTCGCCAAGCGGCTGAGCAGCCTGGGCTTCAAGCTGCCGAAGCAGGAGCTGGACCGGGCGTTTGCGCGGTTCAAGGCGCTGGCGGACAAGAAAAAGCACGTCTTTGATGAGGATCTCGTGGCCATCGTCGAGGATGAGCTGCCGGCCGAGCAGGAAATCTATAAGCTGACGTACGTGCACACGACGTCGGGCAGCGACACCGTGCCCACGGCGACCATCCGGCTCTCGAGAGAGGGCAAGGAGATGCAGGATGCGGCCTGCGGCGACGGGCCGGTGGATGCCTGTTACAAAACGATCGACCGGCTCACCGGCCTGTCACCGGAGCTGGTGGACTACAACCTGCACGCGGTGACCAAGGGGAAGGACGCCTTGGGCGAGGTGACCGTGCGGCTGCGCCACCGGGGGGTCGAGGTGAGCGGCCGCGGGGCCTCGACCGACATCATCGAAGCGTCAGCCAAAGCGTATCTGAACGCGATCAACAAGCTCATCTTGGCATCAACCCAACGCTCCTATCTGAAGCGGCGCCAGGCGCTGCATCCGTAACGCGCACCTCATCCGCATGACCAGTTGCGAGTTGCGAGTTGCGAGTTGCGAGTTTAGCCGACAACTCTCAACTCCGAACTCTGAACTCTCAACTACGCTCAGATGACTCGGCTCTTCGGGGTCATCGGCTCGCCGATCAGCCACAGCCTGTCCCCGGTGATGCACACGGCCGTGCTGCGTGCCCTGCGAATGGATGCGCTCTACTCGCCATTTGACGTGCCGCCTCGCTTCCTCTCGCCCATCCTGCGGGCGCTGGTGCTCGCCGGCGTCGAGGGACTGAACGTGACGGTCCCGCTCAAAGAAGCGGTGATGCCGCTGCTCGATCGTCTGGATCCCGCCGCGCGGGCGATGGGCGCGGTCAACACGATCGTCGTGCGCAACCGACGCCTCAGCGGGCACAACACCGACGCAAAGGGATTTTCGCTGGCGCTGCGCGAGCTAAGCTGGCGCCCTGCCTCCGCGCACGCGGTGATCCTCGGGGCGGGGGGTGCGGCGCGGGCGGTCGCCTGGGAATTAGCGCGCACCGGCGTCAGCCGCCTCACCATCGCCAATCGCCGTCTGCCCCGGGCGCAACGCCTTGCGCGTTGGATCTCCCGGCTGTATCCGCGGGTCACGCTCCGGGTTATTTCGCTGAGCCAGGTGAACCTGGAGGACGCCGATCTGCTCGTCAACGCCACTTCGGTGGGGATGCGCGCAGCCGATTCGTCACCCATTGATCTCGCGAGCCTGCGGCCGCGAACAGCGGTGTACGATCTGGTCTACCATCGGGAGACGCCGCTCATCCGCGCGGCTCGACGACGGGGATGTGTTGCGGCGAATGGCCTCTCGATGCTACTATACCAGGGCGCCGAATCGCTCCGGTTGTGGCTCAAGCGCCCGCCGCCGGTCGGCGTGATGCGTCGGGCGTTGGAACATGCAATAACTAGTTCAAGGTAAAAGGCAAAAGGAAAAAGGTAAAATCACAAGTCAAAACTCAAAATTTTGAATTTTACCTTGTGGTTTTGCCTTTTGCGTTTTTCCTTTTGAATTCGACGATTGTAATCCCCTTATGGCTGGCTTGGCTGTTCTGGTTTGCGCTGGGCAGCTGCATCGGCAGCTTCCTGAACGTGTGCATCTACCGGCTCCCGCGGGAGCAGTCGATCGTCCGTCCGCGGTCCCGTTGCCCGACGTGCGAGCATCCGATCGCCTGGCACGACAACGTTCCGCTCCTGAGCTTCGTGTTCTTGGGAGGGGCGTGTCGACACTGCCGTCACCCGATTTCCTGGCGTTACCCGGTCGTGGAATTGGTGACCGGGCTTGCGACGGCGACAGTGCTCTCTCGCTTCGGGGTCTGGCCGGTCGGATGGATCTACGTCGCCTTTGTCGCGGCGTTGATCACCGCCAGCTTCATTGATCTTGAGTTCCAGATCATCCCGGATGAGATCAGCGTGGGCGGGCTCGTGGTGGGGCTCGCGCTGAGCGCGCTGATTCCCGCGTTGCATGGGACGACCTCTCATTGGGTCTCAGTGATGCGGTCGGCGATCGGCCTGCTGGTGGGCGGCGGCGTGCTCTACGGAACGGGGCTGATGGGTGATTTCATCTTCCGGAAAGAGAGCATGGGCGGCGGCGACATCAAGCTGCTGGCGATGGCCGGGGCCATCCTCGGATGGAAGCTGGTGCTGCTGACGTTTTTCTTGGCGCCGCTGTTGGCGCTCATTCCAGGCCTCCTGGTGCTGCTGTTGAAGCGCTCGCACCTGATCCCGTACGGGCCGTTTCTCTCGTTGGGATTGATCCTGGCGCTGTTTGTGGGCAACGACATCCTGCGCGCCACCGGCGTCGAAGAGTCGGTGAGGTTGTTATGGGCATATCGCCCCTGGTTCCGCTAAGGCGATGCTGCGCTTCTTGACGGCGGGGGAGTCGCACGGGCCGTCCCTCGTGGCCATCCTCGAAGGGATGCCCGCGGGGGTCTCCATTGACCCCGCCGCGCTCCAGCGCCAGATGCGCCGGCGGCAGCTCGGCTACGGCCGCGGGCCGCGCATGCAGTTTGAGACGGACACCATCGAGCTGCTCTCGGGCCTTCGGCGCGGCAGGACGCTGGGCAGCCCGATCGCGCTCTCCATCAAGAACAAGGATGCGTCGATTGACCGGCTGCCGGTGGTGACCCAGCCGCGGCCCGGGCATGCGGACCTGACCGGCGCGATGAAGTACGATCACCGCGATATCCGCAATGTCCTTGAGCGGGCCAGCGCACGCGAGACGGCCGCCCGCGTCGCCGTCGGAGCGCTGTGCAAGCAGCTTCTGTCGCCGCTTGGCATCGAGCTGGCCAGCCATGTCACCGCGCTGGGCACCATTCGCGCGGCGTCCGCGGCGGTGACGGTGGCGAAGATTCGCGCGAAAGCGGAATCCAACCCCCTACGCTGTCTTGACCCAAAGGCCACCAAGCAGATGATGCGCCAGATCGACGCCTGCGTGAAGGCGGGCGATACGCTGGGGGGCGTCTTCGAAGTCTTGGCCGAAGGCGTGCCTCCGGGCTTGGGCAGCTACGCCCACTATGACCGACGGCTTGATGCAATTCTTGGTCGAGCGATTCTTTCCATCCACGCCGTGAAGGCGGTGGAAGTGGGGGATGGGGTGCTTGCAGCTTCGCTGCGCGGCTCTCAGGTGCACGATGAGATTTTTTACACGAAGAGCAGAGGGTTTTACCGCTCCTCTAACCGTTCAGGCGGATTTGAAGGCGGCATGACGACCGGTGAACCCATTGTGGTGCGCGGGTTTCTCAAGCCGCTCTCGACGCTGCGCAAGCCGATGCGGTCGGTCGAGATCAACACGAAGCGCCAGGTGGTGGCGACCGTTGAGCGCAGCGACGTGACCACTGTTCCGGCGGCCGGGGTGATCGGCGAGGCGATGATCGCGTTCGAGTTGGCGAAGGCGGTGCTTGAGAAATTCGGCGGCGATTCGTTGCGCGAGATCCAGCATAACCTCAAAGGCTATCTAGCTGGACTACGAAAGTTTTAGCA
>CAYJWN010000017.1:0-6276 GCA_964373835.1 uncultured Planctomycetales bacterium
CGAGGCCCGGGCGCGCGCAACGCGGCTCGCGCGGTATTTTGATAGGAGCTCTAAGGCCTTATCTGCGGAATCGCCTTTCAAAATCTGTGTAATCATCAGTCGCCGTCGTTATCGACCAGCGACTGATTATATCACACCCGACCGGGGAACAAACTTGCGAGGTGGCGCGCGAGGCGCTGGCGATCCGGGTTTTCGATCCACCGGAAGCGCACCCCGACATCGTACTGCGGCGCGCCCAAGCGCGAGACCTCCCGAATCCACATCACTTCGCCGGTGGCCTGCATCGCGGAAGATGAAAACGGCAGCCCCAGCGTCAGCGGCAGCTGCTGGCTGATCTGCAACTTGACGGTCGTCGGAAACCGCATGCCCGTCTCGCTGACATCCTGCGTGAAACTGCGCTCCGTTTTCATCGTGTCCGGATTGGGAAACTCGACGAGAACCGGCGTCTCGACCCGAAGGTGGCGCCGTTGCTCCTGCATCGCTAGCTCCTGTCTCCACTCATCACCGGTTTCCCCGCCCAAGGTTCGCGGCGTGCTCGAGGCGCCGCAACACCTTCTCCTTGCCCAACACCGCCATGACCCCGAACAGCGGCGGGCTAACCGCGCGTCCGGTCACCGCCACTCGAACCGGATGGACCACCGCTTGTGATTCAAGCTGCTGCTCGGCCGCGAAGGCCCGCGTGGCCTCCTCAACGGCCGCTATCTCAAAGACAGGCAAGGCGCTCAGGCGCTCCCGCAGCGCCACGAGCCGAGCCGGCACGCCATTCGGGCGGAGAAATTGACTCACCGCCTCCTCCTGGTACTGTGGAAGGTCCAGAAAGAGGAAGCTGTGCTCCTCCTCGATATCCTGCAGCACTTTGATGCGATCCTGGAGGAGTACCGCGACCCGCCCCATCCATGCCCGGTCGTAGTCCTTCGGCAGCCAGCCTTTCGCGATCACGCGCTGGGCGAGCAGCTCAGCCAGCTTGGGCAGCGGCGTCTGTTTCAGGTACCGGCTGTTGAGCCAATCCAGCTTACGCAGGTCGAAAAAAGCGGCGGCCTTGCGCACCCTCGACAAGTCAAAAAGCTCAACGAGTTCGGTCGGCGGGACCACTTCCCGGTTGCCGCCCGGCGACCAGCCGAGCAGCGCCAGATAGTTTGCAAAGGCTTCGGGAAGGTAGCCGACCTCGCGATACTCGGCCACGGACGTCGCCCCCTGGCGCTTGGACAGCCGCGCCCGGTCGGCGCCGACGATGAGCGGGATGTGCGCGAAGGCCGGCAGCGGAAACCCCAGCGCCTGATAGAGCACGATTTGCTTGGGGGTATTCGCGATGTGGTCATCCCCCCGGATGATGTGGGAGATTTGCATCAAGGCGTCATCCACCACGCACGCGAAGTTGTAGGTCGGAGAGCCGTCGGACTTCATGAGCACCAGCGTCTCAAACAGCGACGTCTCGACGCTGATGTCCCCATGCAGCAGGTCCGTGAACGTGACGCGCTGAGACGGCACAGGAAACACCACCGCACCCTCCCGACGGACCGCGGTGCCCGCCTTGAGCAGCCGCTTGGCGTGCTCCTGATACAGACCGAGCCGCTGACTTTGGAAGTACGGCCCCTCATCGGCCCGGATGCCGAGAAACTCGAGGCTCGCGTCAATGTCCTCGAGAAAGGCGGGATCGGAGCGTTGCTGGTCCGTATCCTCGATGCGCAGGATGAACGTGCCGCGGTGATGCTTGGCGAAGAGCCAGTTGAACAGCGCGGTGCGGGCCGAACCGACGTGCAGCTTTCCCGTCGGACTCGGAGCAAACCGGACCCGAACGCTCATCGGAGAGTTTTGGACTTACGTGGAGGGCTCGGCCAAGAGGCGAAACTCTTCAGCCGGGGTCTTGAGGCTGTGGTGCCAGTGCAGGATGCGTTGAAACAAGCTCTCCAGATCCAGCTGACACAGCGTGAGAAGCTCGCTGCGCTTGCCGTGTGGCACAAACGCATCCGGCAGGCCGATGCGCAGGTGCGGCACCGGTCCCAGCGCCAGCGCATCGAGCGCTTCGGACACCGCGCTGCCAAACCCACCGGCCACTTGACCCTCTTCAAGGGTGACCATGCGCCCGCTCTGGGCGGCCAGCTTGACCATCGCCTCATCAAGCGGCTTCACAAACCGGGCGTTGACCACCACCGCATCAACGCCCTCCCGCGCCAGGTCTTCAGCCACCTTGAGCGCCGGGTACACCATGCTGCCGAGCGCCAACAGCGCAAGATCCTTGCCCTGGCGCAGCAGCTCAGACTTGCCCGTGACGATTTTTGAGGACTTGCCAAGAGGCTCCCCGCAGACAATGCCTCCCCGAGCGTAGCGGATCGCCACGGGCTCATCCTGCTCAAGCGCCCACCGCAGCATCGCCCGCAGTTCAGCAGGATCTTTGGGAGACGCGATACGAATGGCGGGCAGCACGCGCAGATAGGCGATGTCAAAGACTCCGTGGTGGGTGGGGCCGTCCTCACCGACGAGGCTGGCGCGGTCGATGGCGAGGATCACCGGCAGCCGCTGGAGGCACACCTCGTGCATGATCTGGTCATACGCCCGCTGGAGAAACGTGGAATAGATCGCGACGATGGGACGCGCACCGCCCTTGGCGAGGCCCGCGGCCAGCCCGATGGCATGCTGCTCGGCCATGCCGACGTCGATGCAGCGGTCAGGAAATCGTTTGGCAAACCCGCTGACTCCGGTGCCTTCGGGCATCGCCGCGGTAATCGCGATGACGCGCCGGTTGGTGTCACCGAGGCGCACCAACTCGTCGCTGAAGACCTCGCTGAACGTCGCTGAAGGTTGAAGGTTCAAGGCTGAAGGCCGACCATTCTTGCCTAGAGCCTTGAGCCTGGAGCCTTGAGCCTTGAGTTGGCCGGTTGCCAGATCAAACGGCTCGATCTTGTGAAATCGCTCCGGGTCCTGCTCGGCGAAGCGGTAGCCTTTCCCCTTGATGGTGGACACGTGCAGGAGGATCGGCCCCTTGAGCCGCCGCACATTCTTGAGCGTCGCGATCAGCTCGGAGAGATTATGCCCGCCAATCGGCCCCACATAGCGGAACCCCAGCTCTTCGAAGACGAGACCCGGCACCAACAGCCCCTTGAGCGTTTCTTCGATCTTCCGCCCAAGCCGGACGACCCGTGAGCCTGCCGGCAGCTTTGCGATGATCTGCTCCACCTCCTGGCGGAGGCGGTTGTAGGCGGGGTTGGTGATGATCCGGTTGAGGTAACGGCTCAAGGCCCCGACGGGCGGGGCGATGGACATCTTATTGTCGTTGAGGATCACGAGAAGGTTGGATTTGACGTGGCCGATGTGATTGAGCGCCTCAAGCGCCATGCCCTCGCCGAGGCTGGCGTCGCCGATGATCGCCACGACATGGCGCAAGCTGCCTGTCTGATCGCGGACCATCGCCAGGCCGAGCGCGGTCGACAAGACGGTGCCGCCGTGACCGGTGGTGAACACATCGTAGGGGCTCTCGTCCTTGTTGTTGAACCCCGACAACCCCTTGAACTGCTTCAGCGTGTGGAATTGCTCCCGCCGTCCCGTGATGAGCTTGTGCGCAAACGCCTGATATCCCATGTCCCAGACGAGCTGATCCTCCGGGGCATCGAACACATAGTGGAGGGACAGACAGAGCTCGACCGCCCCCAGGCTTGAGGCCAGATGGCCGCCCAGCTCGGAGATCGTCTTGAGGAGCTCCTCGCGGATTTCCTGGGCGAGCGTCGACAGTTGTGAGACGGTCAACGCCTTGATGTCCGCCGGGCGCTCAATCGTTTGCAGGATGGTCATGACGATGAAGTTGCCGCCAGCCGGCCGGCCAGCTCCCGCAACCCCTCCGCGCGCCGGCCAAACGGCTCCAGGACCTGCGCGGCGCGCGCCAGCAGCTCGTGCGCCTGCCGCCTGGCATCGTCCCGTCCCATCATCTGCGCCAGCCCCTCATCGTCGTGCACGTCGTCGATCAGCTGAAACGCCAGGCCCACGCCTTGGCCGTACCGCTGCAACCGTTTCAGCTGATCCGCGCTGGCGCCGCCTGCCTGCGCCCCCGCCACGACGCTGGCGGCGATCAGGGCGCCGGTCTTGCGCAGGGCGATGTCCTTCAGCATCTGTTCCGTCGACCCGCGTGGCTGGCTGATGACCTGCAGGTCCAACACCTGGCCGCCGATGAGGCCGGAGGTTCCGCACGCCTGGCTGATCGTCCGGATGATCGCCAGCGCTCTGGCCGCGCCGAGCGTCCCTCGACTCCGCTCGGGACGCTCGTCTCGAGCCTGTCGAGAGACGAGCGAAGTCGAGGCGCTGAGCAGCTCAAACGCGATCGTGAGCAGTGCATCGCCGATCAGGATGGCGTTGCCTTCCCCGAACTTGCGGTGGCACGTCGGCTGCCCGCGCCGCTCATCGGCGTTGTCCATCGCCGGCAGGTCATCGTGGACCAAGGAATAGGTGTGAATCAACTCCACGGCGCAGGCGACCGGCAGGGCGGCTCGCGGCGAGGCACCCACCGCCTCGCAGGCGCCCAGGCACAGCAGCGGGCGGAAGCGCTTACCGCCGGAAAACACCGCATAGCGCATGCCCTCATGCACGACCTGCGGCAGGACCGTCGGCTTGGGAAGGGCGCGTTCAAGCGCGGCCTCCACTCCCCGACGCCAACGCTCAAGCCGCTGCGTCGCGGGGCGGGAGGCCCTCTTCAAGAGTGTCGTCGTCATCAAATGGAACGAGCGCCGTTTCTCCCACGTGGGTTTTGACCAACAGCTCCACTTTCTTCTTGGCCTGGTCCAGCTTCTTGAGGAGCACTCGGGCCAATTTCGTGCCTTCTTCAAACTTTTTCAACCGCGTCTCAAGGTCCAGCTCGGAGCGATCCAGCTCCGCCACGAGCTTTTCAAGGCGCTTGAGCGCCTCTTCGTATTTCAGATCCTTGCCGTCATGCGTCTGTGCCATGGGAAGCCGTGGGGGGTTCTGTGGAGATGCGACTGACGCGGCTCACGATCGTGCCGCGCGCCAGGAGCGTCTCGAGTTCATCGCCGGCGTGGAGCGCTGCGGCCTGTGTGACCACGCGTCGCTCGGGCAGCCGGAGCGTGATGCTATAGCCTCGTGCCAACACCGCCAGCGGGTTGAGCGCTTGCAGGCGGCCGGCGAGCCCCTGCAGGTGCCGATCAGAGCCGTCGAGCCGATACCGCATTCCGTTGGCCAACCGCCCCTCAAGCTCCTTGGCCCGCGCGAGGCACCGCTCGAGCTGGTTCAGCGGATGCAACAGGCGCAGTTGCCGGTCCAGCGTGTCGAGATGCTGCGCCTGGCCGTCGAAGAACAGCGGCATCCCGTCGATGAGGCGCTGGATGAGGCCGCGGGTCTGCGTGGCGACGGTGTCCTGATCGTGGACCAACAGCTTCGCCGCATCCGTCGGCGTCGAGGCCCGTCGGTCGGCGACGTAGTCGGCGATCGTCCAGTCATCCTGGTGGCCCACCGCGGAGATCACCGGAATGCGCGACTGCACGATCGCCCGCGCGACCGCCTCTTCGTTGAAGGCCCACAGATCCTCGACGCTGCCCCCTCCCCGCCCCACGATCAACACATCGGCGATGCGCAGGCGGTTGGCGAGCCCGATCGCCTGCGCGATCTCCGTCGAGGCGCCGTCTCCCTGGACCTTCACCGGCAGAATCACGACGTGGAACCAATCGCGCAGCTTGCTGACCATGTCGTGAATGGCCGAGCCGGCCGGCGAGGTGATGATCCCGATGCGATGGGGCATCGCCGGGATCGGCCGCTTGCGCGCCTCATCAAACAACCCCTCGGCCTGCAGCCGCTTCTTCAACTGCTCAAACGCCAGCTGCAGCGCCCCGACGCCGCGCGGTTCAACGCGCAGCACCCGCAGTTGGTACTGGCCCTTGCCCTCGTACGTCGTGACCTGCCCCAGGCAGAGGACCTTCAACCCATCGGCCAGCTTGAACGTGAGGCGCTGATTGGCACCGCGGAAAAACGCGCAGGGCAGCACGATCCGCTGCCCGAATCGGTCCATGACCGTGTCATCGACGAGACTGAAGTAGATGTGGCCGGAGGCGGGATAGCTGCAATTGGAGAGCTCCCCCTCCACCCAGATCGCGGAGGGAAACTGCCGCTCGATGAGTCCGCGGATGCGCGAGATGACCTCGGCGACGGTCAACGCCTTCGCGGTCGTCTGGGTGTGCGGAGCGTCAGTCGGCCCGCGACCTACGGCCGCGTGCACTTCCTTCGCCGACCCCGCACGCTTGGCTTCGCCAAGCGAAGCCGCGGGGTACCCCGGCTCAGTCG
>CAYJWN010000017.1:6376-23944 GCA_964373835.1 uncultured Planctomycetales bacterium
GACCCCGCACGCTTGGCTTCGCCAAGCGAAGCCGCGGGGTACCCCGGCTCAGTCGGCCCGCGACCTACGGCCGCGTGCACTTCCTTCGCCGACCCCGCACGCTTGGCTTCGCCAAGCGAAGCCGCGGGGTACCCCGGCTCAGTCGCCGGCAGCGGAGACAACGCCATCCAACGTCCTCGTGATGCGTGCAACCGACGCGGCCGTTCCCGTGGCGGGGTTCACCTCAACGAGGAGGCCCCGCAACTGGACGTTGCCTTCGGCCACGTCAGACTTACGGGGGAGGCTGCTGAGAAACCGCTCAAGAATCTGGTCCACCCGTCGGCCGATGACCGAATCATACGGGCCGGTCATCCCCACATCCGTGATGAACGCCGTGCCGTGCGGGAGAATGCGCTCATCCGCAGTCGGAATGTGGGTGTGCGTCCCAAAGACGCAGGACGCTTTCCCATCCAGGAACCAGCCCATCGCGACTTTTTCGCTCGTCGCCTCGGCGTGCATGTCGACAATGACGACCGGCGTCACGGCTTTCAGGCGCGCCAGCTCCCGCTGCGCCGTGCGAAAGGGACAGTCCAGCGGCTCCATGAAGACGCGCCCCATGACGTTGAGGACGCCGACCTGTTGTCCCGAGAGCGTCTTGACGATGGTGGAGCCGGTACCCGGGGCCCCGTCAGGATAGTTGGCGGGCCTGAGCACGCGGTGATCGAGCTTGAGGAGATCGAAGGCTTCGCGCTTTCTCCAGACGTGGTTGCCGGAGGTGAGCACATCCACTCCGGCGCGAAAGAGCTCATCCGCGGTGCCGGGGGTGATCCCGGCGCCGCCTGCAGCATTCTCACAGTTTGCGACGACGAAGTCAATCGCCAGCTCCTCGCGCAGGGAGACGAGCTGGCGCTGAATGATCGCGCGGCCCGGCCGGCCGACGATGTCCCCTATCGCCAGAATTTTCATCGAGACTCAGAGGTCAGACGTCAGAAGGCAGAAGTCAGAACAAACCAACTCTGACATCTGATATCTGACCTCTGACTTCTGCCCAATTGTCATCGAGCGTATTCAATCGATCTGGTCTCACGAATCACGGTGATCTTGATCTGGCCGGGGAACTCGATGGAACCCTCAACCTTCTTCTTGATCTCCCGCGAGAGCGCGATGGCTTCAAGGTCTGTGACTCGTTCCGGCTGGACGATCACCCGCACTTCGCGGCCTGCCTGGATGGCATAGGCCTTCTCCACCCCGCTGAACGAATCGCAGATGCCTTCCAGCGCCTGCAGCCGTTTCACGTAGTTCTCCAGGGTGTCGCCGCGCGCGCCGGGCCGCGAGCCGCTGATCGAATCGGCGATGATGGTCAACACCGCCATCAGCGATCTCGGAGCCACATCTTCGTGGTGCGCTTCGATCGCGTGCACCACTTCCGGCGACTCGCCGTACTTCTTCGCCAGCTCGCCGCCGATGATCGCATGCGGCCCCTCCACCTCGTGGCTGACCGCCTTGCCGACATCGTGCAGCAGCCCGCAGCGACGGGCCAACCGCTGATCCAGCCCCAGCTCCGCGGCGATCATCCCGCACAGATACCCGGTCTCCTTCAGGTGGAGCAGCACGTTCTGGCCGTAGCTCGTGCGGTAGCGCAGCCGGCCGATGAGCTTGACCAGCTCGGCATTGACGCCGTGGGCCCCGAGCTCGCTGATCGTCTTCTCCCCTTCCTGGATGATGTGCTGATTGAACTCCTTCTTCACCTTCTCCACCACCTCTTCGATGCGGGCGGGGTGGATGCGGCCGTCGGACATGAGCCGCTCAAGCGATTGCCGGGCGACCTCGCGGCGGACCATGTCAAAGGAGGAGAGCGTCACCACATCAGGGGTATCATCGACGATCAGGTCCACGCCGGTCGCGAGCTCAAACGCCTTGATGTTGCGGCCCTCGCGGCCGATGATGCGGCCCTTCATGTCCTCGTTGGGCAGCGGGATGACCGAGGTGGTGGACTCAACCGTGAACTCCGCCGCGCAGCGCTGCATCGTCTCCACCAGGATGCGTTGTGACAGCATCTGCGCGTCGCGCTTGGTCTCCTCCTCCACCCGCTTGATCACCTGGCCGGCTTCGGCGCGGCAATCCTGTTCCAAGCGGGAGACCAGCAATTGCTTGGCCTCTTCCGTGCCCAACCTGGCAATCGTCTTGAGCTGTTCTTTCTCCTCCGCGAGAAGCTGAGCGAGGTGCTCGTCCTTCGTCTTCAGGGCCTGGTCCCGCAAGGACAGCTGCTTGTCCCGTTCGGTGAGATCCTTCTCTTTGCGGTCGAGCAGGTCCAGCTTGCGGTCGAGCAGCTCTTCCCGTTGGTGCAGCCGCTTTTCCAACTGCAACAACTCGCTGCGCCGATCCTTGGTCTTGTCTTCAAATTCCTGCCGCACCGCGTGCAGCTGCTCTTTGGCTTCAAGCTGCGTCTGCTTCTTGAGCGCCTCAGCCTGGCGGGCCGCTTCCTCCAGGAGCTGTTTTGACTTCAGCTCCGCGCCGGCCAGCGACTTGCGGCCCAGGAGGAGACGCAGCCAAAACCCGCCGCCAAATGCCGTGGCGGCGACGACAATCAGAATCAGGGGAATCCACACCATCGTCTATTCACCTCATGAGGCTGACGACCCGCGCTCCGGTACCAGGCACCATCTGCGAGGATGGCACCTGGTACCGAAATTGGGGTGTTAGGCGCTTAGGACCGTCTGGACGGCGTGGTCGTGCGAGGCGAGAGGCAGGCGATCGAGGAGCTGAAACCGAAAGGCGAGCCCCACCGTTGGGGTGGATTTCGGGACCCGCGCCAGGAAGCGGTCGAAATAGCCGTGTCCGTGACCCAGGCGGTGGCCGTGCCGGTCAAAGGCCAGTCCCGGCACCAGCACCAGATCCAGCTCGCGCACCGGCACCGGCCGGTGAGCGCGCCGGTGCGGTTCCCACACCCCGTACGAACCGCGGGTGAGGTCGGTGCCAGGATCCCGGATTTCAGAGAGCGCCAGCCGCTTGGTCCGCGGCTGCACCACGGGGACGACCACTCGCTTGCCTTGCGTGAGCATATCCTCAATCATCCGCCACGTCTGCACTTCATACGGCAGCGCCACATAGCAACACACGGTTGTGGCGCGCCGAAACGCCGTCAGGCGAAACACCTTCCGCCGAATGGCTTCACTTCGTCGACGTCGTGCGTCCTCCTTCTGTTGTTTCAACCGACGTAACACCGTCGTGCGTAACTGCGCTTTTGTCATACACCCGTTCAAATGTGAAACACATACCGGTGATCCAGCGGGTCGCCGGCCTCGACGCCCGCCTCATCGCACAAATCCTGCAGCGTCACGGCGCCCAGCGACTGCGTGAGCCGCTCATGGACGCACCGCCAGACCGCCTGCGTGATGCGCTGGGCGTGGCGGCGCCCGCCTTGGCTTTCGCTAGAGGCGGGCCGGGGCGCGTCCTTGCCGTCTTGGCGCGAAGATCTCGTGTGCGTCTTACCGTTCGGCGCAAGGCGCCGGGCCGGCTCACGAGCGCCGCCGCCCTCGGCCCCGTTGGCTCCGTCCAAGATCCGCACGACGTCGGCCATGGTGATCCGCTGCGGCTCCTTCGCGAGCACATAGCCCCCGCGGGGACCCCGCACGCTGCTGATCAGCCCCTGCTTCCTCAGCCGGTGGAGCAGTTGCTCCAGGTAGGCGACCGAGAGCTCCTGGCGTTTGGCAATCAGCGCCGCTGACACCGGCCCATACCCTGAAGCCAATCCCAGCTCCACGAGGGCCCGCATCCCATAGGTCGAGCGCGTCGAGAGTTTCATCATCTTCCTTAAAAACAAGTATACGATACCCTACCAATCCTGTCAAATTTCACGTGGTCAATGAGGCGCCGCCGTCGATGATGATGGTTTGGCCCGTGAGGTGGTCCGACGCGCCGGAGGCCAGAAACACCGCCAGCCCCCCGAGATCCTCCGGCTCACCGAAGCGCCGCAGCGGGATTGCCGCCTGGCGTCGCCGACGCCAGCGGTGATCCGCGAACATGTCCCGCGTCATATCGGTCCGAAACACCCCCGGCGCGATGCCCATCACCCGCACCCCGTAGGGCCCCCATTCAACGGCCAGGATCTTCGTCAAGTGAAACAGCCCGGCCTTCACGGTCCCATACGCAGCGCTCTGGGGGAGCGCCATCACGCCGGAGGTGGAAGCCACGTTGATGATCTTTCCGTAGCGCTGCTTGATCATCGACCGAGCGACCGTTTGGCTGACAAAAAAGACGCTGGTGAGATCCGTCTCCACCACGTCATCCCAGGTGCGGCGGTCCAGCCTGAGCGCCTCATCCCCGCCCCAGATGCCGGCGTTGTTGATGAGCACCTCAATGTGGTGGAAGCGACGCAGGGCGGCATCGGCGGCGCGGCGGACGGCGGGCTGGTTGGTGACATCGACAACCTGGGTCAACACGCGCTGTGACCCATGCGGCAGCGTGGCCGCCGTGCGTGTTAAGGCACGGGCATCGCGCGCCCAGAGGATGAGGTCAGCGCCGGCCTGAGCGAGCGCCCGGGCCATCGCAGCCCCCAGGCCACGGCTGGCGCCGGTAATCAAAGCGACGCGGCCTGCGAGGTCGAAGAACGAGGGGGAATTAGCGACTGGGGGAGGCTTTTGCGGCTGGCTTGCGCCCATCCCTCGCCTTCGCTCGGGATCCCTCGGCGAGGACCCCGAGGTCCCTGGCCGAGGGGTGGGAAGAAACCGCATCTGGGCGTCCCTGCAGCGCCTCGAGGAAGATGCGCATGAAGGCGGGCAGATCGTCGGGCTTGCGCGAGGTCACCAGGTTGCCGTCGCGCACCACCTCCTGGTCCACGTAGGTCGCTCCCGCGTTCACGACATCATCGCGGATGGCGGAAAAACATGTGACCGTCCTGCCGCGCAGCACATCGGCGGAGCACAACACCCATCCGGCATGACAGACCGCCCCAATGACCTTGCCCTGCAGATTCGCCTCTTTGACCAATTGGATCACCGCCGGGGAGCGACGCAGGAGATCCGGCGCATAGCCGCCCGGCACGATCACGCCGTCAACGTCACGCGCCGACACCTGATCGGCCATTCGATGCGCCGTCAGGGGATAGCCGTACTTTCCCTTGTAGTCCTTTTTCCCCGTCCCCACCAACATGACGTCCACGCCGGCCTCCTTAAGCCGATAGTACGGGTACCAGACCTCCTGATCCTGGTAGAGATCTTCGACGAGAATGGCGACACGCTTGCTGGGGAGGGCCATGGAGCTAGCTTACCGAAAGGATGGCAAGGCGTCAAGGTGAGTCTGCCAGTACGACGGACGGAGGGATCTTACAGTTCTCGCCACGCGATGACGGCGGTGTGGAAGGTGTTGGAGGCATCCGTCACGTCCGTCAGCGCCTCATCGTAGTGGATCCACGCGCTGCCTCCCAAGTTGACCGCCTTGGCAATGATGGAGCCGAATATTTCGGCATTCCCCGTCACGTGCACGGTCGCCTTGGGTCCGTAGATGGCCCCGTAAAACATGTTTGAGCCGGTGATGGTTTGCTCAAGCGTCGCCTCAGCCGAGGAGCTCATTTTGAAGAGCATCTTCGTTGGATCATTGACGACCCCGATGGTCGAGTTTCCTTGGGCGGTCAGCTCGCCCGTGAGATAGACGGTGACATTGCCATCCGCCTTGAGCGTCGCGTTCCCTTGAACCGTGAGATTGCGGTAACAGTAGGTGCCGTTGCCGAGAGCGCCTCCTGTGGATGACAGCGTCACCGTGCTCCCGCCGGTCACGGTAGAGTCGCTGCAGGTGAGCCCTGGAGGCACCACCACATCCGGCATGGGAAACGCGTTCGATTGTGAGACCACTTTCGGGACGCCGCTGACCAGCAGGGGATTATAGTTATCGATCAGGCCTTCGAGCGGTGGCGGCGCGTTCATCCCCAGCACAACCTGTCCATCAATGAAACTGTTGTTGTTCAGCGTGATCCCGTCGAGTGACACATGGGCATCAGCGATCGAGTTGGTTCCCACATCCCCATTTTTCGCCTTATTGTAGACAGGGCTTCCCCCGGCCCCGCACCCACTGAGGCAGGCATTATAGGCGCCCAGCCGAGAGTCGTAGCTGTCCGTCTTCGCGCCGCTTCCACCACCCCCGCTAATGGTGACCTTCTGATCGCCGAAGAGGGAGAACTGAAACACCGATTCCGCCGTCAGCCGGTAGGTGGCTTCCACCCGACGTTGCTCCAACTGGCTCGTCCCCCGTACGACGACCTTCGTGATCCCCGCGCCCACCGTTTGCGGGGGATCGATCACGAAGCGGCCGCTGGCGAGCGTGGTTGTGGTGATCCCATCCATGGGTGGTGTGTCGTCGGCCGTCGAGGCTGTGCGCAGGTTCAGCGCCGCCTGCTGCACGCCGGCCTCAGTCAGGTGCAGGGCGTTTGAGCGGTGATACGTGCGCAGGCCGATGTTGGACTGCGAGATGCCGTTCACCAAGAGCGAGGCGCCGGCCAGTGTCAGCGCGATGACGGCGGCCAGCGACGTCAGCAGGACGAACCCATTTGACCGGGTGTTGGGCATGGATCCTCCAAGTCTAGTTTCTCAATTTCACAATCGCGCTGGCGGTGGTGGACACCGTTCGCCGCTGCGGGGTCACCGCATCAAGCGTCAGCAGGATGCGCACCTCATTCGCGGCCAGCGTCCCGTCGATGTCTCGATCTTCAAAGACCGCGCTCGCGACGCCGCTTGCCACCACCCGCGTCGTCGCGCCCGAGACGCGCTGCAATTGCCGGGCCGCCGGCACGTACTGGTACTGGATGGCGTTCGCCGTATCCCACTCGCGGTCGCCGGTCGCCGGGTCGACGATGTGGCCATCACCATTCTGGTCCGCCATCACGTAGAAGGTGACACGGGTGTTGTTGGGAGCGGCGGGGATCGTGAGGTTCGGGGGGCTGCCGGCCGCGGCCCGCGTGGTGTGCCGCAATTCCCTGGCGATCGCGTCAATGGCGATCTGCGCTCGGGTGCGCACATCCCCCTGGGATACCGTCGTCTCCAGGAAATCCGTGTGGCGCATGAGGAAGGTGAGCAGCATCATGCCCGTCACGCCCATGAGCGCGCTCGCCACGATGAACTCAACGAGTGTGAGACCGTCGCGCGCCGCTCGGCGTTGCATCCCGCGCGCTCCCCTTAGCTCTTCGTCCTGATGGTCGACACCTGGGTGGTGCGTACCCGCCCTCGGTGCGTCCAGTTCAGCGTGACGAGGACCTCGAGCCGACCGGTCGCCTGCGCGGGATACGTGACCGTGATCTGCTCATCCGCCAGCGTGTAGCCGCCCACGCTGGCGGCGTAGGGATTCGCCACGCCGCCGTTAGGCACCCCGGCGGGAAACACAGCCTGGACGTTGGCGAAGGGCGTGGCGTAGATGCGCTCGACGATGTCGTCGAGGTCGCTCACCGCCCGCATGGTATTGGTGGCGTGCTCGGAGAGCTGGTGGCAGGCCAGGTACGCGCCCGTGATGCCCGCTGAGGCGACCAAGAACACGATGATCGCCAAGAGAATCTCTGTGAAGGTCGCTCCTCGTTCCACCTGCCTGCGCATAATCTCACCGTCACCTCAAACACGAACGCACGAGCCTCCATAGAGAGGCCTCGTGCGCGCTGCACCCTCGACCGGCAACCCGGCTGCCCTCTCGGTGTCAGGCACCTTCGGCGCCAGACACCGCGTTGGGTCCGTGGCTTTGCCTGCCCGCCTCTCGGCGAGCAGTCCCGCGTGCCTCAGCGACTCGAGGCAGGCGGGCGTCCTCCCCTCTCGAAGAGTTTGCCCTGATCGGCGGTCTTAGTTGTCTGTGTCAAGTATACCTGATGAGCACAGGACAAACCGAGGCCGCGGCGTGGAAGGAGTTACAACTCGCGCCAGGAGCGCAACCGTACTTTGTAGCTCCCGGTTGGGCCGGTGCCACCGCTGAGGCACTGGTCGTAGTGGATCTTGGGGCCGGCGCCGGACAAGACCACTTGATCCGCCACGACGGAGCCAAAGACTTCGGCGTTGCCGTTGACCTTGGCCACCACGTTCGGTGCGTACATGGCGCCGTAGAACTTTGCGTCCCCATTGATGACAGGAGCCTTCGTGGAGGTCGTCAGGTACCACTTCATCATCGTGGGTTGATCCACGACCCCCACCACCGCATTGCCAGTGATCGTCAGCTCACCAGTGAAGTAGAGGCTGATCGACCCGTTGGCTGTCCAGACCTCGGTGCCCTTGATCGTAATGGGCTTCGTGTTGGAAGGGCAGTAATCCGTTCCGGTCAAAAAGGTTCTGGTCCCGCCGATTAACGGGGGGAGAGCCGTCTGGCATGGGGGGATGGTCACGGAGGGTTTCAGGAGCCCAACGGGTTGCGACGCGACCTTCGGATTGCCCGTCACTAAGCTCGCGTCGTAATTCGTGATGATGGAGTCGGGGTTCGACACATTCGGGCCAACGGCGACCGTCCCATTGATGAGCAGGCTGGTCCCGTCGAAATCGACACTGCCAGCCGTTGTCCCGTTCGTCCCCGTGTCCCCCTTGGACCCGGGTACCTGCGAGCTATAGGTGCCCTTGCAGGAATCATAACTATCTGTCACTGCGGAGCCTCCAATGTCAATCCACTGATACCCAAACAGCGCAAACTGAAAGACGGACTGGCGGTCCGTCCGGAACACCCCCTCGAGCTGGCGCTGCTCGAGCTCGCTGGTGCCGGTTGAGCGCACGCGGTAGAGGTAGTTCCCCATCGACTGGGGGGGCGCCTCAAGCTGGAAGCTGCCGGTGACCAGCGCCGCGGTCGTGACGTCATCGGTGGTGGCGCCGGTGCGCAGGTTCAATGCGGCTTGGTTTAAGCCCGCCTCGGCCAGATGCAAGGCGTTGGAGCGGTGGTAGGTGCGCGCGCTGAGGCTGCTTTGCGTGACCCCGTTGACGAACAACGAGGTTTCCGCCAGGGAGAGGAAGATGATGACTACGAGCGAGATCAGCAACATGGAGCCGCGTCGTCCCATGAGAACCTCCTTGTGGTCGGCCGTCAGTTCCGCAACGTGATGAGCGTCGTGGTCGTCGCCGACACCGTCCGCTGATGCGGGGTGGTGCGCTCCAGCGTCAGCCGCATCCTCAACTCGTCATCCTTCAAGGACGCGTCCATGGTTTGGTCTTCAAAACGCGCATCCGCCACGTGGTTGGCCACCACCCGCGTCACGCCTCCTTCGATTCGGACAAGCTGTCGGCCCGCAGGGACGTACAGGTACTGAATCGGGTTGGCGCCGTTCCACTCGATGTTGCCGGCGGCATCGATGATGGTGCCGTTGCCGTCTTGATCTGTGGCGAGATACAAGGTGACGCTCGTGTTGTTCGGGGCCGCTGGAATGCTGATGTTGGGCGGGCTGCCCGCTCCCCTGCGCGTGGCGTGCCGCACCTCCTGACCCACGGTGTTGACGGCGAGCTGCGCCCACGAACGCACGACCGTGCCGGCCCCCGAGGTTTCCAAGAAGTCGACCTGGTTCAGGAGAAAGCCCAGCAGCATGAAGCTTCCCACCGCCACGATTCCGCTGGCCACGAGAAACTCCGCGAGCGTCAAGCCCGTCTGCTGCTGTCGCCGCCGCGCCATGGCGTTAGCTCTCCGTTCGCAGGGTCGAGAGGCGCGCGGTGCGGACGCGTCCCCGAGAGGTCCAGTTGACGGTCACGAGAATTTCCAGGCGGTCGACCGATTGGCTGGGATAGGTGACGACGATTTGCTCATCCTGAAGCGCGTAGCCGCCCACGATGGCGGCGTACGGATTGCCGCCACCGCCGTTTGGCACTCCATCCGGAAAAGCGGTTGGCAGGTCGTTGAAGTCCGTCCCGTGAATCCGTTCCACCACGTCCTCGAGATCGCTCACAGCGCGCATGGTGTCAGTGGAGTGCTCTGAGAGCCAGTGACTGGCAAGATAGGATCCGAGGATGCCACCGGAGGCCACCACGAAGATACTTAAGGCCAGGAGGATTTCCACCAGGGTCATCCCCCGGGTATCGCCAACGCCACCATGCTCCATCACGCCACTCCTGCCGCGACCTCAGCTACAACAAAAAACACGAGCCCTCGAAAGGGGACTCGTGTTGCACGTCCGCCGCGGAATCGTTCCGCGCCGCGTTGACTGACCGGCAACCTCGCTATCCTTCCCCGCATGCTTCGCTTTGCGAAGCAAAGCGTGCGGGGTGAGGACCGATGGCTTTGCGTCCTCTCCTCTCGAAGAGTTTGCCCTTTTCGGTTTTCGGTTCAAGTATACCTGATGCCCGGCCCGGCCGCAATGCCTGCCGGGAGGCACTAGGGGCTCAGGATCAGCTTGCCAAACACCTCACGGTTGAGCAGGCGCTGCTGGGCCGCTCGGGCATCCCGCAACGGGAACACCGTGTCGATGACCGGCGTCAAGGCCCGCTGGAAGACGAGGCGCGCCACCGTCTCCAGTTCCTTGCGCGTGCCCATCAGCGAGCCGAGGATCGAGAGCTGCCGCGAGAAGACGTAACGAAGATCGAGCGGCACGCTGGGGCCGCTGGTGGCTCCACAGCTCACCAGGCGCCCGCCCTTGGCCAGCGCGCGCACGCTGCCTTCCCACACCTGCGGACCGATGTGGTCACACACCACGTCCACGCCCCGTCCACGCGTCAGCGCGTTGACGCGCTCCTCAAACGGTTCACGCTGGTAATTGATCACTGCATCGGCGCCGAGCGCGTTGGCCTTTGGAACCTTGGCCTCCGAACCCACCGTCGTATAGACCGTCGCCTGCAGGTGCCTGGCGATCTGCACGGCCGCATGGCCGACGCCGCTGCCGGCCGCGTGCACGAGGACCGATTCTCCCGCCTTGAGCTTCGCCCGCGTCACCAGCATGTGCCAGGCGGTCAGGAACACAAGCGGAAAGGCGGCGCCCTCCTCAAAGGAGACCGGCTCCGGCAGCGGCAGCGCGTCGCTGGCCTTGGCGGTGATCCGCTCCGCGTAGCCGCCGTCGATGGCTGCGCCCCGGATGCCGTAGGAAACGCATAGGTTGTCATCGCCGGCGCGGCACCATTCGCAGGATCCGCAGCTTAAGGCCGGGGCCAACACCACCCGGTCGCCCGCCTTCACGCCGGTCACGCCGGAACCGACTCGCTCGATGACACCAGCCACATCACATCCGGAAATATGCGGAAGCTGAATACGGTAAGCGGGAATCCCCTGGCGGATCCAGAGATCGAGATGGTTGATCGAGCAGGCCTTGACGCGCACGAGGATCTGCCCCGAGCCGGGAGCAGCAGGATCAGGGACTTCCGTGTATTCCAAAACTTCCGGCCCCCCGTGCTGGCGGAAGACAACAGCGTTCATTCAGGGGGAGGGGCGGGTATTAGCTGAGGGCGTTGATGGTGGCTTCGAGATCGTTGGTGCGCAACACAATGGCACCGGTCGTGTGGCCGATGGCGGTCGTGCAGTAGGCGTATTCGATATTAATCCCCGCCGCGGCCAGGCGCTCCGCCACCTTGGCCAGCGCTCCGACCTGGTTTGGCACATCCATGAAGACCACGTCGTGGCATTGGACCATGGCGTGCATGCGGGAAAGGACCTGCTCGGCCTCCTTGGGCTTGTCGACCAGCATCCGAATGATGGCGTGGTCGACGGTATCGAGAATGGACAGGGCGAGGATGTTGATGCGACCTTGAGCGAGCGCCTGGCAGATCCTGGCCAGCATGCCGGGACGATTTTCCATAAAGATCGCCAGTTGCGTCTCAATCCTCATGGAGGTCCGCCTCGTGTGAGCCGGGCCTGCTGGCGCCTGAACCGGGTCCAGGCGGCGATGGCGGCGCGCTCCGAGGGATACCGGCCGCTGAAACACGGCACCTCACCCACGGAGACGATCAGGTGCCACCTCACCGGGTGGTTGGGGTCGCGTTCCAAGCGGGGAACAAACTGGCGGCCGTGGATCGTGACCGACTCCACGCTCTTGCCGCGGATGGGCCGTCGCCCCTTCAGGCTGACCGGTTGACTGCTCCGTTGCGCCAGCAGCTGCCGCAGGACGGGGGGCGGATCGACGAACTCAATCCCGATATCGAAGAGAAACGGCGGGATCGTGCGCAGATCAAGGCGCTGAATCACCCACGCGACACGCCCGGTGCATTCCACAGGCCGCAGTCGCCCCCACGAGCCCGACGCCGGGGTCAGTTGCAGCCGGACGAGCGAGCGGACTTCGAGCATCGCGCCGACGCGCAGACACAACCCCCGCTCGCTGAGATTGATGCCATCCGGGGCGACCGCCACGCGGGGATGCAGGAGATTGACCCCCACGCTGGCGGGCAGCGGGCTCCGGGAGCACTTCCGCCGCTCTTGCATCATGGTTTTCATCGCACGATTATTGTAGCGGGCTTTCCCGCCCTCGGCAAATCGTTGATCTGCCCAATCCACACTTTAACCTCGTCGGGCAAGTCTAACCTCAACGCCTCGGCCCGCCCCTGGTCGCTCATTTTCTTCCAGGTCTTCACGATGACATCCCGCATTTTCTCTTCAGGCGTTTTCTGCCTGAGCTCCGCAAACTGCGTCTCGAGAAACACCAGGCACAACGCATCCTCCAGCGTCTGCGTGTCAGAATCGGTCGAGAGCTCTTTCTTGCGGATCAGCAGCGAGACGCGCGCCACGGCCTCCTCGGGAAAGCCCACCTCGCGCATCAGCGCCGCCGCCTTGTCCGCATGAAAGGTTTTCAGCGTCTCCCGCCAGCGGAGGTAGCCGCGCCGATTGCGCTCATACCGCTCGCGGGGGATCATCCACCGGCAGACGTGCTGGCCGCGCGCGGCGATGCGCAGCTCCTCTGAGGCGTGAGGATTCAGCCGCAGCACCCACGCGGTCAGCCGCTGCGAGTAGATGAGCTCGCGCGGACGCGGGACGCCGCCGATGAGCTCCGTATGGGGATCCTGGCTGTTGAGCTGGTCGATCCGCTCGATGAGCTGCGTGAATCGTTCGGTGTTCAGAGGATTAACGGCGTGTTGAAGATTGGAGCGCCTGGAGGACGGCGTGGCTGTGCCCCTCGACGCGAACGTTCGGAAAGATGGCGGCGATCCGGCCGTGCTCATCAATGATGAGCGTGGTGCGCTCAATCCCCCAATACGTCCGGCCGTACATCGACTTCTGCTTGTACACGCCGTAGACCTTGCAGACCGCAAAGCCCGGATCACTGAGGAGCGAGAAATTGAGCTGGAACTTCCGCGCGAAGCGCTGGTGGCAGGCCATGTCGTCACCGCTCACCCCCACCACGACGGCGCCTTCCGCGGCGAACTGCGATCGCGCATCTCGAAAGCTGCAGGCCTCTTTCGTGCATCCAGGCGTATCGTCTTTGGGATAGAAGTAGAGGACGACGCTCCGACCGAGGAAATCCGACAGCCGGATCAGCTCGCCGGTGCCTGTCTTGAGGGAAAACGCCGGGGCCTTGGCTCCAACACGCATCGCCTGCGCTCGAGCGGACATGGGCTCTTGGAGGCTACGGCTGATTCTCGCGAAGCGTTTTGACCAGCTCTTCGAACATCGATGGGGTCATGACCCCTCCGATCCTCAGCCCGTTCACGACATAGGTGGGCGTGCTGGCTACCCTGAGCTTCTGAGCCTCGGCGATATCGCGCTTGACAGCGCTGAGGCCCTCCCCGGAAGCCATGCACGACTGAAACCGCGCAACATCCAAGCCAAGCTGGCGCGCGTCCTGCTCCAGCAGGCCGATGTTGTAGCCATGCCCTTTCTCGAAAATGACGTCATGGAACGGCCAGAACTTTCCCTGCAGATGGGCGCACTCCGAGGCGGCAGCCACCGTGCAGGCGCCCGGATGCACCGTGTGCTGGATGGCCTCATTACAACTCGAGTCCAAGGGAAAGTGCTTGAAGACGAACCGCAGATCCTGTCGGTGGTTGGCCAGAATGATCGCGTTGAACTGTGCGGCGCGCTGGCATACCGGACAGAAGAAGTCGCTGAATTCGACCATCTCCAGCGGCGCGTTCGACGATCCGACCGACGGATCTCCGGACACATCCAGTTGAACACGCTGCTCCCGCGCGATGAACTCCTGCAGCTGCTTGCGGATCACGCCGTGGCTGCCCTGGACGACAAAGGTGGTGGCCGCATGCAGGCTGACGCTGCCGCACACGCCGAGCACCATGACCCCGAAGAACAGCCACGCCACAGGCCGCTGGGTGGATGGGACGAAGGCGCGCAGCGCCGGCGCCGTTTGGCGGGCGATCTGACCCCACGGCTGCGCCAGAGCCCACTTTCCGAAGAAGACCAGCAAGAGATTCACCAGGTAGGTCATCAAACAGAGCAAGCAGAGGTAATGGATCCGGCTGACCATCGTCACCAACAGACACAGATCGATCGCCACGAACAGGAGGCTGAGAGAGGTCAGCAGCGTCAGCGCCTTTGAGGACCAGTCAGGAAACAGCCACGCGATGGAGGCGAGGTTCAAGGTGGCGAGATACCCGATGAGCCCCCACACCCAGAGGGGTATTCCCAAGACCGTTCCGAGCGGACCGGCGGTCACCGCATGACAGTTAAAGATCGAGCCTGCCCCGCCGCACACCGCGCCTCCCACGAACTCGCCACGCAAGAGGGCAATGTGGACAAACCCCAGATACACGCACAGGGCAATTCCGGCGAGACTCAGGAGGAGACAGACGAGGGCACCACGGCGGGCTCGCATGAGCGCTATCATGACAGGTGTCAGGCACTTTTTCAAGCAAGAGAGCCGGAAAAAGTGCCTGGCACCTGAACTACTGGACGGTCACCGTTCCGCTTCGGCCAGAGTCGGTAAAGCCGTTGTTGAGGAGGTAACGGAACTCATAGCTCCCAGCGGTCGTTGGAGCGGCGAGCATAATGCTGCCGCTGGTGAGGCCGTTGGTGTACTTCCACCAGACATAGCTGGTGTTGGGCGCTCCAACTTTAAAGAAGCCGATCCAGTCCTGCACTCGTCCACTGGCCACACTCCAACTCACCGTCAGCGTCCCGCCGCGTACCACTGTCGTCGGACTCACGGTCAGCGTGGCTGTGGAGGTGGAGGGCGGCGTGGTGGGCGCACTGACTTGCAGCACCGTATAGGGCGAGGAGGAGCCGAACGCCTGTCCACCCTGACTCATCCGGAAGCTGGTGTAGTAGGTGCCGGGACTCGTCGGCGCTTGCAGAGTCGTCGTGAACGTCGTGGTTCCCCCTGGGCTGACGCTGGCTCCAGAACTTACCGGAACCGGAGTCGGTGCAGTCATCCCTGAACTCACGTAGCCGGACGACAAGGCGTAGCCGTTCCCAGCCGTCCAGGTCGAGTAGCCCGTATTCTGCGCGGTCATGGTGAGTGGCACCGTCGCCCCGGGCTGAACAGTCATCGTGCTGCCGCTCCCAAGGATGACGGAATTGTCTAAGGGGGTGTCGTTCACCGTAATCGTGATCGTCTTGCACGTGGTGTCTGTCCCGTCCGAGGTGCAGAAGGTCACGTTGTGCCGGTACGGCGTGCCGGGGGTGGCGAGATTAAAGTTCGGATGCCAGTGGAACGTCCTGGTGCCACCCAGCCAGACGGATTCGGCGGGCATTGTCGCCTGGTCCACGCTGAACGTCAGCGGATCACTGTCAAGATCCGACCCGCTCGGGGTGCTGGTGAGACACGCGCCTTCAGAGGTCGTGACGTTATTGACATTGATGACCGGGGCGCGATTCAGCACGACCGTCAGCGTGCCGGTTGCGGTGGCGCTGGCCGAGCCGTCGCCGACACCCACCTCCAGCGGATAGGTCCCCACCGTACTCGCGGTCCCAGCGAGTCTGTACTGGGGCCTCGTGGCCGTCGAGCCGGATTGGGCGCTAAACGTCATCCATGAGGGTCTCTGACCGGCGGTCATCGTCAGGGGATCATTGTCCGGATCCGACCCGCTCAAGGTATAGGAGACGTCGCGCCCAATCTTGATCGTTTGGTTCAGCGAGCTGGGACTGATCG
This sequence comes from uncultured Planctomycetales bacterium, assembly GCA_964373835.1. Taxonomy (GTDB): domain Bacteria; phylum Omnitrophota; class Gorgyraeia; order Aquiviventales; family Aquiviventaceae; genus CAYJWN01. The sequence continues at coordinate 22,308 of CAYJWN010000017.1, forward strand.
TCGGCGGACGGTTCGCGTTTCTGACCGTCACATTCACGCTGCCCGTGATGGGCGGGGCGGTCTCATTGATCAGATCCCTGACCGTGAACACGAACGGGTAGGACGTCTGACTGGCGCCGCCGGCTTGGCTGTCGGGCGTCCAGCTCAGCTGGGCCTGAATGTCGCTGAAATACGTGCACTCCGCGACCTTCGGATCGCACGAGCAGTTCTCAATGGTCGCGTCACACGGGAACGCGCGGGTCACCGTCAGCCGTGCGCCGATCGCGCTGCCGAGATTCGCGCGGAACGTGAAGGGATCGCCATCGGCATCCGTCACGCCGATGGTGATCGGCGCGATCGCCACCCGCTCATCCACCGTCTGATCCCCCGGCGGCGTGATGGTGATGGCCGGGGCCGACCCGAAACAGCTGGGCGGCGGGTTGGAGGACTGACACGGGTCGCAGCCGGGGGCGTCGGGATCGATCACACACGGATCGCAGCCGGGCGCGGTCGGGTCCACCGTGCACGGATCGCAGCCGGGCGCGGTCGGGTCCACCGTGCACGGATCGCTCTCCGCCACGGCTACCACATACACCTCGTAGTTGCCGTCTTCGTTCGAAACATAGGACACGGCGGTGCCGAAGCCATCGATGACCGGATGGAGATTGTTGACGCCGCCGCCGGTGCTGGTCAGCTGGAAGTACTGCTCGTCAATACGGTCATAGAGGAAGACCTCAGGGTTGCCTTCAGGGTTGTTCACATACTGGGCGGGAATCCCGGTGCCGGGTGAGGAGAAAACGATGAGATCGCCGTCGCCGTTGGCGCTGGCGTGGCTGATCCGCCCCGCCGGGTTCGGTTGGGGCAGCGGACTGACGCCTGTTTGGTTAAACGTGAGCTGGCGGAAGGCGGTGCCTGGGGTGATGGCCTCCGCCCGGAACGTCTCAGGGCTGCCGTCGGGGTTGCCGATCACGAGATCGAGGTTGGCGTTGGATTGGAACAGGAGGACGCTGCCGAACGAGCTGAGGATGGGGTGCGCCTGGATGTTGCCGACCGTCTGGGTGATCTGCGTCAGCGACCCCAGGCCGGACGGACTCACGGTAGCGGTATACACCTCGGGATTGCCGTCCACGCTGTGAATGAACGCCACGCGGTCGCCCAGCGAGTTGAGGACGACTTCATCGGCGGTGCCGGTCGGGGTGGCGCTAAGCTGCCGCTTGGTAAACGTGAACGGACGGGCCGATGCCAGCTCGACGCCAAGGGCGCAGACGCCGGTTAGGACAGCCACCCCCACCATGGCCTTCCCCAAGAAGGTCGTTCGGCGCATCCCCTGCTCCTCCCTGTTCACCTGGCGGCATGAGCGTCGCATAGATAAAAAAACCGGGTTACCTCATCTCCTTCGGTAACCCGGCGATCCTGAAAACCGGTGTCTGGCACCAGAGGTGCCTGACACAACCTGGACCCGTGGTTTTGCGTCCCCTGATTACTCAGGGTTTGCCCTTATCGGGACTTAGTACACACTTATATTTTAAAATTGAAAACTTATTAATAATAAATCCAAAAAAATAGTTCCGTGCTCTCTACTTACTTGAAGGTATATCACATAACCGTATTTGTTTAGCTCCCTGAGCAGATTTCGCTTGCATCTCATGCCGACTCGT
>CAYJWN010000018.1:0-23126 GCA_964373835.1 uncultured Planctomycetales bacterium
GCTCATCGTAACCCAGCGACGTCCCACTGTCAAGCGGTCCTTCGGCGGCGGCGAAACCGGTGAGGACGACGCCGGCGCGGGACGCAGCGAATCCTCGCTCCACGCCGCGCTGCCGGTGCTCGCGGCGGTGCCGGGTGGGTTCACGGAGGCCGGTTCGGACATGGCGGATGCCGCCATCGCAGCCCTCAGCGCCGTGCCGACCGCCGGGCTGTGGCTGGGCGGGTTGGCGGGACTGCTCATTGCGGGATTCGCGCTCTCGCGACGCGACGGGCTGCGCGCGGGCCGCGCGCTGCGCGCGCAGGCGGCGCGGTATCGCGGCGGGGATGCGGATGCGATGGACCGGCTGCGGCGACGGGCGGTGTTGCGCGGCGCCGACGCTGCACGAGTAGAGAAGTCGCTTCAGAGCGAAGGCTTCTGGAAGCGAGCCCTGCGCGAGGAGGATGTTGCGAACGACGCCGCCTACCGTAAGCAGAATCTTCAGCAACGAGGCGCCGCCCACCAACCCGGCGCTGCCGCGTCTAACCAAGAGCAGGCGGAAGGGCTTGAGCCGGCGCTGGCCTGGGCGGGCAAGCAGTCCAAGCACCTCTTGTGGGGCCTGGCCCGCAACTTCATCTACCAATTCCACCAGACGGTGAACTACCGCTGGGGCGGCCAGCGCCATGCGGATTGGCTGGGCGAGGCGGCCTTTGAAGACCTGCTCGTTCAGCGGCTGGTGACCGAAACGCGCAGCCGCAGCGGGTTCTCCGCCGCCTTCTACTCGATCTGGCGGCGCATCGAGCAGGCCGGGCTGAGCCTGCGCTGGATCGCGGACTTTCTCATTATCCCCGGCGCCTTCGTCCGTTTCCTCGATGCTCGTTTGCGTCTCTACCTCTATAGCTCGATCGCCGGCTACGTGCTCCTCCTCACCAGCGCCTTCGGCCACTTCGGACTCATCCCGCTCTTCCTGCTGGCTGTCTGGGCCACCATCCACTATGCGCCGGAACGTCCCGTCAAGGCCTGGCTCTCCGAGAGGACTCTGACGCCGCAGCAGGCCCAAGGGCGCCGCATGGCGCTCGTCGGTGTGGTGTTCGGCGGACTGACCCTGTTAGGGGTGCTGGCGGGTGTTCCCACGGTCGAGCTGACGCTCTCCCACGCATTCTCGGTGGAGCACTGGGCCTTCAGCGCCATCAACTGGCCGTTCTACCATCTCATGCCGTCGTGGCTGCCGCAGCCGGTCCAGCAAGTGATCATCTGGCTCGCCAACGGCCTGAGCTGGTTCGCCGGCCACACGCTGCCCGGCATTCTCACCGCGCGCACGTTCGGCAGCGCCTTCCTCATCGTCTTCCTGCGCCGGCTCACCCAGGCCAGCCGGCAGCTCAGCAACCACTTGACGGATTTGGCCATCCCGACGCTCGCGCGCACCGCACCGCTCTTGCGCGGCGACCCGTCGCTGGGCGTGCAGGCGCTTTCGAGCTGGGACGCGCCGGCGGTGATCCGCTATCTGGAACAGCTCCTGGCGCGCCGGGACACGCTGCCTCAGGAGGAGTTGGATCGCGTGGCCGGGCTGCTGCTGGCGATTCTCCGGCGTGATGGGCGGCGGCTGCCCGTGCAGCGCCTGCTGCGCGCAAGCCCCGCCCAGCGGCGTCACCTGCGAGATCTCGCAGGCCGCCTCTCGAGCGCGCCCACGCCGGTGCACCTGGACTTGGATGCGCAGGTGCTGATGGCGCGCCGCCAGGCGCGGACCCTCGTGCTCTGGAGCTCCCGGTTTTGGCGCGCGCTGCCGCGCGAGACGGCGGGCATGTCGCTGATCAACGCGGAAATCGCCGCGGTGCTGGGCACCTACGGCGGGGCGGATGCCGCGCTCTCAAGCGTCACCGTGCCGCTCTTCGGCGAGGAAGTCCATCTGTTCCGGCCGTTCATGGAAATCGTGGAAGGCCGCCATCACGGCGAGCCGGCATCCGTTGACGGCCTGTCGCTCTACCGCGTGCCGTACGTCGGCAGCTTCCTTGAGTGGTTCACGGCACAGCCCACCCCCGAGTCGCCGCGAGGCGCCGGCGGGCTGCTCGGCGTGTTGCACAATATGGTGGACGCCGGCTCTGAAGCGCTGGGCGATCCGTCGCTCGTGAAGCTGTTCACCGGCGTGACGGCGGATGAGTATCAGCAGGCGCTGCAGGTGGCGCACCATCATCAGGGCAGCGCCCGGGAGCGCGCCGCGGTCTTCGAGTGGGCGCGGGCCCGGTTCGTGCTCGAGCGCAAGGCGAAGGTACAGGAATCGGAGAGCTGGCTGGCCTGGCTGTGGGACCGGACTGGTCGGCTGGGGCCTTCTGCGGCGCATGCGATGCTGCCAGAGAGCGAGGTTGAGACGCCGTTTTCGGCCTTGCTTCGACAACCGCTCCCGTATCGTTCGCTGATCATGGCGGGTGAAGGCGAGCCGCGAGTCGTCACGGCGCCGATTGTCCCGCAGGCGCGTGACGACGAGCCTCAGCCGCCGGTTCGGACCGCCAAACTCGATATCATCGATGACAACCCCGACCGCGCCATCCGCGTGCGCCTCGACCTCGATGACAAACACCTTATCCCCGAGGGGGCCAATTGGGTCGGCATTCAGGTGGTGGATGCCACGGCGAAGAAAGGCCTGGGCAAGCCGGTCTTCCGCTCGCTCAAGGAGCTGCGGCGCTTCGATGGCGAAATCGATGTGATCTCCAAGCGGCTCAACCAGTCAGCGCGCGTGCTCATCCTGCCATTCAACAACAACGGAACGACCGATCCGAAGGATGACACGCTCTTCCGTCGCTCGATGACGGAGGAGACGGTGGCGATCACCCAGCGCAAGAGCTCGCTGCCGAAGATCGCGAAGGACAAGGTGACGTTCGAGAACGCAGACGGCGACAGCGTCCTCAGCACGTTCGTGGACCCGAACGCCGTGGTGCCGCCCGCCGACGTCGATCCGGATCGATTCTTCGTGGAGGTCATCGTGGCCAAGGGCAGCCAGCAGGTGCCGTTCTACCTGGCCTACGAGGAGTTCATCAAGACGAAGGGCCGCGTGGATGTCGAGGTGCCGGAACGGGGAGCGTGGCGGCTGAAGTCGGTGCGGTTGGTCGGCCAAGGGTTCTTCCCGCCGAAGGCGACGCGCGTGCCCGGGAGGCTGCCGGTGCGCTATACGGACATCGTCGTCCCAGGCCCAGGCGGCGTGACCATCGACAATGCGGATCGGGATCGGACGCTGCTCTTGGGCTTTCGCTCACCACTGATCGGCGGCGCGGTGCTGGCGCAGGCGCGCGCCAACGTCATGGCGTTGAAGGAGCGCGGGGTGGCGCAGGCGGTGATTGACAAGGCGCTGGAGGCGATCGATGCGCTGACGGCGGATGAGCTCTTCGTCCGATTCGATGCCTTCACCCAGGACGATCAGCCCATCGAGACGCATTTCCGCCGCTTGAAAGAGGCCGATGAGGAAGGGCAGTTCTCCCTGACGTTGAAGGACGTCGAGCGTGCGCCGGTCAAGGTGACCTCCCGCGTCGTGGTGCCTGGCTTTCGTCAAAGTCCTGACGTCGTCAGCACGGAGGTCGCGGTCACCGACCCGAGCGAGTTGCAAGCCATGCCGTTGCCGAGCGGTATCACGAACGCGGCTGGCGACCGCGCCATCAACGTGAGCTGGACGAGCGGCGCCTACCGGCAGGGGCTCGTGGAGCTGCTGGAGCAGCAGCGGCAGCTCGGCCGCGACGTCGACTTCCAGGCGCTCACCGTGGATGGCAAGCCGGTGCTCGTTGAGGTGGCGGTGACGAAGGAAGATCGCCCCATCCCGATTACGACCATCTTCCCGAAGGCCATCGATATCCTCCTGACCAAGCCGGCGCCGGCGACGACGATTGTGATCATGCCGCCCGATGCGGTCGCACCGGGCGATCAGGTCGTGGTGACCACGCGCTGGTTCATCGGCGGGCGCACCCCGCTTGAGCCGCGAAGCGCCGGGCGGGTTCCGATCACCCGCGGGGACCTCCCCCTGTCGCCGATTCCTGAGGCAATCCGGTTTACGGCGCACAACCGCGACGGCGACCGGACGCTGACGCTCGGGCTCGACCGGTTCGATCGGGATGCCTTCAAGGCGGCGATCGACGCCGTGAAGGACACCGTCGTGCGCGAGCTGGCGCGGGACGGCGTGACGATTGCGCCGGACGCGGTGAATGTCCACGTCCAGCTTGACGTGCTGGATGCCAGCGGAGCGGTCGTCGCTCAGGCCTTTCGGCCGGTGGATGACCTGCTGAATCACCTCACGCGCATTGATGTGACGGTGCCGGAAGCGAAAGCCGCCGGAGGTCCCTTCCGGTTCCGTTTGAACTGGTTCCTGTCGAATCCAGATATTGCGGTCGGCACGCCCCCGCGAGAGGGCCAGCGGCTGCTTGAGATTACGGATCCAGGTCGTCGGCTGCCTGTGATCGCCAACGTGCCGCCTGCCCGGGTGGATCCCAATGATCCCAGTCGAGCCATCGTGGACTTCCAGAGTGGGCCGAACCACTTGCGCGCGGACTTCGAGGCGCTCCAGCAGGCGCTCCAAAACGGCGGGGTGGAGATTCGGGATGCCCGGGTGGCGATCCAGGTGATCGATGTCGCGACAGGGCTGCCAGCGGAGGTGGTGTTCCGCAATGCCATTGATGTGGTTGGCTTCGATGGCTTCGTGTATGTGAACGATCGCCTGCCACCTGGAACCTATGCGTTTCGGATGGATTGGGCGGTGGTCGGCTTTACGCCAAATGAGTTCTCGATCCAGACCGGCCCGGTCTTCCTCCAGACGGCCCAGGAGCTGACCGTGTTCCGGGATTGGATTTCGTCGCAGCAAGACCCTGGTTCGCCGCTGACGTTCAGCTTTGACACGAGCCGGCGGGACCCGAACCTGGATAACGCCACGCACGCGTTTCAGACCGGCCTTGAGAATACGTACGACCAGGCTCTCGTCATGCTGGATGACCTGACGGACGGCGACGATGACCTCACGCGCACCCAGCAGATCCTGGGATATTTCCAGGGGCGCGAAGGCGTGCCCCCTCGGTCGAACAAGGAATCGCACATCATCAGCGGCGAAGCGCTGTGGATCGGGATTGCCGGAGCCCAGTACGCGCGGCGGACGCAGGATACGCAGTTTGTGCCGCTGTTGGAGCGCATCGGGCAGTTTGCGATCAGCCAGCAGCAGCCGGATGGCCGGATTCTCGGAGGACCCGGGTTCACATGGGCCTCTACCGAGCACAACTTGGATGCCCTCGCTTTCTTTGGAATGCTGTATGAGGGGACGGGCAAGCTTGAGTACCGCGAGGCCCAGCGCAAGGTGGCGTTGTGGCTGGTGAACGAGGCGTATCTGCCTGGCGAAGGCCGGTTCATAGCCGGGCAGGACGATCCGCGGTTTGCCGTGGATACCAGCTCGATGGGCATCACCGCCATTCGCGCGGTGCTTGAGAAGGATCCGGACCTTGCCGCTGAAACCGGATTGGATCAGATCGATTTGGCTGGTTTGCTCCGGGCCGCCGAAGCGCGGGCGCGCGTGCAGGCCCAGCCCTACGTCAAGCCAGACGGCAGCCCGGTCACCGTCACGCTGTTCCGCTTCCAGGGTAACAATTCCAGCTCTCCGCGCAGCTTCGAGTGGACGGGTCAAATGGCGCTGACCTACCGGCTCCTCGGGGAGCAGGAGACCGGCGGCGAGCTGCTGGGTGATTTGCGCTCCGCGGCGATCACGTATCCTGACGGCCGCAAGAGCCTGGCCTATGCCGCTGAGGTGGGGCGACCCTTCGACTACAGCGACTATGTGGTCAGCGCCTATCCGTCCGTTGCGTCGACCGCGTGGTATCTGTTTGCCGAGCGCGGGTTCAACCCGTTCCTCTTGCCGCCCAAGCCGGTCGAGGTGGCGCAGGCTGAGCAGGTCCAGGAGCCCCAAAGCTGGCTCGCCTGGACGGTGGACCAGCTCGGTCCGAATGCCGCCAACGCCTACCCGCCCCCCGGTGCAGCGCGAGCGGCGGCGGATGAGCAGGTCTTGCGGCAGACGCTGACGGACTTCGCCTCGCACCGCCAGTGGGTGTTGGGCCGCGTCAGGCCGGATGCGTACACAGCGCCCGACGGCGCGAACGTCGTGCGTGCCGAGCTCATCCTGCCCGATCCGCAGGAGCGCCTACAGGATGGGCAGTCCCCGCTGCACTACCTCGCCTACGACTATATCTACGTCGGGCCGGCGGGCAATCAGCCCGCGCAATTCTTGGTCAACGTGAGCCGCGAGATCCATGCGACGAATCTCGGCGTGCAGCCGTCGATGCTGGTGCCGATGGACGAGCGCCTCTTCGCGGAGTTCCAGAAAGTGATCGCGGGGGCAACGCAGCGGGGCGAGCTCTCCGAGGCGCTGGCAAAGGAGATTGACCAACAGTGGCGGCTGATCTCCAACAGCGGCCTGCGCCTGCCCACGCGCGACGTGCCCTCGCTGCCGCGCGAGATCGAGCGCAAGCGGCTGGACCGGACGCCGACGATGCCAGTGGGACGGCAGGCGGCATCTGCTGAAGTCCTCGAGCCGCCGAGCGCCGAGGAGATCAAACAGGAAATCAAGACGGTGGAGTTGGAGCGGCCACCAACGGCGCCCGCGAAGTCATCGGCGACTGGCAAGGAAACGCCGCCGGCGGCATCGCCTGCGCGGCCAACACCGTCGGCTCCGGACGTGGCTAGGTTCCAGCGCGCCGACCGGGAGGCCGCTGCGGGAGTCAACCGGCTCATGCGGGCCTGGGACCAGCGGCTGCAGGCGACCAAGGCCGCGGTAAAGAGCGGAGCCGATGCGACTGAGCGCCTCGCCGAGCCCTTCGAGCGCCTGGCCGGCTACAGCATCCTCCTTCGACTCCAGGACGTGGAACGGGCCATCGCGTCCGGCCGCCTGAGCGCGGCACGCGGCAGGCTCAACGCCCTTCGGCAAGACTTGCGCAACCCGGTCTTCACGCCGCAGGATCATGCGAACGCCGATCCGATTCTTGACGCGCTGGCTCGCCACCTCGACGCGAAGAGCCGGTTCCTTGGCGCGTCGGCGCGCGCGGCCGAGCAGGCCAAGGCAGCGGCCGCTGCGCCTGGCGCCATCCCCGGCCGGCTCATGGGCGCTGCACCCAGTGCAGCGGGTTCCAAGGCCAGCGGTGCTCAGCCGCCCACTTCCACCACCGGCGTTGAGCCAACTCGCACCCAACCCGACCTTCAGTGGCCGCCGACGGACTTGCTCAAGCTCGCGCTCTCAACAACGGCGGGGCGGGCATTAGATGGCGTGCGGGTGAGATCGTCCGACGGCACGTGGCCTGAATTCAGGCCGTGGGCGGCGCTCTTCAGGGAGATTGATGCCGTGAAGGCGGTGTCGGCCGAAGGTGGAGAGTTCGCGAGAGCTGTGCTGATGGAGCCGGGCCGTCGCTGGGAGACGGTCAAGTCGCTCACGTTCGATGACATCCAGACACTGGCGATGGATCCCAACATCACGATCCGCATCTTCGCCCATCCCAAGGACAAGGGTGATGCACGTGGGCGCGGCCCCGAACTCAATCCAGAGCAAATTCGCAACATGCTGGAGCATCGCGAGCATGATGAAAAAGAGCCCCTCGATTTCCAGGTCTGGGTCGAGGGCGATGGGGAGTTGCCGTACCGGATCTGGTCCGGAGAGAAGGCTGTGCTCGAGCGGTCACTTCGCACCCAGGCGTATCTGAACGGCCGCAAAGTGATGGCCGGTGAGCTCGACTACCTCAGTCGCCGCACCGCCGAGTTGTTGTACAACCCTGACAAGGGCAAGAAGACCCAGGCCATTCCCGTGGGGTCCCGCCTCAGCAAAGATGCCTACAAGAATCCGCAGCTTCCTGTCGTTGAGCGCTTCCAGGGGGCGCAGATTGCGCCGATGCTGGATCCGCAGACCAAGCGGCCGATCATCGCGGCGCGGTCGCTTGGGGAAGACGGCAAGGAGCGGATCGACGAACTGGGCCTCTACCGCTATGAAGGCGAGCGGCTCGTGCGGGTTATCCCCCGCGTCGTCTCGGCCCAAGGCCGGCAGGGCCTCACGATTGATACGACGGATGTCGATCTGATCATTTTCGAAGGCACCAAGCGCAACGACGATCCGCTCACGGCCGATGAGCTGGTCTTCGGGCGCAACGCGCTCGAGGAGCAGGCGCTTGAGGTGGGCATGGGCCGCCTGATCCAGCAGATGCAGGTGCGCAACGCCGAGCGCTACCAGCGGCAGCTGAAACAGGATCTGGTGTTTGAGGTCCTCAACGCGGCGTTTAGTGTGGCGGCGGGCGTGGCCAGTCTTGGCGCGGCCGGGCCGATCGCCAGTGCTAGCACCCGCACTCTGTACAACGTGTGGCGCAGCAGGAATCTGCCGGAACGGCTGACCGACAAAGAGCTGACCGGCTTCGTCGTCCGCTTCTATGCCGAGCAGGAACTCGAGCAAGGGCGCGAGCCGCTCTCGTCGGAACAAGCCGCGGAGCGGTTCAAGCTGATGGTCTCGAACGACAAAGAGCTGACGGACTTCCTCGGCTACATCCGAGGCCAGCGGACGGATACAGTGGCGAAGTTCTTCCTGGATCTCATCAGCACGATCGGCGGCATCGGGCTCGGGGTCTACGACCAGGCCAACCCGCCGCCTGCCGCCGTAGCGCCTCCGTCGGCTCCGAAAGGGTTCTTCCCGGTGCTCGGCGATACCCCGCCGGAGCCGAAAGCTGTCACGGTGGAGGATCAGGCGCGCATTCTGCGCGATATCGTCGGCTCGCCCTATGTCTCGCTCGGGGGCGAGATCAGCATCCTGCGGGTTCTCGGCGGGCTCGCGGGTCGTGACGCGCTGGGCCGCGGCGTGGATTTCGAGGCGTTCATGGAAGGCCGCGGCAACTTCTTCGAAAACTATCTCAACGTCTTTGGCGTGACGGCCAACCTGCGCAGCCTTTTCAAGGCCGGAGGCTCGCTCATTGGCAAGCGCGTGTTTGAGTGGGCGCCTGGCTTGGAGCAGCGCGAGGCGTATCAGGTCTACTTCCTTGGATTTCCGGTCTTCCTACCGCTGGAAATGATGCAGGTGAAGGAGTACCTCACGAACGTGAAGGCTCCGGATGCCTACCTCATTGGGATCAAGACGAGCAATGTTTTCAAAGGGGACTTCACCACGAACTACGCCGCCTATACGAAGCAAGCGTTTGACGCCTTGATCAAGCAGGAAGAGGCCGTGCCGATCGGCACGGTTGAGACGGCAACAGGCGTCGACCGCCTTAACCGCCGGCCGCTGTACGTGAACAAGCATACCGGCGAACTCTACACGTTCACCGACCTGGCATTCAAGAAAACGGGTGAGCGGATTGTCGAAGAACTGCGCCGCTTCGACACGATGAGCGCCATCTTTCACGGCGAGGGCGGGTCGATTGAGCAGGTGGTGGACGCGGAGACAGCCGAGGAAGGCCAGCCGCAAATCCTATCAGGGGAGAGGGCGACGAAGGCGGTAAAGGACCTGAACAGGCTCATGGATTTCGACTACCTCAGCACTCAGGCGAAGACCCGCGCGCTGAAGGCTGATGAGGAATCCAAGCTGGATGGGCTCGAGGCGGCATTGGGAGTCGGGACCCACTTGACGAAGCGGTTTGACGCGTCGACCGGCAGCTACGAGTACTACGACGCCCGGCGCGGCAAGACGATCCGCGTGGTGATGATCCCCTCCGCCAAAGCCATCGAGGAAGACCTGCTGCTCTTCCGGAAGCAGCAGGAGCGCGCGCGCGACTACGCCCGCCTCGTGCCGGAGGGCGGGTTCCTCGTCATCGATCCCAAGACAGGCGCGTTCATTAGAATTGAGCCAGGCCGCGACGCGCTGCTGCGCCAGCTCGCCTGGTTTGACACGCTTGCTCCTGAGCAGCAGCGTCGCATCGAACAGAACTTCTGGCGCTATACCGGCACTTACAAGGGCAAACCGGCCGCCTTCGTCCTTCGCTTCCCACCCGGCGAGCTCACCCGCACCGTCCTCAACCCGCGCACCGACGAGCGCGAAACCCGCACGTACGTCAACGGCCTGCTCAAGCGGGTTATGACTCCAAGAGAAGTGATGGAGGCTGAACATAATGACTACGGTCTTGAAACCGCAAGCCGAGCCTGGATCCGTCTCCCAGGCAACGAGAAGGGCAAGCTGAAATCATCTTCCAAGACCACGGCCTATGTCCACAACGACGACCCAGCGAGGCGTCTCTTGGTCAAACGGGTGACCGATCACATCTCAGGCGCTGAGGCCATTGAAGTCTACGGCAATGACCTCCTGCCGGCGTGGCGGATGACCGCTTCGACGATCACCTACACCGACTACGACGAGCATGGGATTGAACGTGACACCCACACTTACATGAATGAGGGAACGCTCGAGGCACCCAGGGCCAGTGAGCAGCCGATCATCACCGGGCGGCGGATGAGTTACGATGCTGCCACGAAGACGCTGACAAAGGCGTGGGAGCACGCGCGCCTGAAGGGCGTCCAGGGCCTGCCGATCGCCTGGCAGACACAGACGGATCGGTACGGGCGTGTGTTTGAGCGGATTGACGGCGTCATGGAAACCAAAGAGGGTGCGGCGCGGTTCATTCCGCGCACCGTGACCGCCTTTCAATTCGATGACACCTGGCTTGGCCGGTCGGGTATCTCGGAGGCAGGTCGAACATTTGCCTATGATTCTGCTGCGCCGGATCATCGCGGAACCCTCTTGAGCTCCGCCGAGCTCCTGCGGGAGGCCAACGGCGAGCCGCAGCTCGAGGACGGTCGCTTCGTCCTGCGCTACACGGATCTCCACCGCCACAACGTATGGGAGGAAATTCGTGATGAACAAGGACGCGTCGTGCGCCGTTACGACGGACGCATCGATGAGGGCCGCTTTATCCGCCAGGAAGTCTCCGATTTCAGGTACGAAGGCCCATCCGGCAAGCTGGGCATCGCACAAGGCACCCAGAAGTTTCTCTACGACCAGGCGACCGGCACCCGCAGCCAGCAGGTGGAGCAGAGCGAACTCCTCAACGCGGCCGGTGAGTTCATGAATGAGCGGGGCGAAGTCATCATCGAGCGCAGAAACCTTATTCGTCACTACACGCTCCGCGAGACGCGCAACGGCTTCGGCCGCATCATCGCCATCGAGGCAGACGGCCCGGAGAAAGCCAATCCCTTCCTGGCCCTGACACGCACCCGGTTTACCTACCACTATAACGATACCGCGCTGAGCGGGCTGCTGGAGATTCCTGAAGTCGGAGAAACATGGTTGCTCGATGAGCAGGGCGCGCAGGAGCAAAAAGTCTCAACGACGACACTCATCATGCCAGACGGCACGGTTGTGGATGACAAGGGTCGTGTGCTGTACCAGACAACCAACCATCAGCTCCAGATCACTTGGCAGGAGCGTAAAGATGCTAAGGGACGCATGATCGAGCGGATCGATGGTGAATTGGACGGCGAGATATTTGTGCCCTGGCTGATCATCACGCATAGCCATGGCCAAAATGGCTTGGGCCTTCTGGGGATTGCGGAGCGCTCGATGACACACGCCTTCGATGTCGCGGCACCGGAGCATCGCGGAAGGCTCTTGAGCACGTCCTTTGCGGTCGTCCCGGATGCCATGAACCCACTGTCGGCGATCGATGCCACAGGACATCTGGTGGCTGAGCATCACGACGCCATCCGCGACTGGGTCTGGCGTGAGCGCCAGGATGGCAGAGGCTTGACCGTCAGCCGTGAGGACGGCATCCAGAATGCCGAGGGGGTGTTTGAGGCGCTGACGCGGACCGACTTCACGTTTGCCTCTCGGTTGGAGCGGGCCGCTGGGCTGGCCGGAGTCGCCATGACGAAAGAGCTCGCGACGGGCCGTGTCATTGTCGAGACGCAACTGCTGCCCTTCAATGGAAAGCTCATCGACGATGCCGGTCACGTCAAGGTCCGCAACCGCAATCTGCTCTCCGGTGAACGGTGGGAGGAAAAGCGCAATGGACGCGGTTGGATTCTTGAACGGACGATCGGAAAGATCGGGCCTCGCGGTCGCTTTCCCCGGACGGCGTTCTTGCGGTATGACGACAAGTCGCCGGGCAGCCTTGGTCGCTTTGGTATCCCAAGCGAGATTACCATCCGCTCCAGTACCGACGGAAAGGCTGATGGTCAGGTGCTGAGGCACGCCAGATTCTCAGGCATGGAAAACCGCTTCATGCTGTATGAAGTGCTCTACGACCGGCTCGAGCGACCTCGCCTAACGTTCATCGGGTACGGGCCGAACGGGTGGTCGTTTGAACAGCGGGAGTCGGCGGTTCAACCGAAACACACGCGTCGATACGATGTCTATGGACGCCCTGTCTACTCGACCATCCGCTTGAACGCCACCTCGGAGAAGCCGTTGGGGACGGAAGAGGAGCTCTTTAAGCGCTACCATGTCCTCACGATTCCTCAAGATGATCATGTCTACCTCTATGTTGAGGAGCAGGGCCTGGATCCGGCTCTGGACTTCCTCTCCGATTTCAAGCTTGGGGCGAAGTGGGGTGTCACCAAAGACGGCATCCCACTCTACGATGAGCTTGGCGTCTTTGAAGCCGCCACGGTTGAGTCGAGGACCACCTACAGTATCGCGGATCATCTTCGCAACGCGCTTCCGGGATGGATGGCGGGCTGGCTCGGTTTGGATGCCGTCAGCGATGAGGCCCTTGCGATTCAGGAGATCGCCAAGAGGCAACCACTCGAACACGGTCAAATCCCAGATCAGCTGGGCGATACAGGCGCTCAGGCGGCCTCCTTGAACCGACGCTGGTGGGAGCAGGCGTGGCGGTTTGGCCAGCCAGTCGTCATCCTGTTGCTGTTCCCCATTGTGTCGACGCTGCTCTTCCTGATCGGAGAAGGGTTGTTCAGGAGGAGGCGGCAGGCGAACCTCAATACCGCGACGGCTCAGGAACTCGAGGCTGTAGGGCTCTCTCACCGGGATGCAACCGCCGTGTTGCAACATCGCTGGCGTCAGGGCATCATCCACAGCGTTGATGAGCTTGCCGCCGTGCTGCGCGATACGCCGCTGAGCCGGGTTCGCGCTCGGCTCTTGGTCGAGGGCCCACAGGGGCTGACGGCAGAGGATGTGACGGTCCTGCGCGGTCTTGCGGACGCGTCCGATGAGACACTGGTTGATCGACTCGCGCAGACGCTCAATCCGTGGGTCGCGGATCAGGCGGCCGTGGAGTCGGCGCCCGATATCGGGCGATACGTGACCGATGCGCTGCGGAACGATCTCATGGCACTCGCGCGAGTGAAGGCCATTATCCAGACATTCGCCGATGAGTTGGCTGCGGTTCCCGGAGCGATCACGCGGCGTGACGTTGTCTTGCGTCTGCTGGCCAGGATCCACAACGCGGCGTATCAAGATGAGCGTGGGGAGCTGACGCCTGCCGCTGAACAGGCGTTTCGCCGTGCCATCGAAGCGGCATTCCGGTCCGTCGCGCTCGATCCGTCACAGCCGGAAAACCGCCGCTATATCGAGGAGACGCTCCTCACCGCCCTGCGCGGGCAAAGCGATCTGCCGGAAGCGGTTTTTCCATCCACCACGGGGCACGTGTCAGCCTCAGGCCATTGGGTCCTGCATGATGATGTGGCATTGGGCGGCTGGCGGCTCGAATCCATCGAAGAGGCTGTCTGGATCGCGCTGATCCGCCGTGAGATTCCGTTTGCGGCCGGTCAGAGCCAGTTCGACCAGTACCTGTTGAACAGAGTGAAGGCGATGGTCCAGGAGGGGAAGGGGACGGAGGTCTTAGCCTTCCTCACGGCGCAGCGCCTCTTCTGGTATCAGATGTTGCGGCAGGAGATCCAATACGGAACCTTCAATTGGGAGAACATGCGGGATATCCGGCTTGCCGGCCCAGAATTCGGTCGGTTCGTCTTCCGCTTCCAGGAACTCAACGACCTCTTCCGATACCTGGCCGACTCTGGCCAAGACCCGAAGCTCAGCGGGCAGGCTCAGAGCATCAAGAAATGGCTTGAGCAGTTCGAGCCGGGCGCGGACCATGCCTACTTCGCGAAGGCCCAGGAAGTGCTCACCAGCCAACTCAGCGAACCGGAACGTATGAAGGCTGAGGCGGAGTGGATCAAGACCCATGTGACTGAACAGGAAGTCACGATACGCCGCAGCCAGTTTGAATCGTTTATCCTGGCATCGGAGAAAGCGCATGGTTTGCCCAGGCCGATGAGCCGGCAGTGGACGACCGGCGAATTTACGATCGGTGCATTGGCCAAGTTGCTGACAAACTCCACCTATCGCAGGGCGTTCTTCCATTACGAAGGCGCCGTCAACACCCAACAGCGCTGGAAGAGCTATTACTGGCGTGCGACGTTTGCCAGCTGGATCGGCATCGTGGCGTGGGTTGGCTGGCTGGTGTTCACGGACTTTGCTTTCATTCCCGTCCCAAGAGAAGTGGACTTCTTTGGCTATCTCATTTCGCTTGAGTCGGGTTGGATTCAGTATGGGATCCGGTTCCTTGCGATCTTGCCGCTCCTTGAGGCATCCAAGCTCACCTGGTACTCCGTGGAGAACTTCGCCAAGTGGATGGTCCGCCTGCGTCTGGGCCGCCGCGATGTTCTAGCCAAAGCCAAAACCTGGACCCAGGCGCGTCAGGAGCTGATCCGCGTGTTGACTAATCCCACGATCGGTCCGGTGGCACGAGAAGCCCTCGGTGAGATCATCAGCAAAGACCTAGAGCCGCACTGGTGGCTGATGCCTGATGAGGCGAAACAGCTAAGACAACTTATTGAGTCGGCGGCGGCTGGAACGGCAAATCTGGGCAATGTCCCGGAGCAACTGTCGATCGAAGAGACGCAGCGCCGCCTGCAGCACTTTGTGAACAAGTTCTCGCGTAAGGACATGCCGGTTGAGCCGGATTCCTACGCTGGCCTGAAGTCGAGGTCGTTCAGCATCAATGGGTTCGGAGAGGACTTCTGGGCTCCGTTTGAGACGAAGCTCAACAAACTGGAGAAGGTCGCACAGGCCGAAGTGCTCCAGACGCGGCTTGGGATGCTCGCGAAAGGCTACCGCGATCAATGGGAGACATTCATTAAGATTCTCGCGGCGGATCCGGCCATTGGCTTGACACCTGAACAGCAGAGAGAATTGGAAGGACTGTCAGATCATCCCGACCATGAACTCAAGACCATCACTCGTGACAGGCACGCCCTTCTCGTCAGGCGGATCGAGGAGTGGGGCAACACGAGGCTCCAGACGCTCTATGCCAATGTCAGTTCGGTGCTCATGGTGCGCCATGCGTACCGCGCAGCCATCAAGCGGACGTTGCCGGATGTCGATCCGGACGCGCCAGGGATTGACGCGACAGAACGCCAGCACAGGGAGGCGGAACTCGAGCGTCGATTGAGCAGGAAGCTCCAGTTCGCGATCAAGCACGATGGATATGCCCGGGACCGCGAGAAGGACCTGCGTAATCTGTTCGGCAACGATAAGCTCGACATGAGTGAGCTTATCCGGCTCATGAAGCAATTGAAGTCGCAAGGCTACTCGGCTGAGTTGGAAGGAGCATTTCGTGAGATCTTTAAGGATCCAGCGTTTGATCTGAAGGCGTTCCAGACTGAGTTAGCGGCAAATCCCGATCAAGGCTTACCTGAAGCGAAATTCTCGCTTGCCAAAGACCGCGTCCTGCACAAGTACCTGCGCTTCTTCATGGACACGCCGTTTGAGCTCTACTGGGTCCGCCAAGGCAGCCGGGCCGATGTCCACGCGGCAAAGTACATGCAGGTGGCCAACACCCTACCGTACATGCGGGGCCAAGTGAGGATGCGGCTGGATGCGGATCACCAGCACCGACTGGAAGAGCTCTGGATGGAGCCGATGGTCGCGTCTGAATTTGATTTCGACTCGCGCCTGACCGTGGCGCCCTACAAGAGCCATATCTTCACCAGGCCGCTCTCTGGTGTTGCGGATGCGGCTGGTCTTGCCGAAGAAGGCTGGTTCCAGGAGCAAGAGGTGAAGGAAGCGGTTGATTCACTCGGCGACTACGGGAAGGTCTATGAGCGGGCCTCGGGTTTCGTCGATTACGAAGGGGCGATTGATGACCTCGTGGCTGAAGACGATGCCGGGGCCACGGCGATTCAGCGCAGGGGGGCAACCAGTCGACACATCGGCTACGTCTCAGTTGGCAAGGGGCTCTCCTCGCAGCACAGCGAGCACCTCACACCGTTCCGGAAGTGGTCCGGCGATGCGCCGGAGAATCTGATGAGCCCCACGCTGATCAAGTACTTCTTCAGCCCCAACGTCCATTGGACCGACAAGGTCGGCCGGATCCGCAGCTATGCGTTCTTCCTCAAGAAACCGGATGTGAAGCGGTTTATTCTCTGGGCTATTCCGGTCTTCTACATGCTGCCGCTCAATCCTTGGTTCAGCCTCGCCATCACCTTCTGGCTCAATGGCATCATCCTCGGCCAGATTATCAGCTATTCAGCGCTGTCGCACCTCGTGGATGAGTACGGCTTGATGCGACGCTGGAAGCTCTACCTTGCGGGATTGCCGGTCGTTATCCTATCGGCGCAGTATGTGGGTCCTGGCATTATCCTCACCGGTCTTGCAGTGGGGGCGTATTCCGGCCTCATGATCCTCTTCGATCAAGGAGGTCTCGGACAGTTTGCCCGCAACCTGTTCGCCAGGTACTTTGCGTTCTTCACCAATTTGATCGCCCATGCCGCCGATAGCGTAGAACGCGGCGTTCAGGGCTACGCGAAGTTCATCCAGACCGGTGGCAAAGGTGGCCCGCAGGTCCGACAGCCCTGGCAGGACCTCTCCCTCTTGAACCAGTATGGGATCAAGCGTGGCGTCTTTATTGCCCTTATCGTGTTCCTCTCCCCGTTTGATCCTATTCGCTTCGCGTTCTGGATGCCGCAGATCATGACAGCGATCGTGGGATGGCTTATGGCGCCGTTCTTGTTCAATCCAGTCAAGAATTGGAAGCAACGTTGGCTGACTAATCCACTAACTACAGTCTTCATCGTAGCTCCGCTCGCTGTCATCGATCTGTTCTGGTCTGGGTTGGGAGTAGGACGGCTCTTTAGCGGTCAGGTACGCGACACGATTAAAGAAGCCAGTGACGCGCTGACTCTCGCCAGAAATTCTGCAGACGCCGCGCGAGAGCTTATTAAGAAACTAGAAGAAACGGCTAAAGACTTGGAGAGTTCAGCAAAGCAACTCGAAGAGGATCGCAAGGGTGCTGAAGCCGATGAAAAGCGTCTTCAGATCAAACAGATAAGTGATCGAATCCAAGCGCTCACGATTGAAGCCGACTATCTCTTTACAGGAGCTCCGGAAAATCGCGGAACTGGTGACCGCATACAAAACTTGCTGAGCAACTTCCCCAATGCGCTTAAGGCTTATCGAGGGTTTGGCGGCCGGGTTGCTGGATTCCCGTCCCTCTTGCATCTGCTCTGGCTGCGACGGCTGGCTCAGATTGTTAATGAGAAGGCCAAGCCTTGGCGGGTCAAAGCGGAGGCACTAGCGACCAGAACGGCTGTCGACACGCTCGTTGAGCAACTCGTTCAGAGCGGGGTCGATCCAGGAGCAGGTCGGTTCAAGGCTCACGCGACGCCCTATCAAGCGCTTACAGATACGCTTGAAGAGCTTGAGAAGGCACTGCGTGGTGGTGTGACAACAGCCCGCCAAGTCCGCTCAGTCTCGGGCCTCAATGATGCCCTCAAGCCATGGAGACAGTTCGCGCATGCCCAGACCGCCCTCAAGCAAATTGATGCCTATGCCAAGAAATTGGAAGAGGAGCACCATGTTGAGTATGCTCGCGTGATCAGAGAAGGCCTCCGTGCTCGTCTCCAAACTACCTTCGACGAGATGGGACAGAAACTGTCGGCTGGAGAGGACGTGCGGAAGGGGGCAGAGAGACTTGAAACATTCAGCAAGCAGATCATTGAAGTAGGGCTGAAGGCTTGGAGCTTGCTTGTCCAGTCGAAGGACCTTCTCAATAAAGCCGACTCTCTGCCAAACCGCTTAAAGGAAGTTGGCCGGCACGATCTCTCTCAAGGCCTCATAGATCACGGCTCAACCTATGAAGCTCTGAGGGATCTGTCAGCGGCGGTTGAAGCTTCCCTTATGGCTGGCCAGCTCCCTGATGAACAGGTGAGACGACTTGAATCCCTGGTGGCCAGCATGCGTCTGGAGCTTGCAACTCCCAAGAAACGTGTGGGACAGCGGGTCACCCGGTCGACCGGTGAGCGGTTGGCCGCGGTGCTGAAACAGGTTGCCCGGTCGACCGGTGAGCGGTTGGCCGCGGTGCTGAAACGGGTCGCCGCAGTTCTCCCCGGGGTTGATGTGATTGGATACCTGCTGGTTATCGCTGGTAAGGCCGCGCTGCGGAAGATGGCACAGTTCGTGCGCACTGCCCTGACAGTGTCTCGAGGCAGGTCTCGCTTGGTCATCGGTGCAGCTCTTGCCATGCTGATGGCACCGGGCATTGCGCATGCCGCGGACTATGACACCGTAACAGTTCTCTCGGAAACCCTGAGCCATTTGCTTTGGCTGAATGGTATTTGGGTGGGACTGGCGGTTATTGTCGGGATCGCCGAACTCATCCATGCTCTTCGGTATCCCTTCTTAGTGGGAAACCGTGTAGACAGCTCGACCTCAAGATCTATGTTCGATATCGATGATATCGATGGCCTCTTCATAGTGCCCGGGACTCTTAACATGATATACGTCATGGGCCGGTCCGTGGGGATGCTCGGAGATCCAAATAGAACAGGTTTCGGGTGGACCCTCTTCTTTGGAATGTACTTCTTGACGATAGCGATCATTGTCGTAACTACAAGGGTTGGTCTTGCGATCCTGGAAATTCTCCACGGGCCCATCTATCGAGCTCTGAAGCGGTTGGGTATGGAAGATCTGGTGGGTCGAATCGACCAGCGAATGCAAACCCGGGCCTGGGTAGAACGCCAACATCACGAGAAGAGGCTGAAACTCGACGCCATCATTCAGGAAGAAGCGGCAAGACTTGGATTATCATCGGTAGCATCTGAGCTTATGGGGGGCAGAACATTTGACTGGATGAAGCTTCCTGAAGTTGAGCATCGCAAGTACGTCGCAACCTGGCTTGCACTTGCGGCACAGCTTCAAGCAGAGTTACCCGATCACGGACTGCTACGTAAGTTAGCAGGGAAGCTGGCAGATGTGCTGATGGAATATCCAGAGGATCAGCAGACAGAACGATATAAAGTTCTGGTTAAGCTGCTCTCCGATTTGCAGCAGCAAGGCGCCCTCCTTTCTGAGGAACAGGCTGAAATGATTCAATTCGAGCCCCTAGGGCCAGCCGACTCGATAACAACCACGGCCTACCAAATAGGACTTCTGTACAATCCGGCGGGAACTGCTGACTACAAGCCCATCTTAATAGAGGGGGTGCGAAGTTTCTTAGATCGCGTATGGGCTCTTCGAGAGCGAGGTCTGAATTATACACTCGTTTTCAAGCCGGGTAGGATGGTTAAACGAGAAGAATCAATATGGACCGGTGAATTTACCTCGACCTACTCGGCAACTGAACAGATTGAGATTGCTCCAACCGTTGATGTTATTGCCGCGTCTCGAAAGGAAGAGCGAGAGCCCTCTCCTATTAGACGTGCTGGTTCGTTTGCTGGAAGTTCAGTCATCGCTGAGGCAGTAGTCGGTGTAGACAGGACATTACAACAGGTGTCGGGCGAGCGATTTGCGAGTGATCTGCTCTCGACGATGATGCGGGATTTGGCGGAGCTGGTGTGTCCGAGCTGCCGGTGGGAGGGGACGCGGCTGGTGATCGTGGACGGCAACGACCGGCTCGCGCACTTTGAGCGCGGCACAAAGACGATCGTGCTGGATGCGGACATGGTACGGCGGCTGAAGGACCCGCAGGCCGGGGTGCGGGAGCTCCTCGCGATGGAGCTCAAGCACGAGCTGCGGCACGCGTTCATCAAGTCCCACGGGTACCGGGGACCTCCGGTCGTTGAGGAACTCATCGTGACCCTTCTCGAACTTGAGGACTATGCCAACTATCCGCAGGCCATCCGGAACGCCATCCGCCAGTTCCTTGAAATAACCGACAACGATTACGACGACCGCCAGTTCAGCCAACGCGTGCTGGGTGTCTTGGAACGCACCGCAAGTTACCAGGCGACACTCCCAGCCCTTATTGATTACCTCACAGATCCAAACGTGTATGGCCCCGCCGCCACTGCAGCCGCCCACGAACTGGGGCAACTGCCGCTTCAAAGCATCCCAGCGCTGATTCAATCTCTCGGCCTGAATCTGCCAGGGCCGCTCATCAATGTAGAGCAAATCTTGATTCAGGCTCTTGAGACATGGCGCAAGACGCATGACGGTCAAGGATTGGGCCCAACCGCCACACAGCCCCGCTCGTCTGCTCCACCAGTGCTGGCCGATGTACGCATTGATGGGTTAGAGATCCGGTTGGAGGATGCGAAGAACGTCGTTTGCCCGCTCGATGGGCAGACGCATGACGTGGTGCTTGGCACGGTCGTGATCAATGGAGTTCCATTGGAGCTAGTAAAGCACAGCGGGGATGGCCTGATCTGGTTGAATCCACAGCCTGGGGGCAGGTTCTATGAAACGCTCTACTCAAGCTCGTATTTCCTCGACGGCGACCGGTCAACCGAGCAGGCGGGTATCAAAGCCTTCTCGCCTGAAGAGGATGCACGGCGTACGGCAATCGCCGATCTACAGATCAACGACTGGGAGCAGATGGGTGGCTTGACGAAGCCCGGCCGCATGTTGGAGGTGGGTCCCGGTGGAGGGTATCTCCTGGCCGCCGCGAAGCGGCGCGGATGGGCAGTGCAGGGAATTGACCTCTCCGCGTTTGTGGTCGAGCAATTACAGGGACGGAGGTTGCCGGTGCTCAAGGGCACGCTGGAGTCGTTCCTCACAGAGCATCCGGAACTGGAGGAGTCGTTCGATGTTATTGCGCTCTACGATCTGTTCGAACACGTGCAGGACCCGAACGCATTTCTGCGAGCCGCGCGGCGCGTTCTGAAACCCTCAGGCGTTCTGGTCACCCGTATCCCAAACAATGCTGGCCGGAACCCGACACTCCATCTCGTCGATCATCTCTGGCATTACACGAAGGGAACGCTGGCTGAGTTGCTCCGACGCAACGGCTTTGAGCTCATCGATACCAAACCCAGTGGAATCTTCAGCAATGCCCGTGGTGAGACGTTGGAGAACATGACGGTCTTCGCTCGCCGCATGGATCAACCACATGTGGCGGCCGGGGTGATCACGGCACCGGAACAGCTGGAAGCCATCGATGTGCTGGTCGCGGAAGGACAGCAGCATCTCTTTGAGCACTGGGCCCCGGCCGGGGTGGATGACGAGCGCAAACGCAGCCTGCTGCAGCAGATTGCGGAGCTGCACCGCGGATATCCAGGCGGGCTCGGGGCGTACCGGCGCAACGCGCAACGGCTGCTGGCGGCTTCAGCGCGCGGCGAAAATCCATTTGAAGGAGTCAGCCCTGAAGTACCTGAAGGGATTCAACTCGACCGCATCGACGACACCTCCCTGAAACTAGAGGCCGAGGGCTTGAGGGCGGCGAACCGCCTTGGCGTGGTGCTGGTCGCCGGCGGCCTCGGCGAGCGGCTGGGCTATGACGGCATCAAGATCGGCATTCCGTTTGATCTAGTCAGCGGGGAAACCTACCTGGAGCGCTACATTCGCACCATCCTCGCACTTCAGGAGCGGTCCAACCGCGCAACCGGCGAATCGCGCCAGATCCCGCTCGTCATCATGACCTCCGACGATACGCATGACCGGACGGTAGCCTTGCTGAAGGAGCACCACAACTTCGACATGGCGGAGGACCAGATCACGCTGATCAAGCAGGGCGCGGTGCCCGCCATCGTGAACAACCACGGCGACTTTGTCCTCGAAGAGACTGACCCCTACCGCCTGCAAACCAAGCCGCACGGTCATGGCGACGTCCACATGCTGCTGGCCCAGCAGGGCATTATTCGCCGCTGGCGGCAGGAGGGCCGCACGCACACGGTCTTCATCCAGGATACCAACGGCCAGGTGTTCAACGCGCTGCTGCCGGCGTTGGGCGTATCACTCCGACAGCACCTGGCGATGAACTTCATCACAGTGCCGCGCGAGGCCGGCGAGAAGGCGGGTGCGATCACCCGGCTGCGCTGGAAGGATGGGCGCGTGCGGGTGGGCAACGTGGAGTACAACCAGCTTGATCCGCTGCTGAAATCGGCGGGGCTTGGCGGCGACACCGCCGATGCCGCTACCGGCAAGTCCCGCTATCCGGGCAATCTCAACGTGTTCATCCTCGCCAACGACACGTATGACGACACGCTGGAACGGACGCACGGCATCATCGCCGAATTCGTGAATCCGAAGTACGCGGATGCGACCAAGACGCAGTTCAAGAGCCCCACGCGCCTCGAAACGATGATGCAGGACGTGGCACTGGAGCTGCCGGAGGGCCAGCCCGTGGGGGTGACGAACTTTGCCGCCAAGCGGGACGTCTTCTCGCCGGTCAAGAACAACCTGGCCACGGGCGCGGCTAACCCGAAAAGCGGTAACTATCCGGATGCCATGTCCACCGGCGAGTCGGACGCGTACAAATATAGCCGCAAGCTGCTGGCTGAGGCCGGCGTGCAGGTGAGGGTGGAGGCTCCGTCGCTCGAGCGGCAGGTGCGCGGTGTGCCGTTCCAGGACGGGGCAAAGGTCGTCCTCAGCCCAAGCTTTGCGCTGACGGTGCAGGATGTCAAAGACAAGATCCATGGCGGGCACATCTCCGACCGCTCCACGCTGTGGATCGATGGGCAGGACATCCACATTGAAGGCCTCGATCTGGACGGCGCGCTGGTGATCAAGGCGGTGCCCGGAGCGCGCGTGACGATCCGCGGCCTGAAGGTGGCCAACGATGGCTGGGCGCTGGTCGATCTGACGGATGCTGAGATGAATGATCCATCGGTGCCAGGCTACCTCAAGATTCGCGGCTACCGGTTGGAGCATCGCGGCCAACAGGTAATTGATATCCGCGAGCCCGGCGACTACGAGGTCGGACCGGCTGGGCAGGCGCTGCTCATAGGAAGACTTCAAGACGTCATCCGCGACACGTTGTTTGCGGACTACCAAGTCCGCGTCGATGGGCTCT